>NZ_BAABGT010000001.1:0-2375 GCF_039541715.1 Pseudonocardia xishanensis
TCCCACAGCTCCAGTCTCCTTGCTAGATCAGGAGCCTCTCCACCGGCCAGGACGGTTCACATGCGCTCACGCAGAGCACGAGTGCAACGGCAACGCTCTGAATTGCGATGAGGCGATTGGGCAGCCGTCCCTCCGCCACATCGACGATCATGGCGGCGCCGCCGACAACGGCGAGTGTCGTCAGCAGGACGAGCGCAGCGCTCAATCTCGTCGACGCGCCGGCGATCGCACCGAGGCCGATCAGCCCGGCTACGACGGGGAGCAGAATCGACGGCGTCGGATCGAGCGTCCGCGTGCTGCGCGTCGCGAGGACGAGTACAAGCGGGGCAAGGGCAAGGCCGACTGAGGCCCCGACGATCACCGGTCGTCGACCGCTCGGCCGAGGCCGTTGGGGAAAAGCCGGTTGAAGACCTCGAAGCTCTCCGGTGGCAGGTCCTCGCCGACCTCGAAGTCGCGCTCAGCGAGCAAGAGCTCGGCGTACTGACGCATCGCGCCGGTGTCTCCCTCGGCATGCGAGATCCGCATGAGGTCGAGGAACGGGCTGTCGTGTGTCGAGTCGGGGTCGACGAGTCGACCGACCTCGGCCGCCCAGCGCGCTTTTTCGATGTCGTCCTCTGCGAGGGAGAGGTCGACGAGCTCGTGGGCGGTGTCGATCACGAAGCCCGGGATCAGGGTGTCGTGGTGCTGGTCGGGGTTGTTCAGCCAGGCGTACCCGCGGTTGCGCAGTGGGCTGAGGATCGGGCCGCGCACTAGGCGGAGGGCGTTGAGATAGTCCGCACGGGCGTCGGCGATGTGTCCTGCGGCGGCGCGGGCTTGGGCCCGTTTGCGGAGCCGACGGAACAGTTCCCAGTCCAGAAGGTGCCCGGTGATGCGGTAGCGCCCGTCGCCGCTGGTGCTGAGCGAGGGGATGAACTCGATGTCGGGGCGGGTCGGGTGCTTGCCGATCCATGGGCGCAGCTCGGCGACGGTGCGCCGGACGTTCGACGCTGACGTTGCCTTGTTATCGGGCCAGAGGTCGGTGGTCAGCTTCTCGCGGCTGACCCCGCGCTCGTGGAAGGCGAGGTAGACGACCACCTCTATCTGCCAGGCGGCGCGAATAGGAGGCGGCCCGCCCGGGGCTCGGACCTGCGGCTCACCCAGCACAGCGATCAGTGGCCGTGCCGGGGTCTCGGTGTCGCCCCACTCGGCGAGATCGTCGTCGAGGTCCGGATCGTCGTTCTCCACTCGGACGAGGCGCCGCTCTTGCTCGGTCGTCCGCGCTGGCGATGGCAGCGGTTCCGCAGCCGGCTCCGGTTCGTCCAGCTCGGGGTCCCAGGCCCCGTCGATCGTCATCTGCTGGGCCCACGGATGCTCCTCTGCCGCAGGCGGAACCGGCTCGTCGGGGGCTTGAGCGGTCGCGAGGACGTCGAGCAGTGAGACGGCGAGGTCTTGGGGCATCTGCTCGGCTCTCACGTGTCCGCCGGCCCACTCGACGTCGGCGAGGATGCCGTCCTCATCGACCGATAGTCGTGGCCCCGGGAGGGACGTCGCCGTGCTCGACGTAAGGACGACCGCGCTGGTGCGTCCGCGCGCGAGGAGCCGCTCGCAGACGTCCTTGAGCAGGCGCTCGTCGTAGAGGTCGACGCCGTGCACGACGAGGACCGTCACGACCAGAGCGTCAGACGGATCGCCCGCGGCCCGGCGCGCCGGTGCGCCGTCCTGGCCGGTGTCGAGCTCCGAGACGGACAGGTCGAGGCCATCGGTGAAGCGCTGCAGCGCGGGCCGGAGGTCGTCGAAGGTCTCGACCTTGTGGTGGCCGAGCGGAGTGAGGTCGGGGTCGAGACCGACCACGATGAGCTCGAGATCCTCGGCCCAGACGCTGGTGCCCAGCTCCAGCGCGATGTTGCGGAGGAGCTCGGCGGCGCGATAGCGGTTGCCGACGAGGTGCAGGACGCTGTCGGCTTCGAGATCGGTGAACACGGTGCTGCCGTCCTCGAGCCTGCCGATCGAGGCGACCGCCGGATAGCTATTGCGGGCCGTTGGTGCGGTGGTGGCCGAGGAGGGGAGGATCCAGTCGCCGTCCTGAGTCATGTCGAAAGCGGCGGGTAGGGGTTTTCCCCGCAAGCCGAGAAGGACGATGCCGTCCGGTGTGGACACCACGCCGTTGAGGTTCGGGGGTGGCGACTCCGCGGAGGCGAGGCGGAGCGCCGAATGCAGAAGGTTCACGTCCGGGCCCGCGTTCGCCGCCCGTTGAACGGGTGCTTCGACAGCTGCTTCGGGTGGTGTCGGGAGGGCGATCTGTCGGCGGTACCCGCGGAACCGTCGCTGCCTCCGTCTAAGACGTCGTTTCAGAAGTAGTGGGCCCGGTCCCGTCGGTGTCGGCGGTCCTGGCAGCA
>NZ_BAABGT010000002.1:0-85693 GCF_039541715.1 Pseudonocardia xishanensis
GAGATCGAGCACCTCGCGCCGGAACTCCGGCGGATACCCACGCCTGCCCACGAACCCCCTCGGGGGTCACGTGACCAGGATTCCAGCTACCCGACTCCACCGAATCCGGGGCCAACCAGATTCTCTTCGAACTCGACGCGTGGGCCTGTCGCCACGCCGAGCCAGACGACCCGATCGCGTCCACTCAGCCCGTCACCGACGCGACTACCCGACTCCTGACGCATCCCGTTGACGTCGCTCGTCCAAGCCCGCCGGCCTCTGGACGGTTCGGCCATGAAGGCGATGTTTGAGGTCGACATCCTCGGGAGCTGTAGCCAGATGACCGTGGAGATCCCGCCGCCCGCCAGACCGGTGCAGCTTCATCCGGCCGGCCGAGTGCGGAGAGGGCGACCCTCACGACGACCTGCGCCACTTCGCGACCGGGCTGGGATGTCGGCTTCCATCGACCCCCGAATACCACCGCTACTCCACCGACGCGCTCGGCCAGTCGGCGAGCGAGATCGGCATGGGCCGAACCTCCGCCAATCCATGCTTCGACTCGGTCCTCGCTCGGCGGACGTCCTCGCGCTCACGCACCCGGCTCACAGCGAAGCCCGCGGCGGCCGAGAGCCAGCCCGTGACTCCGCCGATCCGCATCGGGCCGACCATCGCGAAGTCCGACCACCGGCGCTTATGGCCGCCGCAATGGCGTCGGTCCCCCCAACAGCTCTCCCCGGTCTGGATCGCGGTGTACGGCGCTGCGGACGCGAGCGTGGCGGCGAGGTCGTCGGCGTGGACCGGTTCCTCGACTCAAAGGAGGTCCTCGTCCTCCAGGTCGTCGAACCTGCGGATCGCCTCCGGCACAGTGGGTCCCTGGTTGTCGTCGAGCGCGATCTCCGCCTCCGTACCGGCCGCGTCGCGCACGACGGCGATCGGCATCCGGTCGTCTACGCTGCCCCCTGCCCAATCTTGATCTTGAACGACCGAGAGCCCCGTGCCACGTGCTCGGCCGTCTCGGCGGCGAGGGCGTCGAGTCCCGTCGAACGCAGGCTCGCAACACTCACACCGATCGCACGTCGCCGCCCAGCGGACGGGCCAGCGGCAGCTCGTCTTCCCGGAGCGCCGCCGCGTTCAAGTTTCCGCCACGCATGCTAACGCGGGGCACCAGATGTCCCGGCGCCCCGCGTCCTTGGTCGTCAGTCAGACCACCGCCGCGACGTCCTTGATGTTCGGCACAACCTCCTTGGCGATGCGGTGCATCGACTCCACCCATGGCTTGGGGTCGTCGGCGTAGTCGTGGGTGTTCATCACGATCTGGCCCATGCCGCCGATGGTGTCGTTCATGGCCTGCAGCTTCTCGATCACCGTCTCCGGCGAGCCGCAGATCCACACGTGCTCGGCGATCCAGTCCATGTCCAGGTCGGCCTGGTCGATCCCGGTTCCGGAGTCGTCGATGTAGCCCTGCAGAATGTTGAACTCCTTGTACACGGGCACGAGGTAGTTCTCCCAGCAGGTACCGAGGCCGCCCTCGAGCGCGATGCGCTTCGCCTCCGCGTCGGTGTCCGCGACGACGATGTCCCGGCACATCCGGAACCGCATGCGGTCCGGGGTGAACCCGTTCTCCTCCTGGCCCTCGGCGTACTTGGCCCAGTGCGACTTGCCGACCTCCATGCCGCCGAAGAACGAGATCGGCGAGAAGTTGTTGGCGCCCGCGTACTTCATCGACGCCGAGCCGTAGGACAGCGCGGTCATCGCGATCTCGAGGTTCTCCACGCCGTTCCACGGCGAGAAGTCCGGCATCATGTGGAACTCGTCGCCGGTCTCGTCCGACTCGGTCTCCTCTGGGAAGCCCGCCGTGAAGTACTCGCCCTGGTGGTGGAAGGGCTTGCGGTCCCAGATCTTCTGCATGATCTCGAGCGCCTCGTCCCGGCGCGGGCGGGCCTCCGAGAGGTCCGCAGGCTGGCCGCGCAAGATCGCGTCACGCGGGTACGCCCCCGGTCCCACCCCCAGGAAGTACCGGCCCTCCAACACCTGCGAGAGCCACCCCACCTGGATCGCCAGCGACCCCGGATTGTGCAGACCCAACAGATGCGCCATCGGCGCGAACCGCAACTGCTCGGTCTCCCGAGCACACGCCCCGATCACGATCTCCGGGTTCGGGACACTCTCCCAGGCCTGGGTGGCGTGCTCACCGATCATGAAATCGGCGAAGCCGGCCTGGTCCGCCTCACGGGCGATCTCGACCGAGTAGTCGAAGACCTGCCGCGGCGAACGGCTCGGCTTCATGTAGGGGACGTGGAAGATTCCACTCTTCATCGTGACTCCAGTGCTCTTATAGGGATGGGTGTCGGGATGGGGCGGCGCGGTCAGGCGGCGCGGGAGCTGAACGGCAGTTGGATCTTCGGGGCGACCTCCTGCGCGATGAGCTGCAGGGACTGGAACCACGGCGACGGGTCGTCCATGTAGTCGTGGGTCTCCACCTGCAGCACGCCCCAGCCGCCGGTGAACTCGTAGAGCTTGTTCAGCTTGTCGATGACCGTCTCCGGCGAGCCGACGACCCAGACGTTGTCGCAGATCCACTCGAGGTCGACGTCGGCCTTGGTGGCGCCGACGTCGTTCATGTAGCCCTCGAGCATCCCGAAGCGCTCCCAGATCGGCCACAGGTAACGCTCGAACGCGTACCCGATGCCGCCCTCCATCGCGAGCTTCTTCGCCTCCTTGTCGGTGTCGGCCACGAACACGGTCTGGGAGACGTGGTACTTCGATCGGTCCGGGGTGTGCCCGAACTCCAGTGCCGCCTTCTCGTAGGTCTCCCAGTGGGTCTTCAGGATCGACGATCCCGAGTAGATGGAGACCGGCATGAAGCCGCGCTCACCGGCGAACCGGATCGACGGCGAGTTCACCGACAGACCGGTGACGGCGATGTCGAGCTTGCCGCCCCACGGGCTGTAGTCGGCGAGCTTGTGGTCGTCGTGGCCCTCGCCGTCGTCGACCTCCTCCGGGTATCCCGCGGACCAGTACTCGCCCTTGTGGAAGAAGGGCTCGCGCTTCCAGATCCTCTCCATGATCTCGAGCGACTCGCGGACCCGCTTCGGGTTGTTCTGCAGGTCGGTGATGCCGTGCAGGTACGAGGCCTGCGGGTAGGCGCCCGCCCCGACCCCGAGGAAGTAGCGGCCCTCGAGGATCTGCGACAGCCACCCGACCTGGATCGCGAGGTCGGCGGGGTGGTGGTGCGGGAGCAGGTGCGCCATCGGCGCGAACTTGATCCGCTCGGTCTGGACCGCGGCGGCGGCGATCACGAGCTCGGGGGTGGGGATGCACTCCCACTTCTGGGTCGCGTGCTCGGCGACCATGAACTCGGTGAAGCCCGCCTTGTCGGCCTCCCGGGCATTGGCGAGGGCCCAGTCGAAGGTGTCGCGCGAGCTGCGCTCCGGGCGCATGTACGGAATGTGGATGAGTCCGGATTCCATCGTGTCCTGTCTCTCCTCGTCGAGTGGGTCAGGCTTGGTAGAAGGTCGAGTGGGTCGGGCTCGTCAGAAGAAGGTGTCCTTGGCGTGCTGCGTGTCGAGGTACTCGTGCACCTCGGCGATGCGCCCGTCGGGCGCCACGCGGAACAGGAAGTGACAGCGCGGGTCGTACACCCTGCCGTCCTTGAGCTCCGCGTACGAGTCGGCCTCGACGGCCACCGAGTCGCCCTCGGCCACCATCGAACGCGGGGTGATGCGCAGCGGTGCCGTGTAGACGTCCGCCACACCGCCGATCAGCTTTCCGAACGACTCCTTGTCGTAGGAGCCGGACATGCCCTCCAGCTTCCCCGAGACCCACCATGTGACGTCGTCGGTGAGGGCGGCGAGGGTCTTCTCGGGGTTCCCCTCGGAGAAGATCTCGAGGAACCGGGTGACGGCGGCTTTCGTGTCCTCAGTGCTGGGCATCGTTGCCTCTCCTGCGGGGGCGGGGGACTCAGACGAAGGCGCCCGCGGCGTCCTTCGTCGCGAACCGGGGGGCGACCTCCTCGGCGAAGCGGACCAGCTCGGCGTTCTGCCGCTCCGGCTCCAAGTGCCCCTGGCCGAACATCAGGAAGCACTCGTCGAACCCGAGCCGGTCGTGGGCCTGCTCGATCTGCCGGGAGATGTCGTCCGGCGTGCCGATCAGGACGTTGGGGAACTGCTGGCCGTGCGGGATGAACCACTTGTCCCAGAACCAGCGGTGCTCCGCCTCGAGCGCCTGCGCCTCCTCCTTGCTGTCGGTGAGGATCAGGAACCCGCCCCACGCGCCGACGTCCTCGCGCTTGACGTCCCGACCGGCCTTGCGCGCCGTCTCGGTGTAGCGGTTCCACAGCGCCTCGCAGAAGTCGAGGTCGTTGGCGAACACGACCTGCTTGCCGCCCTCGCGCGCCCACATGTCGACCGTGCGCATCGAGTAGGCGAAGGCGCCGTAGAGCTTCGGGTGCGGGCGGGTGTACGGCCGGGGCGCGATGCCGATCTCGCGGACGATCCCGTTCTCGTCCTGGCCCGCGCCGAACTCGGCGTAGCCGGGGTGTCCGGCGGACCCGCCCTCCGGCGGGTACTCCCAGTACTTCCCCTTGTGCGAGAACATCGAGTTCTCCCAGGCCTTCTTCACGACCTGGACGGACTCCTCGAAGATCTCCCGGTTGATCGCGTCCTGGTCGTTGCGCGCCTTGGCGTGCGCCACGTTCGTGGCGCCCACCCCGCGGACGGCGGCGTAGGCGTCCACCCAGCGGGCGTGGTAGCCGCGGGTGAACCCGACGATCAGCCTGCCCTGCAGCATGTGGTCCAGCGTCGCGATCTCCTCGGCCACCCGGACCGGGTTGTGGGTCGGCAGGACGTAGCCGAGGATTCCGGCCTTGAGCCGCTTCGCGTGCGACCCGACGAAGAGGCCGAGCATCCCCGGGTGGTTGGTGATCTCGAAGCCCTCGACCTGCAGGTGGTGCTCGGGACTGCAGTAGGACTCGTAGCCGAGCTCGTCCGCGAGCTGGACGTAGCCCTTCATCTCCTCGAGGAAGCGCTGGTAGAGCTCGGGCCGCTGGCCCGCCATGCCCGCCTCGAGCTCGTAGCGGCGCCCGATCACGCCGGTCTGCATCAGGTGGAACTTCACCGTGGGGGTCTCCCTCGTGGTAGAAGGCCGTCGGGGCCGTGGTCAGGCGACCTCGCCGGAGCGGCCCGCCCGGACCGGCCGGAGGGGGGCCGTGGCCTCGAGCGCGGCGCGCACCGACGGCGGGTTGTGCAGGTGGCGCAGCGAGTGGACACCGAGGTCGTCGAGGATCGCGGTCGCCGTGCGGAGCCCGGCCTGGTCGAGCGGGGCGCACGCGGTGTCGCGGTCGAGCCGCCCGACGCCCGCCTCCCGCTCCTGCAGCGTCCGCAGCGAGGACAGACCCGGCCGCCCCGGGCGCAGGTAGACGACCACCCCACCGCCGGAGATGGCGTCCCGCATCGCCGCGTCGAGCCGCCGCGCGCAGCCGCAGTGTCGCGAGCCGAAGACGTCTCCGAGCAGGCACTCGACGTGCACGTGGACGGGCACGTCGTGCCCGTCGCCGAGCTCTCCGCCGAGGAACGCCACGTGCTCGGCGCCGTCCGGCACACCGCGGAAGCCCACGGTCTGCAGGGCCCCCGCGCCGACGGGCACCCGAGTGGCGACGACGCGCTCGACGCCGCCTTCCCGCGCCCGGCGGAACTCGGCCAGGTCCGCGATCGTGATCATCGCGAGGTCGTGCTCCACGGCGAACTCGACGAGCTCGTCCCGCCGCGCCATCCGGCCCGGCTCGCGGACGCTCACGATCTCGCACAGCACACCCGCGGGGCGCAGGCCCGCCAGTCGGGTCAGGTCGACCGCCGCCTCGGTGTGGCCGCCGCGCTCCAGCACTCCCCCGGCGCGCGCGGCCAGCGGCACGACATGCCCGGGCCTGGTCAGGTCGCCCGGCTCGGTCGCGGCGCCGGCGAGCAGGCGCGAGGTGTGGGCACGGTCGCGGGCGGAGATCCCCGTGGAGACCACCTCCGTGGCGTCGACGGTGACCCGGTAGGCGGTGCCGAACCCGTCGGCGTTGGTGTGGTGCATCGGTGGGAGCCCGAGGCGGCCGCACTCGGCCTCCGGGAGCGCGACGCACACGAAGCCGCTCGTGTGCCGCACCACGAACGCCATGGTCGCGGCGTCCACCAGCTCGGCGGCGACGATGAGGTCGCCCTCGTTCTCCCGGTCCTCGTCGTCCACGACGACGACCGGTCGGCCCGCCGCGATCTGGGTGAGGGCGACGTCGACGGTGTTCCTCGGGTTCGGGTCCATCAGATCGCCGCCAGCTGACGGAACCGGCTGCCGTGGAACACGAGCGGCGCCCGGTCCGGCTCGGCGCGCAGGGCGTGGATGGCGAGCAGGACGATCATGTGGTCCCCCGCGGGCACCTCGGCGTGGATCGAGCAGTCCAGCCACGCGACGGCGCCGCCGACGAGGACCCCGCCGTCGTCCGTCGCGTCCCAGTCCAGCTCGGCGAACCGGTCGCCCTGCTTGCTCGCGAGGCGCTGGGCCGCCGCGTTCTGCTCCTCCCCCAGCACGCTGACCCCGAGGCGGGGCAGCTCGCGCAGGCGGGGCCAGGTGGTGGAGGATTGCTGGACGCAGACCGACACCAGAGCCGGGTCCACCGACACCGAGGTGAAGGAGCTGGCGGCGATGCCCACCGGCACACCCGCCGCGTCGAGCGCGCAGACGGCGGTGACGCCGCTGGGGAAGCAGCCGTACGCGCGACGCAGCTGAAGCGGATCCCCAGCGACGGGTTCGAGCTCGATCATGCGACCCCTCTCCTTCGAGGTTCGTGCGTGCCGCCCGGACGGGCCGGGCCCGGTCGACGCCGATGTTGAGCTGGCTCCGAGCTGACGTCTGTGTGAGCGGTGCCACGAAAGTATCTACACTCGCATAAACTGTCAACCGCAGCCCACGCAGGCCGCCCACCACGGTGAACCCGACTTCATAGGCCCGAGATCGAGTCCGCTGCGAGCGTTGACCGTTTACACGCGCGTGGATAGTCTGCGGCGAGACTGCTCCCAGGGAGGTGGCGGCCATGACGGTCGGAACGGTGATCGGAACCCCGTCCGTCGAGGGCGGGCAGTGGACCGCGCACCGGCCCCCTCCCGGGTCGAATGGAGGGATCCCGTCGTGACCACGACACAGCAGCCGACGGACACGTCCGTCGCGGAGCTCATCGAGACGCAGAAGGTGCACCGGCTGCTCTTCGACTACGCGTTCCACCTGGACATGAACCACCCGGACGAGATCGCGGAGCTCTTCACCGAGGACTGCTACGTCGCGTACGGGCCGGACTTCGGGGCCGAGGGTCGCGCCGCCTACCGGGAGACGCTCTCGGGCATCGGCAGCTTCTTCGCCGCGACCAGCCACCACGTCTCGAACATCGCGGTGGACTTCGGGGCGGACCTGGAGACGGCGACCGTGCGCTCGGTGCTCTACGCGTGGCACAAGTACACCAAGGACCGCCCGGACGGGCACTTCTTCGGGCAGTACCACGACGAGCTGGTGAAGGTGGACGGCGCGTGGCGTTTCGCCCGCCGCGAGCTGCGCGCCTCGGGCGTCGTCGACTTCCACGTCAAGAAGCAGATCCCGATCGGGCGCGCATGACCGAGCTCCCCGAGTACCGGGACATCCGGGTCGAGCACCGCGGCGCGGTCAGCTGGATCGTGCTCAACCGCCCGGACCGGGCGAACGCCCTGTCCAACGCCATGCTCGACGAGTTCTCCGACGCCCTCGCGCGCCTGGCCGACACCGGCGGCCCGGTCGTCGGGATCCGCGGCGAGGGCAAGGGGTTCTGCGCGGGCTACGACATCGAGCAGGTCGGCACGCCCAAGGCGGCCGACCCGGTGGCCGACCGGGAACGGTTGGCGCGCAACGTGAACCGCTACCTCGCGATCTGGGACCACCCCAAGCCGGTGATCGCGGCGGTGCACGGTTACTGCATCGCCGGTGCCACCCAGATGTGCGTCTTCGCCGACCTGACGATCGTCGCCGAGGACGCCACGATCGGCGAGCCCGCCCTGCCGCTCGGCGGCGGCTACATCGCGCCGCTCTGGGCCCCGCTCGTCGGGCCGAAGCGGGCGAAGGAGCTGGCGTTCCTGCCCGGCAACGCGATCGACGGGCGCACCGCCGTCGAGTGGGGCTGGGCGAACCACGCTGTCCCCGCCGAGGACGTCGTCCGCACGGTCGAGGAGATGGCTGAGCGGATGGCCCGCATCCCGTCGGACGTGCTGCGCATCAAGAAGCTGGCGGTCAACCGCACAATGGACGCGATGGGCGTGCGGACGGCCGCCGCCCAGGTCCCCGAGATGGACGCCCTGCTGCACCTGTCACCGTCGGTGCTGCAACTACGCGAGTGGATCGGCGAGGTCGGCCTCAAGGCCGCCATCGCCGAGTTCAAGAAGCCCGCAGGAGAGGACACCCCGTGAGTTCCGGAATCGAGTACCGCAAGGACGGCCACGTCGCGCGGGTCACGCTCGACAATCCCAAGGCCCTCAACGCGATCAACCCCGCGATGGACGACGCGCTGCTGGCCGCCTGGACCGACATCGACGCCGACCCCGACATCTGGGTCGCCGTCCTCGACGCCACGCCGGGCAAGGCGTTCTGCGCGGGCGCGGACGTCTCCGGCGGCACCGACCGGGACGGCCGGATGGCGCTCGGCGGTGGTCTGACCGGCGTCGGCGGGCCCCTGGTCACGCTGAAGAAGCCCCTGATCGCGGCCGTCCACGGCTACGTCATCGGCGGTGGGTTCGAGCTGGTCATGGCCGCCGACATCATCGTCGCGGCGGACGACGCCCAGTTCTTCATCCCCGAGGTCAAGGCCGGGATCATCGGCGAGTCCGGGATCCTGCACCGCGCCGTGCGCAGGCTCCCCCACCACGTCGCGATGGGCCTGATCCTGACCGGCGACCGTCTTCCGGCCGCGAAGGCCGAGCAGTACGGGCTGGTCAACGAGGTCGTGCCGGTCGCGGACCTCGGTGCCGCCGCGGACCGGTGGGCCACCAAGATCCAGGCGGCGGCCCCGCTCGCCGTCCAGGCAGCCAAGGAGGCCACCCTGCGCGGCCTCGGGATGACCCTGGAGCAGGCGCTGGGCACGAAGTACGAGTCCATCGAGGCGTACGCGGGCACCAAGGACCAGCTCGAGGGCCTCGCGGCGTTCGCCGAGAAGCGCAAGCCGGTCTGGACCGGACGCTGACCGCACCTGCACGATCCGAGCATTTCTCTCGACGAGGAGCAGACATGTCAGACCTGGAAGCACGGATCCGCCGGCTCGAGGACCGGGCCGAGATCGAGGACCTCGTCCTCCGCTACTTCCTCGCCGCCGACGACGACGACTGGGACACCCTGGGCGCCACGTTCGCCGAGAACGGGTCGTTCTCCGCGGGCGCCTTCCCCGGCGGGTCGGACCGCGAGTCGGTGGTCAAGTTCATCCAGACCGACCGGCAGAACATGGGCGTCACCGTCCACACGCAGAACACCACGCTGATCACCTTCACCGACGCGGACCACGCGAGCGGCGTCGTGGGCGCGCACCTGGAGCTGGCCCGCGGCGGGACCACGGTCTACGGCGCGGTGCGCTACTACGACACCTACGTGCGCACCGGCGAGGGCTGGGCGTTCGCCAGCCGCGAGATGGCGATCATCCACGTCGGGCCGTGGGACGAGGTCGGCACCTCGCTGACCGCGCAGAACCGCGCCCGCTGGCCCGGGGCCGACCCGGCGCCCGCGGACCTGCCGCGCAGCTGATCCGTCCGCGGGGCGGCGGGCGCCCACACCCCGCCGCCCCGCGGCCCACCATGACCCGGTGTCGTGTCAGGAGGAACCCATGACCGCAGGCCAGGCAGGCCCCGCCACGGAGCGCACCGGACGCATCGAGCGCGGCGCCGACTGGATCGAGGTGTCGACCATCGGCGACCTGCTCGTGCGGTCGGCCCGCCGTCACCCGCAGCGCGCGGCGCTGGTCCTGCCCGGCGAGCGGTACACCTTCGCGGAGCTCCACAGGCGAGCACGGACGGTGGCCCGGGGCCTGCTGGCACTCGGGGTCCGGCCGGGTGAGCGGGTGGGCCTGCTCGCCTCGAACTCGGTCGAGTACGTCGAGGGATTCTTCGGGATCAGCCTGCTGGGCGCCGTCGTGGTCCCGCTCAACGCGCGTCACCGGGCCTCCGAGCTCGGCTACATCGTCGAGCACGCCGATCTTCGGGCGGTGCTGACCACGGCGCGCCCGGACGAGTACGTGGACTTCACCGAGATCCTCCGGGCGGGGCTCCCCTCGCTCGGCGCGGCCCCGGACCCGGGCCGCCTGGAGCTCGCCGAGGCGCCCGCCCTGCTCTCCGTCGTCCTGCTCTCCGGCGCCGACCGACCCGGGTGCCTCGACCGCGCGCGGTTCGACGAGCTGGCCGCGGCCGAGCCGGACGCCGCGATCGACACGCTCCGCTCCCGGGTCCGCGTCCGCGACGTGGCCGCCATGCTCTACACCTCGGGCACCACGGCGAACCCCAAGGGCTGCATGCTCTCCCACGAGGCGATGACCCGCGGCCCGGTGGAGCGCGCCCGCTACCGGCTCGGCACCGGCGAGGCCGACGTGACCTGGGCCGCGGGCCCGTTGTTCCACATCGCGGCGCTCGCCCCGTTCCTCGGGTCGGTCGGCGCGGGCGGGACGTTCCTGACCGACGTCCACTTCGAACCCACGCGCGCGCTGGCGCTGCTCGCCGACGAGCGCGCCACCGTGGCCTTCCCCTGGTTCCCGGCCACGATGCAGCCGCTGCTCGACGAGCCGGCCTTCGACCCGTCCCGGCTCGACGCCCTGCGTTCGATGTTCCTCATCGGACCCGGGGTGCTGCTCGAGCGCGTTCAGGCGGCCCTGCCGGACTGCGAGCTCGTCGCCGCCTGCGGGATGACCGAGACCGCCGGCATCTACGCGCTGAGCGACCCGGACGACTCCGCCGAGCTGCGCGCCTCCGCCCAGGGCAAGGCGTGCCCCGGCATCGAGATCCGGATCGTCGACGTGGAGACGGGCGCGGACGCCGAGCCCGGCGTCGTCGGCGAGATCCTCGTCCGCGGCTACGCCGTGATGGAGGGCTACTACAAGGACCCCGAGAAGACCGCCGCGAGCCTCGACGACGATCGCTGGCTGCACACCGGGGACCTCTACAGCTTCACCCCTGAGGGCCAGGTCGTGTTCCACGGCAGACTCAAGGACATGCTCAAGGTCGGCGGCGAGAACGTCGCCGCGATCGAGATCGAGGCGTTCGTGGCCCGCCATCCCGCCGTCGAGTGGGTCGAGGTCGTCGGGCGTCCCGATCCCCGCCTCGACGAGGTGCCGGTGGCATTCGTCGAGGTCAAGGCCGGTCACCTGGTCACCGAGAGCGAGATCATCGACTTCTGCACGGGCGAGATCGCCCGCTTCAAGATCCCGCGGTCGGTGCACTTCGTGGCGTCGAGCGACTGGCCGCGGTCCGCCACCAAGATCAACAAGAACGAGCTGCGCGCCCGCCTGGCCGCACTCGGTACGGAGCTGCCGACCTCATGACCACCCAGCACGAACGGACCCAGCACGACCAGACCAGACGCACGCCCACGCTGGTCTCCCTCGCGCGCCTGCGCGAGGAGGCGGAGGCCCTGCTCGCCGACGCCCCGGAGGGCACCGACCTCGACGAGGTCTCCGTCGCGCTGATCCGGCTCGCCGTCAACGCCTCGGTCACCACCCTCGACCCCGACGGCATCGACCGCGAGGTCCGCGGCGCGCTCGACGCGGGCGCCACCGCCGCGGAGGTCCACGAGACCCTCGTCGTGGTCTCCGGGCTAGGCGTGCACACCCTCATGGAGGGCTCCCGGCGGGTCGTCGCCGCGCTGCGCGAGCGCGGCGAGCCCGCGGCGGAGGCCCCGCTCGACGAGCAGCGGCTCGCCCTGCGCGCGCAGCGCGTGGGCGACGACCCGTACTGGGCGGACTTCGATCGCGAGGTCCCCGGCTTCCTCGACGCGCTGCTGCGCCAGTCGCCCGAGGCCTACGAGGCGTTCTTCGACTACTGCGCGGTGCCGTGGCGGACGGGTGCGGTCCGCGGCCGGGTCAAGGAGCTCATGTCGTTGGCCGCCGACGCGACCCCGACCCACCGCTACCTGCCGGGGATGCGGATGCACCTGGCCAACGCCCTGCGGCTGGGCGTGGGTCGGGTCGCGATCCGCCATGCCCTGGACATCGCCGCGGCCGCGCCGTCGCACCCCGGCGTCGAGGCCGCGGTCCAGGAGTGACGGCCCGACCATGAGGCCGCGATCCTGATGCCGGCGCTACTCCTCGGCGGTCTCCGCAAGGGGCAGGCCCGCCACCTCGTGCCCGACCGTGCGACGCAGAGCCAGCACGGACGGGGGCTCGGGAACGTCCTGCGTGGACGTGCCGTCGTCGCCCAGGCGCAGGGAGGAGAGTGCCAGCTCCAGCAGGCGCCGGGACGCGCTGTGCGGGTCGGTGTGCGCATGGGCGAGCTGTTCGTTCAGCGACAGGTAGAGGAAGACGTCCTCGAGCCAGCGGTCGCGCCGCAGCGCGCCCTGGTCCTTGGCCCGCGCGATGAGGTCCTCGAGCTCCGTCAGCAGCTTGTCGCGCAGCCGGTCCACCTCGGCGCTGCGCCCGGCGGGGATCGCCCGCAGCGCGCCGAGGTAGGCGGGGTTGTCGATCTGCTCGGCGAACAGCCAGCCGAGGTAGTGCACGAAACCGGCCCACCCGTCCTCGTGGGCCAGTCCCTCCGCCAGCGCGACTTCCGCACGTCCCAGGTTGGTCAGGAGCACCTCGGCGATCAGGTCCTCCCGGCGCGGGAAGTGCCGGTAAAGCGAGGCGTTGCTCAGGTTCGCGCGCCGCGCCACAAGGTCCATCGGCGCGTCGATACCCCGCTCCGCGAAGACCTCCTTGCCGGCGGCGATGAGCGCCTTGCGGTTGCGGATCTGGTCCTTCCGCGGACGGGCGGGGCTTGCGCTCATGACCCCACCGTAGCCGGCAACAAAACGTACTACACTCCCCGTTTCACTGTACGATAGGTCTCGGACCTACAACCCGACTCGCCGAAGGAGACGAGAAGATGGGAAAGCTCGAAGGCAAGGTCGCGTTCATCACCGGCGCCGCCCGCGGTCAGGGCCGCAGCCACGCGATCCGCCTCGCACAGGAGGGCGCGGACATCATCGCCGTCGACTCCCTCGCAGACGTGGCCACGGTGGACTACCCGATGTCCACACAGTCCGACTTGGACGAGACCGTCAAGCAGGTCGAAGGCCTGGACCGACGAATCCACGCAGTAAAGGCCGACGTCACCGACCTCGCCGGGCTGAAGGGTGCCTACTCGGCCGGGGTCGCCGAGCTCGGGCCGGTCGACATCGTGCTGGGCAACGCGGGCATCTGCCAGCTCGGCAGCCGCGAGCCCGATCCCGTCCAGGCCTTCCACGACGTGATCGGGGTCAACCTGATCGGTGTGTGGAACACCGTGCACGTCGCCGCGCAGGACATGGTCGACCGGGGTCAGGGCGGCGCAATCGTCCTCACCAGCTCGACCCAGGGCCTCACCGGTCGCGGCGCCGACGGGTCCGCGGGTGTGCAGGGCTATGCGGCCGCCAAGCACGGCGTGGTCGGGCTGATGCGCAGCTTCGCGAACTGGCTCTCCCCGCACGGGATCCGGGTCAACACCGTGCACCCGACCGGCGTCGCGACGCCGATGGTCGAGAACGACGTGATCGGACGCTATCTCGCGGAGAACCCGCAGGCCGGCCAGATGGCCGCCAACCTCATGCCGGTCGGCCTCACGGACCCGGTCGACATCAGCAACGCGATCCTCTACCTGGTCAGCGACGACGGCCGCTACGTCACCGGCGTGACCTTGCCTGTCGACGCCGGCTTCACCGCCAGATAGTCCCCCGGCGGCCGGATCGGCAGGGCCCGATCCGGCCCCTCCGGGCTCAGGCCTGCTTGCGCAGGCCCTCGAAGAAGATGGCCGAAAAGGTGTCCACCGTCTGTTGGGCGGTGTATTTCCGGTCCCCCGGCTTGAACCACCGGTGTGTCCAGTTCACCATTCCGAAGAGGGTCTTCACGACGAGCGGCACGGAAAGGTCCTCCCGCAATTCCCCAGCCTTTATCCCTGAGGTGATGACCTCGGTCACCAGGCCCTCGAAACGGCGCGTCTTGCGCACCATCTCCTTGGCCCACGGGGTCGCCTGGAAGGACACCTTGCCCATGTCCTCCTGGATGTAGACGTACACGTACGGGTAGTTCGCCTCGTACGAGTTGATCTGCAGCTCGATCAGCATGCGCAGCCGCTCCTGCGCGGTGGTCTCCAGCGCGGCGATCCGGATCGCCTCGGCGAGGTTCTCGTCCAGGACCTTCTTAGCCGTGGCTTGGAAGACCTCCTGGAACAGCTCGTCCTTGCCCGCGAAGTAGTAATAGATCGCGGCGCGATCGGTGCCGAAGCGCTCGGCCACGTCGTTCAGGGTCGCGGCCTCGTAGCCCTTCTGCTTGAACACGTCCCCGGCGATCTGGAGGAGCTCGCTGCGCTTGGCCTGGTACGCCGCCCCGCCCTCCACCTGCGCGCTGCGGCGGCGCTGCGCGAGACCACTGCCGCTGGACGCCGAAGGACGGCGGGAAGAGGGGGCCATGTGCGTATACTACACCGCAATTCGGGTGAATGGACGCGTCCCCCGGGACACGGTCGCCGCGAAATCGGCGCACTATTCTCGATTCACGGATACCGCGCCGGCAATGGCGCGGATCGCTCCCCCGCACACGCCGGACGCCGCCATGCCCGAGAGGCGATGGCGGCGTCTCGTGGTCGAGCCGGGCGACCGGTCAGGCGGCGACGTCGGTGATGTTCGGGATGACCTCGGAAGTCAGCCGGTGCATCGACTCGACCCACGGCTTGGGGTCGTCGATGTAGTCGTGGGTGTTCATCACGATCTGGCCGAACCCGCCGACCGCCTCGTTCATGGCCTGCAGCTTGCGGGTCACCGTCTCCGGCGAACCGCAGATCCACACGTGCTCGGCAATCCAGTCCATGTCCAGCGAGGACATGTCGATGCCGGTTCCGGAGTCGTCGATGTAGCCCTGCAGGATCTTGAACTCCTTGTACACGGGCACGAGGTACTTCTCCCAGCACTCGCCGAGACCGCCCTCGAGCGCGATCCGCTTGGCCTCGGCGTCGGTATCCGCCACCACGATGTCACGGCAGATCCGGAACCGCTGCCGGTCCGGTGCGAACCCGGACTCGACCTGCCCCTCCTCGAACATCTTCCAGTGTGACTTGCCGCCCGCCAGGCCGCCGAAGAAGGAGATCGGCGAGAAGTCCTGCGTGCCGGCGTACTTCATCGACTGAGAGTTGAACGACAGCGCCGTCATGGCGATCTCGAGGTTCTCCGCCCCCTGCCACGGCGAAAAGTCCGGCATCATGTGGTACTCGGAGCCCGGATCGTCGGAGTCCGATGCCTCCTCGGGGAAGCCACCCGTGAAGTACTCGCCTTCGAAGTGGAAGGGCTTGCGCTCCCAGACCTGCTGCATGATCTTCAACGCCTCGTCGCGCCGCGGGCGGGCCTCGGACAGGTCCTCAGGCTGGCCGCGCAGGATCGCGTCGCGCGGGTACGCCCCCGGACCGACCCCCAGGAAGTACCGGCCCTCCAACACCTGCGAGAGCCACCCCACCTGGATCGCCAGCGACCCCGGATTGTGCAGACCCAACAGATGCGCCATCGGCGCGAACCGCAACTGCTCGGTCTCCCGAGCACACGCCCCGATCACGATCTCCGGGTTCGGGACACTCTCCCAGGCCTGGGTGGCGTGCTCACCGATCATGAAATCGGCGAAGCCGGCCTGGTCCGCCTCACGGGCGATCTCGACCGAGTAGTCGAAGACCTGCCGCGGCGAACGCTTCGGCTGCAGGTACGGGACGTGAAAGATTCCAGCCTTCATGGTCTGTGGGTTCTCCTGTGAACTCGAGGATCGTCGGCTGTGCGGTGTCGAACGGCACGGGGCGCGTGGTCCACGTGACCGTGGCCACGACGGTATCTACGATAATGTAAAACGTCAACCGGTCCCCGGTTCCGCCGCCACCAACAGCTAGGGTCGTCCGCGAACCCCTGGCCGCATCGATGGTTGTGCATTTACGTTGGTGTAGATATCGTCGAGTGGCAGTCACAAGGACTCCTCGTCGCCGCGGAGAAGGGTGGGACATGTCCCAGTTGGAGGAACCGATGTCGCCGTCGGCCGGTCCGGCCCGCGGCACGTCACCCGGCTGGCCGGAGGTCACCACGATCGGGGGGCTGCTAGTCCGCGCGGCGGCCGCCGCCCCGGACCGCGCCGCCATCGTGTTCCCGGACCGTCGGGTCACCTACGCCGAGCTGCTGGACCGGGCACGCACGATGGCCCGGGGCCTTGTCGGGCTGGGCCTCGGCCGCGGGGACCACGTCGGCCTGCTCGCCACGAACGGCGTCGAGTTCGTCGAGGCCCTGTTCGGCATCTCGCTGATCGGCGGGGTCATCGTTCCGCTCAACGCCCGGCACCGGGCGGACGAGCTCGGCTACATCGTGTCCCACGGCGACCTCGCCGCGGTCCTCACGACGGCCGCCCCGGGGCAGTACACCGACTTCGCCGAGCTCCTGCGCGGCGGCCTGCCGGGCCTGGCCGACGCGCCGGACGCCGCCGGGCTCGCGCTCGACTCCGCCCCGGCCCTGCGCGCCGCCGTCCTGCTCTCCGGGGAACAGGCCCCCGGCTTCCTGCCGCGCTCCCGGTTCGACGAGATCGCGGCCGCCACCCCGCCCGCGGCCGTCGACGCGCTCGCGGCGCGGGTGCGGGTCCGCGACACCGGAGTCATCCTCTTCACCTCGGGGACCACGGCGAACCCCAAGGGCTGCATGCTCTCCCACGAGGCCATGACCCGCGGCCCGGTGGAGCGCGCCCGCTACCGGCTCGGCACCGGCGACGCCGATGTCAGCTGGTCGGCGGGGCCGCTGTTCCACGTCGCCACCCTCGGGCCGTTCCTCGGCTCGGTCGGCACCGCGGGCACCTTCCTGTCCGACTCGCACTTCGACCCCGGCCGCGCCCTGGACCTGCTCACCCGCGAGGGCGTGACCGTGGCGTTCCCCTGGTTCCCGGCGGTCATGCAGCCCGTGCTCGACCACCCGGACTTCGACCCCGCCGCGCTGCCCGCCCTGCGCTCGCTGTTCCTCATCGGGCCGAGCGTGCTGCTCGAGCGGGTCCAGGCCGCGTTCCCGGGCTGCGAGCTCGTCGCCGCCTGCGGGATGACCGAGACCGCGGGCATCTACGCGATCAGCGGTCCGGACGACTCGCAGGAGCTGCGGGCGACCGCCCAGGGCGCGGCGTGCCCCGGCATCGAGATCCGGATCATCGACATGTTCACCGGCGAGGACCTGGCCGACTCCGGGGTGCCCGGGGAGATCCTGGTTCGCGGCTACAACGTCATGGAGGGGTACTACAAGGACCCCGAGAAGACGGCCGAGACCCTCGACGGGCAGGGCTGGCTGCACACCGGAGACCTCTACAGCTGGACCCCCGAGGGACACGTCGCCTTCCACGGTCGGCTCAAGGACATGCTCAAGGTCGGCGGGGAGAACGTGGCCGCAGTCGAGATCGAGTCCTTCCTCGCCCGCCACCCCGCCGTCGAGTGGGCCGAGGTCATCGGCGTCCCCGACCCGCGCCTCGACGAGGTGCCCGTCGCGTTCGTCGAGCTCAAGGCGGGCCAGGCCGCGACCGCGGAGGACCTGATCGCCTTCTGCCGCGGGCGCATCGCCCGCTTCAAGATCCCCCGCGAGATCCACTTCCTCGGACCGGGCGAATGGCCGATGTCGGCCACCAAGATCAACAAGCGCGGGCTTCGCGCGCTGCTCGACTCCCAGACCCACTGATCCACCGAACGGTCCCCCGGGACCGGGAACGGAGTGCCGAATGAAGGTCACGAACGAGAACCTGCTGGCCACCGTCCAACGGTTGGCCGACAAGGACGAGATCACCCAGGTCCTGTTCGACTACGCCCACCACCTCGACCACAACGAGCCGAAGGCCCTGGTCGCGCTGTTCATCCCGGACTGCCACATCTCCTACGGCGGCGAGCACGGCGCCGACGGGGCGGAGGCCTACCTGGCCACGCTTGAGCACGAGAAGTTCGGCATCGGCGGGTTCTTCGCGGGCACCAGCCACCACGTGTCCAACGTGGTCATCGCGTTCACCGACGACGACACGGCCACCGTCCGCTCGCAGGTCTACGCCTGGCACCGCTACAACCGCGAGCGCCCGGACGGCATCGTCATGGGCCAGTACCACGATGTCTTCGTCCGCACCCCCGAGGGCTGGAAGATCGCCCGGCGCGAGCTCAAGCACGTCGGCACCGAGAACTACCACGCCAAGGGCGACGCGCTGAACCCGATCCCGCGCGTCTGACCGTACGAATCCGAGGGGAGGGGCCGATATGACCGGTGACACGGACGTCGCCGCCCGCCGCACGCTGTGGTCGCTGGCCACGGACTGGGCGGCGCGGCGGGGCGACGAGGACGTGCTCGTGTCCCTCCCCCACCCGTCCTCCCCCGAGGGCTTGGAGCGCACCACGTGGGCGCGATTGGTCGAGGACGTCGACGGGCTGCGTAGGCGGCTGGCGGCCGCGGGAGCGGCCGACCAGCGCACGGTCGTGCTCGCGCTGCCGAACTCGCCGCTGGCCGTCGCACTGTGGCTGGCCGTGCCCGCCAACGGCGCGGTCGTCCACGTCGTCGACCCCGACTCGGGCGTGCTCGCCTTCGAGCGGGCCGTCGCCGCCACCCGGCCCGTCCTGGTCGTGGCCTCCGCGGCCGTGGCGGAGAGCATGCGGACGGCGATCGCCCGCTCCGGCCTGCAGACCCGGCTGGTGGTGCCGACGGAGGTCGGGGCGGAGGCCGCCCGCGGTGCGATCGACGGGTTGGCGAGCTCGGCCGCCCAGGCTCCCGACGCCACCCCCGACCTGGTGGCGGGCCTGCTGCCGACGTCGGGCACCTCGGGGGCGCCGAAGCTCGTGCAGCTCACCCACCACAACTACGTGATGGGCGCTGAGCGGCTGGCCCGCAACACCGGGTTCCTCACCACGGACCGGCACTACCTGTGCTCGCCGTTCTTCCACACCAACGGGCAGGTCTACCTCTGCGCACCGGCCTTCGTCACCGGCGGTTCGATCGCGATCGTGCCCCGGTTCAGCGCCTCGGCCTACTTCGACGCCGCCCGCTGGACCGGCGCCACGGTCAGCTCGATGGTGGCCCCGCCGATGCGGATGGCGCTGCACAAGGCACTCGAGCGCGGCGGCCCGGTCGATCCCGGCGGCCTGCGACTCGTGCAGTACGGGATGAACCTGAGCGAGAGCGACCGGCAGGCCTGGGACCGGCTGCTGCCCGGCATCGACACCCGGCAGATCTACGGCCAGACCGAGTCCGTCACCGGAGTGCTCGGCGGCGCCCCGTGGGAGGTCGACGACCGGCGCACCATCGGGCGACCGTTCGTGGGCGTCGAGCGGGTTCGGCTCGTCGACGAGTCGGGCGCCGACGCGGCCGACGGCGAGCCCGGCGAGCTGTGGGTGCGCGGCATACCCGGCCGGAGCCTGATGCTCGGCTACGCCGACGCCCCCGACGCGACCGCGGAGACCCTCGTCGGCGACGACACCGGCGCGTGGCTGCGCACCGGCGACGTAATGGTCCGCCACCCGGACGGCCGCTTCGAGTTCCGCGGCCGGCGCATGCACATCATCCGGCGCGGCGGGGAGAACCTCTCCACCTACGCCCTGGAGCTGGACATGCAGTCCTGCCCGCTCGTCGACGACGTCGCGATCACCGCGCGCGCGGACGACACCCTCGACGCACTCGTCGTCGCGCACGTGATCCCCGGGCAGGGGTACGACGAGGCCGCCTTCCGGGCCTGGTGCGTCGAGAACCTCGGCAAGCGCGGCGTCCCCGACGTCGTCGAGGTCCACGAGTCCTTCCCGCGCACCGGCAGCGGCCGGGTCATCGCCAGGGAGCTGGGATGACCGGCGTGCTGGTGGCGCACCGCGGCGAGATCGCGCTGCGGATCATCCGCGCCGCGCACGCCCGCGGGCTGCGCGCGGTGGCGGTCCACGCCGCCGACGAGCCCGACGCCGCGCACGTCCGCGCCGCGGACGAGGCCGTCGCGCTCGACGGCACCGGCTCCGCCCCGTTCCTGGACGCCGCACAGGTCGTCGACGCCGCCGTGCGGACCGGCTGCCACCTGCTGCACCCCGGCTACGGGTTCCTCAGCGAGGACCCCGCCCTCGCGTGGCTCTGCGCCGAGCGCGGTGTCGGGTTCGTCGGGCCCTCCCCCGACACCCTGGAGCTGTTGGGGGACAAGACGTCCGCCCGCCTGCTCGCCGAGCGGCTGGGGATTCCGGTCCTGGGGGCCACCCGCAACGACCCGACCGACGCCGAGGCCCTGACGTTCCTTCGCGCGGCCGGTGCGGTCATGGTCAAGGCCCGGGCAGGCGGCGGCGGACGCGGGATGCGCGTCGTCTCCGATCCCGACCTGCTGCTCGGTGCGCTGGCACGCTGCCGGTCCGAGGCCGAGCGTGCGTTCGCGCGTGCGGGGGTGTACCTGGAGGCCTTCCTCCCCCGCACCCGGCACGTCGAGGTCCAGCTGCTCGGCGACGGGCACGAGGTCGCGGTGCTCGGCGACCGGGACTGCAGCGTGCAGCGGCGGCACCAGAAGATGATCGAGATCGCGCCCGCCGTGACCGTGCCCGCCGAGGTGCGCGAGTGCCTCGCCGCGGACGCGCACCGGCTCGGCACCGAGGTCGGCCTCACCGGCCTGGCCACCGTGGAGTTCCTGGTCGACGCGGACCGCGACGAGTACGTGTTCCTCGAGGTCAACCCGCGGCTGCAGGTCGAGCATCCGGTCACCGAGGAGGTCCTGGGCCTCGACCTGGTCGGCGCCCAGCTCGCCGTGGCCGAGGGGGCCGCCCTCGCCGAGCTGGCGCTGCCGACCACGCCGCACGGAATCTCCGTCGAGGCGCGGATCACCCTGACCGGGCCGCCGAGCGGACCCGTCGGCCGGTTCGCCGTGCCCGCCGGGGTGCGCGTGGAGACCCACGTCGAGCAGGGCCGGACCGTCGCGGCTGACTACGACCCGCTGCTCGCCAAGGTCGTCGTCCTCGAGCCCGGGGGCGACCTGGCCGCCGCGGTCGACGGTCTCGACGCCGCGCTCGCGGAGCTCGTCCTGGAGGGCGTGCCGACGGACCTCCCGCGGCTGCGGGACCTGCTCGCCCGCCCCGAGCTGCGCAAGGGCGAGGTCGTGACCACTTGGGTGGACGAGCTCGCGGCGCCCGAGAGCGGCGCCGCCGGGGACCCCGCCAACAGCACCGCCGAGAGCACCGCCGTCCGGACGGCGGTCACCGGAACAGTCGTGGCGCTACCCGCGCAGGTCGGTGCGCGGGTACGCCGCGGCACCCCCCTCGTCGTCGTCGAGGCGATGAAGATGGAGCACGAGGTCACCGCACCCGTCGCCGGGATCGTGCGCGCCCTGCACCCCGCCGTCGGGGACCGGGTCTGTCAGGACGAGACCGTCGCCGAGCTGGAAGCCCTCGCGGAGGAAGACCACGACGAGGCGCCGGTCGCGGTGGACCCCGCCCACGTCCGTGCCGACCTGGCCGACGTCCGGCGCCGGCACGCGGTGGGGACGGACGAGAGCCGACCCGCCGCCGTCGCGAAGCGGCGCAGGCTCGGCAAGCGCACGGCCCGGGAGAACGTCGCCGCCCTGTGCGATCCCGGGACCGACCTGCGGGAGTACGGCGCGCTCGTGATCGCCGCCCAGCGGACCCGTCGGCCGGTCGAGGAGCTCGAGCGCAACACCCCCGCCGACGGGCTCGTGGCGGGCTTCGGCACGGTGCACGACCGACCGGTCGCGGTGCTCGCCCACGACTACACCGTGCTGGCGGGCACCCAGGGTGTGCAGGTGCACAAGAAGACCGAGCGACTGTTCGAGCTCGCCGGCCGCCGCGGGACGCCGGTCGTGGTGTTCGCCGAGGGCGGGGGCGGCCGACCGGGGGACGTCGACAACGCGGCCAAGGCCACGGGGATGGACCTCGGCACGTTCGTGGCGTTGGGCAGGCTCAACGGCCTCGTCCCCACCGTCGCGATCGCCTCTGGGCGGTGCTTCGCGGGCAACGCCGCGCTCGCGGGTGCCTGTGACCTGGTCATCGCCACCGAGGACGTGAACCTCGGGATGGGCGGGCCCGCCATGATCGAGGGCGGCGGGCTGGGCCGGTTCTCCCCCGAGGAGATCGGACCGCTCGCCGTGCAGGTCGCCAACGGCGTCGTGGACGTCGCTGTGGCGGACGAGGCCGAGGCCGCGGACGTCGCCCGCCGCTACCTGTCCTACTTCCAGGACCCTGCGGCCGAGTGGGAGTGCGCAGACCAGCGGCTGCTGCGCCACGTCGTGCCGGAGGACCGGCACCGCGTGTTCGACGTTCGCGCGCTCGTGGACCTGTTGTGCGACACCGGCTCCGTGCTCGAGCTGCGCCGCGGTTTCGGGGGCGCCGTGGTGACCGCGCTGGTCCGGATCGAGGGCCGCCCGGTGGGCCTGCTCGCGAACGACGGCGCGGTCGGCGGCGGTGCGCTCGACGCCGACGCCGCCGACAAGGCGGCCCGGTTCCTGCAGCTCTGCGACGCGCACGGGCTGCCGGTGCTCTCGCTCTGCGACACCCCCGGCTTCCTGGTCGGCCCCGACGCCGAGCGGGCGGGCGGGGTGCGGCACTTCGGCAGGCTGTTCGTGACGGGCCCCAACCTGTCGGTCCCGCTCTGCACCGTGGTCGTCCGCAAGGCCTACGGGCTCGGCGGACAGGCCATGGCGGGCGGCGGCTTCCGGGTGCCCGACGCGATCGTCGGCTGGCCCACCGCGGAGTTCGGGGCCATGGGCCCCGAGGGCGCTGTGACCCTGGGTTACCGCCGCGAGCTGGAGGCCATCGAGGACCCGGAACGCCGCCGGGCTCGCTACGACGAGTTGCTCGCCGACTACGTCGCCCAGGGCAGCGCCGTCAACGCCGCGTCGGTCTTCGAGCTCGACGACGTCATCGACCCCGCCGACACACGCTCCTGGGTCAGCGGTGTGCTCGACACCCGCACCCAGACCGACGGAACCGCACCGCGCCTCGCCCCGACCCGGCGTCGGATCGACACCTGGTGACCACCGAACCACGTAGGAGGACCCCGATGGACAGCCCGAGCCCCGCCGGCGCCGCGGCCGAGCGCATGACCGAGGAGCAGGTGCACGAGGCCGTCGCCACCGCGAACGTGCCCAGCCTGCTCATGGTCCTGTTCCAGTTCAGCGGCGACGAGCGCTGGCTCGCCGCCCCGTACCTGCCGACGCGGGGCAAGGGCCTGGTCGACCACGACTCCGGTGGTCTGCCCGAGGACATCCAGACCGAGATCCGGGAGGCCGCGGTCCCGGTGATCCTGCGTCTGCAGGCGGGCGAGCGTCCGGCGGTCACCGCCCCCTCCCCCGAGCTGACCGCCCGGATGATGAGCGTCTGCATGGGCGAGCCGGTCGACCCGGTGCAGGGCGAGATGCTGGCCGCCGAGGTGGCCCGCCGGATCGACCCGGACCAGCCGGAGCTGGCGCTGCCGCCCGTCCACGCCCCCGAGGGCTTCAAGATCCTGGTGATCGGGGCGGGCGTGGCGGGCGTCGCCGCCGCACAACAGCTCGAGGACATGGGGCTCGACTACGAGATCCTGGAGCGCCAGCCCGACGCGGGCGGGGTGTGGTGGACCAACACCTACCCCGGCGCGGGTGTGGACACCCCCAGCCACCTGTACTCGTTCTCGTTCGCGCGCAACGACTGGGGCAGACACTTCGAGCTGCGCGACGACATCCAGCGCTATTTCGCGCAGACGCTGAAGGACCTCGGCGCCGACCAGCGCGTCCGCTACAACACCGAGGTGCTCTCCGCGACCTACGACGGCGAGCGCAACAAGTGGGACCTGCGCGTGCGCTCGGGCGGGGTCGAGGAGACCCTCACCGCGGAAGTCGTGCTGACCGGTGTCGGCTCGCTGAACCGCCCGACGATGCCGAACCTGCCCGGGTTCGACACCTTCAACGGGACGCAGTTCCACTCCTCTGAGTGGCCCGACGACCTCGAGCTCGACGGCAAGCGAGTGGTGATCGTCGGCACCGGCGCGAGCTCGATGCAGATCTCCCCCGCCATCGCGGAACGGGTGGGGCACCTGACGATCGTGCAGCGGTCGCCCCAGTGGGTGGCGCCGTTCGACAAGTTCCTGCAGCCCATCACGCCCGAGCTGCGCAGGCTGCTCCAGGGCTGCTCGCTCTACTTCGCCTGGTACTGGATCCGGCAGTTCTGGCAGTTCGGGGACAAGGTGATCGAGGCGCTGCGGATGGACCCCGAGTGGGAGCACCCGGAGCGCTCGGTCAACGCCCGCAACGACGGGCACCGGGAGTTCTTCACCCGCTACCTCACCGAGAAGCTCGAGGGCAGGCCGGACCTGATCGAGAAGGCGCTGCCGGACTACCCGCCGTTCGGCAAGCGGATCCTGCTCGACAACGGCTGGTTCGCGACCCTCAAGCGTGACGACGTCGACCTCGTCACGGACTCCGTGGCCGAGGTGCGACCCGATGGCGTGGTGACCGCGTCGGGCACGGAGATCCCCGCGGACGTGATCATCTGGGCCACGGGCTTCCAGGCGGCGCGCTTCCTGGCGAGCGTCGACGTCCGCGGCCACGAGGGCGCCCACCTGAGCGAGGTGTGGGAGGACGACAACCCCAAGGCCTACCTCGGCGTCTCGGTCCCCCGGTTCCCCAACTTCTTCATGCTGGGCGGCCCGAACTCGTTCCCGGGAAGCGGCAGCTTCCTCTACTTCATGGAAGTCCAGATGCGCTACGTCCGCGCACTGCTCACCGCGAAGTTCGACCACGGGATCCGGGCCCTCGACGCTCGCGCCGACGTGACCGAGAAGTACAACGAGTTGGTCGACCGGACGCACGAGCGCACGGTGTGGAGCCACCCGGGGATGCAGACCTACTACCGCAACTCCCGGGGCCGGGTCATCTTCGTGATGCCGTTCCTCAACTCCGAGTACTGGCAGATGACGAAGACGTTCGACCTGAGCGATTACACCGTCCGCTGAGCTTCTCGCGCATCGCCGACGACGGACCGGGACCGAGCGGGCCCGGTGCGTCGTCGTGCACGGATAACCGCAGATCAGCGCCGCACTTTCGTTTACATCGACGTTGACAGCGCGATCCATGCCGTGCGAGCGTGATGTCCGCAACACCCGATCGAGCGATGGCGCGAACGGGAGCCGAGGCCCGGCACTGAGGGTCCGGGCGCAGCGACTCAGGAGGAGTTGTGTCAGTCGACGACGTCGGGCGCACGCCCAGCGGCACGGTTCACGCGAGCACCCAGGTCATCGATCTGAAGGCATCCCGGCGCGCGCTCCTCGCCGGGTCCCTGGGCAATCTCGTGGAGTGGTACGAGTTCGCGATCTACGCCTACATGGCCACGATCATCGCGCCGCTCTTCTTCCCGTCGGAGAGCTCGACGGCGAGCGTGCTCTCGACCTTCCTCGTGTTCGCCCTGGCGTTCTTCCTGCGACCGCTCGGGGCAGCGATCTTCGGCCCGCTGACCGACCGCTGGGGACGCAGGCCGGTACTGCTGATCATCATCGGCATGATGGCGCTGGCCACCGCCGCGATCGGCGTGCTGCCGACCCACGCGGCGGTCGGCGCCCTCGCCCCGGTGCTGCTCACGCTGTGCCGGATCCTGCAAGGCATCTCCGCGGGCGGCGAGATGGGCGGCGCGGTGTCGCTCATGGTCGAGTCCGCGCCGCCCGAGAAGCGCGGCGCGTACGGGGCGTGGTCGTTCACCGGCACCACGCTGGGATACGTCCTCGGTGGAGCCGTCGCGACCATCCTGTCGCTGAGCCTGTCGCCGGAGGACCTCGCGTCGTGGGGCTGGCGGATCGCCTTCCTGCTGGCGCTGCCGATGGGCATGATCGTCGTCTACATCCGGCTCAAGGTCGACGAGACGCCGCACTTCAAGGAGGTCGCAGCGGAGCGGGCGGAGGGCGCGCCCGCCGCCGCCCCGGCCACCCGCCGCCCGTTCGGCTACCTGCTCGTGACTGCGGCGGTCCTGGTCGTCTACAACGCGGTCGGCAACACGTTCATGGTCGGGATGCCGACCTTCCTCTCGAAGAGCTACCAGATGAGCTTCGTGGAGTCTTCGGTGCTCGCCTTGGTCACCGGGTTGGTCGCCGGACTGTCGATGCCACTGTTCGGTGCGCTGTCGGACAGGGTCGACAGGCGACCGGTGCTCCTCGCGGGGACGATCGGCGTCGTGGTGCTGTCCTACCCGATGTACATGCTGATCTCGCTCGGCTTCGGCGGCGGGCTCGTCGCCTTGCTCGTGGCGGGGGTGCTCATCGGCGTGGTCGGTGGCCCGATGCCTGCCTTCCTGTCCGAGCGGTTCCGCACCCGCAACCGGGCGGCGGGTGTCTCGCTGACCTATGCCCTGACCGTCGCGATCTTCGGCGGCACGGCACCGTACCTGATCACGGCGATCGCCGACGCCACCGGTGACCCGCTCTCGGCTGCGTACTACACGCTGGGCTGCGGCGTGATCAGCCTGGTCGGGCTGCTGCTCATCACCCGCGGGCAACGCGGTCAGCACCTCGAGGCGCTGGAGGACTGAGCGGGTGGGGGCGGGCGGACTCGCCCGCCCCCACCTCTCAGCTCTCGGGGTAGAGCGCGACGAACCGGCCGCGCACCCCGCCCCGCTTGAGCTTCTCCAGGCTCGCCGGGATCTCGTCGAACGAGATCGGCAGCACGTCCGCCCGGATCTTCCCGGCCGCGAGCAGGTCGAGGGCGCCGACGCACTCGTGCTGCTCACCGTTCGAGGCGCCCACGTACGTGAGGTCCTTCAGCACCATCTTCTGGGCCGAGATCGTGGCCATCTCCACGGCGAGGCCGATCTGGACCACCCGGCCGTTCGGCCGGACGGCGTCGATCGCGGCCGCCGTAGTGGTGCCGTACCCCGCGAAGTCGATCACGACGTCGAGGTCGCGGTCCTCGAAGTCCCGGATGTCGGCGGCCGCCCCCGACGCGCCGATCTCGAGCGCGGCGGCGCACGCCGCCTCGTCGATCTCCGCGACGTAGACGGTGGCGCCGTGGGCGATCGCGATCTGCACGCCGAGCGATCCCAGCCCGCCGAAGCCGATGATCCCGACCGCCTGGCCGGGCTTGACCTTCCCGGCCGTGTGGACGGCGCGGTATGCGGTGCGCCCGGCGTCGGTGGCGGGCGCGGCCTGCTCGAACGACACGGCGTCGGGGATCGGGACCACCAGCGCGGCGGGCACCCGGACCTTCTCGGCGAAGGCGCCGTTCATCGCGGTGCCCGGGCCGTAGGTGACGGCGGGCACGCCGACGCGGTCCCCCACGGCGAACCCCTCGACGCCAGGGCCGACTTCCGCCACGACACCCGCGACCTCGTGCCCCAGCACGATCGGCAGGTGCGGGAGCAGCGAGGTGATGGTCCCGTCCATGAAGCCGACGTCGCTGTGGCACAGGCCCGCGGCGCGGACGTCGATCACCAGGTCGCCCTCCCCCGCCGAGGGGTCCGGGAGGTCGACCCGCTCCAGGGGCTCGTCGACACCGGTGAACTGCCATGCCTTCATGGGACTCTCCTCCTGCCACCCGCGGGATCGGACGGCCCGGGAGTCGATGTCGACCGACGGCCACGCTCCCCGGGCGCGGGCGCAAGCTCTCCGAGGATCGATCCGTAGAGTACTCCCCGCTTTCACGCTCGGCGGGCGCGCCGAGCATCCGCCTACGTGGACACCCGCGTTCACATGTCCGACCAGACGAATCGGAGGCGTCGGGCAGGGAAGTCACACGGACCCACTCGACCGCGGCGACGGTAGCGACCGGAGCCGTCGGTTGAGCGGGCTCCCCGTCCACAGCTCCGGATCAGAGCCACCGCCGCCCGACCAGTGCGTCGGAGCTGCGAGTCCGGACCCGCGGCTGTCCCGTGAGCGCTCACGGCATTGACACATGAATGTCAAGGAGTCGACGGTCAAGTCCGCTGGCGTGGTGTGTGACGACTTCCGCGTGATCTTCTAGTTCTGTCGGGTGCTGAGCGCCGGGATGGTGTCGGTGGAGGTCACCTCCTCGGTGCTGGTCGTGCTGTCGGGGACGGCGGTGACGCGGGAGCGGGCGAGGACGTCGAGGCCGAGGTAGCGGCGTCCTTCGGCCCATTCGTCGTGCTGCTCGGCCAGGACAGCGCCGACGAGCCGGATCAGCGACTCGCGGTCAGGAAAGATCCCGACGACGTCGGTGCGGCGGCGGATCTCGCGGTTGAGCCGCTCGGAGGGGTTGTTCGACCAGATCTGGCGCCAGAGCTCGCGCGGGAAGCTCGTGAACGCCAAGACGTCCGCCCGGGCGGTGTCGAGGTGCTCGGACACCTTCGGGAGCTTGTCGGCGACCGCGTCGGGGACGCGGTCGAACCGGGCGTGCACCGAGGCGGCGTCGGGCTGGTCGTAGACCGAGTGCAACAGCGCCCGCACCCACGGCCAGGACGCCTTCGGGGTCGCGGCCATCAGGTTCGCCGCGTAGTGGGTGCGGCAGCGCTGCCAGGCCGCGCCGGGCAGCGTCGCCCCGATCGCGGCGACCAGCCCGGCGTGGGCATCGGAGGTGACCAGCCGGACCCCGGACAGGCCGCGGGCGGTCAGGTCGCGGAAGAACCCCAACCAGCCGGCGCCGTCCTCGGCGGAGCTGACCTGCAGGCCGAGGATCTCCCGGTGTCCGTCGGTGTTGACTCCGGTGGCGAGCAGGGCGTGGACGTTGACCACCCGCCCGCCCTCGCGGACTTTGAGCACGAGGGCGTCGGCGGCGACGAAGGTGTAGGGGCCCTGGTCGAGTGGGCGGGACCGGAACTCGGCGACCTGCGCGTCGAGATCTTGGGCCATGACCGACACCTGCGACTTCGACAATCTGGTGATGCCCAACGACTCGACGAGTTTCTCCATCCGCCGGGTGGAGACGCCGAGCAGGTAGCAGGTGGCGACCACTGTGGTCAGAGCCCGCTCGGCACGACGTCGACGTTCGAGGAGCCAGTCGGGAAATAGGAGCCGTTGCGCAGCTTCGGGATCGCCACGTCGATCGTGCCCGCGCGGGTGTCGAAGTCGCGGTGGCGGTAGCCGTTGAAGGTGTTCGTCCGCTGCTCGGAGCGCTCGCCCGCATTGTTGCGCTGACCGGTTGAGTCCAAGGAGGCAGTCTTCAGGATCTCGTTCGCGCGCCGCAGCTCGGCATTCTCGGCGCGCAACCGCCGCAACTCGGCCGCCGCATCATCACCGTTCCCGACCGAGCCGGACCCGGAATCGGGCTCGCGCTCGGCGGCCTCGACCCAATTCCGGATCGTCGCCGGGTTGACGTCCAACAGCTCACCGACGTGTCGGCGCGCGGCCAGCTTCGACTCGCCGTGATCACGCAGACGGTCCTGGTAGAGGCGGACCGCGCGGGCACGGGTCTCCTCATCGAACTTCCGAGGTGCTCCCACAGCTCCAGTCTCCTTGCTAGATCAGGAGCCTCTCCACCGGCCAGGACGGTTCACCCGCGTAGCTAGTTTGGAAGGCAGCGAGTCGGGATGCTCGGAGGCTTCTACCTGCGCCTCCCACCTCCATCAAGCACACCCTGATGCCCTCTGAGCACTCCCGACGACCCATGTTCGTGCCACATCTGGTTCCACGCCGGAGCACCTCTCGCGGCGGTGTTGCTAATCCGCACGACGACGGCCACGGGCTAGCATGAGACCACGTCCGAGCGCTCCGAAGGAGGCAGCATGACGACCCAACCCGGGCCCACGCCCTCCTCGAACAAGGCGCCCACCGTCGACCAGATCTTCGCCAACGCAGTAGCAGTCGACAGCATCGACGAGCTCGCACAGGACGGGATCTTCGAAGACGACGCCGAGCTCGACGACTTCCTCGCCGACCTCCGCCAGATGCGCCGCTCCAGCATCGGCTGACGTGCAACGGATCATCCTCGACACCGACGTCGCCTCCCAGGTCATCGAAAGGCGCGTACCCGCCCCGCTCGCCCAGGAGCTCGCCGGAGCGAAACACGGCATCACCTTCATCACCTACGGCGAGCTCACCCGCTGGTCAATCATGAGCCAGTGGGGAACCGCCCGCCGAGGCTCGCTCGACGCATGGCTCACCGCACGGCCCACACTCCCCTACACCGACGACGTCGCCAGGATCTGGGGCGAGATCACCGCTACGCCGCCCGCCGCGGCCGCCCACGCCCCCAGAACGACAGCTGGATCCCCGCCGCCTGCCTCGCCTACAACCTCCCCCTCGCGACGTTGAACGTCAAAGACTTCAGCGACTTCGCTGCACACGAGGGACTGGTACTCGTCTCCACCTGAGCACATCAGGCCGGGGATCAGGCGGCCACGCCCGTCGGCGTCCGCAACTTTGAGGACGCTGCTCCAAAGGGAGCAACGGGGAGGGCTCCCCGCCCGGCCATCCACGTGAACTCAGCCCTCACCACCTGCCCAGCTCGGACGAGACGCCATCGGCCGGCCACCACCCTCAGCCTCACGGTCGTCCTTTCGTCGCGACGCTCGGCAGCTCCGCGTGCGGTGAGGCCGGCGCCGCAACACCGTCCGCCAACCCGACCGCGATCTCCACACCGACGTCCACCCCGGTACCGACGACCACGACATCGGCATCCAGGTCCTGGCCGGCCACGCGCGCGGGCGGGAACGGGCGTCCGTGGCGTTCGGCGTGCTGGTCCCAGAGCACCTCCCGTGCCCTCGCCCGCGCCGCGGCTACCCGGGCGAGGGCGGTGTCGTCGAGGCGGTCGAGTAGCCGCCAGCACGTCGAGTCCGACGCCACCGGCCCGAACAACTCGGTCTGGTCGCGCAGCACGTCGATCTCGGAGATCGTGGTCGCGCCGTCGGCGACCGCGACCGCCAGGTCCACCAGAATCCGGCCTGGATCATGTCGGGTTCCCGGCCGCCGCAACACGTCCAGAACCTGCGACAACTCGCCAGTCAGAGTGGTGCGGTCAGCAACGTCGGCCAGCAGACGCGACCCTGCGTGGGACACGACCCCGGCCCCGTCGGCGGTCACGATGATCTTCGGACGGGTGGTTGTAACCTGCACTCGGAAAGTGCCTCCTCGACCGCGGTGAACAGAGCCCTCAGCAAGCCCTGTCCTACCTGGTCACGAGGCACTTTCTCCTTTCGGGGGTCACCTACCGCCCAGCCCGCCATGAAGAGCCCGGGCTAAAGCCGCCCACTGCACGATCACCGGCAAGCGGGCGAGATCGTTCGCGATCGTGAACGGCCGTGCCACGCGAGGGCTGGACCTCGGTCGGCTAGTCGTCCAGGTCGGCGGACACCTCGTGATCACCGTCCCTCTACGGGGCCGAGGTCGGCCGGAGTGTTCACGATTGCGAACAGAATCGTCCGCATGTTCCACGCGAGCAGGTCATGCTGCGCCCTCGCGCCGGCGAGCGGAGTGCACATAGATATGCCGGTAGTTGAACGTAGACGAGACCGTCGTGGCCGCTGTCGTAATGCTGTGGTCGCCGGAGCCATCGAGGCTGTGCCGGCGCGCCGGTCGACCTGGCTCGACGGCACGGTGGCATGTTAACCAGACATTTGCGCCACGATTGGATTCAAATTTTCCGTTTGTGGCTCGCCGCAGCCGTCCGTTCAGCCTGATTTCACTAATTGCATATCCGAGTCGAGAGATCTTAGCTGCTTGGCGACATCGTTCATGTAGCTCCGGAAGAAGCCAGCGTCGGCCGTAAGGCCGAACCTTGTACCTCGTGAGGCTAGGTTCATGACGCACGTGCAACGACCTGACGCCTCGTCATATTCACCAATAGCAAAGGTCAGTTGCGAACCAAGTGCGACCGATTCGACCTGAGCGGTGCGACTCCCCCTGCCGCCAGTCATGGCGCCCGCTAGGCCCCCTCGCCCCCCGTAGGTTCCGGTCACTACCGGCGCGCCTGACTCGGTAGCGCCTCGCTTGACGTCCCATTTGACCTTACGCATGCTCAACGAACTCTTGCCGGTCAGTGCCCTCGTGAACGCCGCCAGACACTGTTCAGCTGTACCAGAAACAGTGAAAGTCCAGACTCGTTGATGATCGAGCAGTGCCATCGGTCTCCCAAAATCGAAAGTCAAGGGTTACGGGCGGGCCCCTAAGCTTTGTTAGCTAACCTCAGCCGCCCGCGTCTGACTGCGCGCGTGTCCAAGGCTGGGGTCGCGTTGCGGCACATGTTGCGGCCTATCGTTGAATACGGCCAAATGGGACCCGGCCATTCGACCTATTTTAGCCGAAAGCGTGATTTAGGAAGGATTCGAAGTTGCGCTTTGCTTCTTGCGGAAACGCTGCAACGATATTCGGAGGGTTAGATCGCAGCTTGGCTCGCTCCTTGGCCGTGAGCTCGGGGGCAAGATTGGCCAGTTGGTCGCCCAGTGTATTTCGCGCTCCGGGTGACTCGTGAACGGAACCTCTCAAGAATGAGTAAGCCAGGCTGTTGATTATATCTTCAGCCTCTTTGTAAGCGGCTGACTTCTTGGCGAACACCTCAGAGCTCCTTATCGAGAGGTCTTGCTGCTGCGCGGCTGGACGCCCGAGGAGTGCTTCCCGGGACGGTGCTGCAAGTAAATATCGCCGAGAGTATCCGAGGCGTTACGAGTCTGGAAGTCGGGTGTACCCGCTGATCCAAGGTCGCCAGCGCAGGATCTTGTTCTCCTGCTCGAGCTCGCTCTGCCCGGTCTCCGGCAGGTTCTCCGTTGCGTTCGAGGGGTCATGCCTCTTCGTGGTCGGGCGATCTTGAGCGTGTGTTGCAGGCAAGGTTCGAAGATCCCGAAGCTAAGAGCTACTTGGGCCGCGGACCAGCCACCCTCGCGGGCGAGCGATCACATCGCGGCGGAACTCCTTCGGAACGGCTTGGGCACGATGTAGATCCGTCCAGCAAGGAGCGCCTCCCTACAGGTCTGGAGTCGATCGGCCTGACGCGGTGCTCGATCGGACCCGGGGTGGCCCCATCTGGGCGTTTTAACACCTAAAGTCACTATCGATGACGTCTAGGTGCGGCGGCCCCAAGTAACGATTTGGCTGCCGGCGCAGTCTGAATGACTCCTCCAATATGCCTCGAAGGACCCTGGCAGCCGGTTTGATCTTTGATTCTTCGCCGTGCTGTGCGTGCAACTGAAAATTTGGGCAAATGCCGTCAGCAAGTGGCTGCTAAGCGAGGGCGCGTCAGTAGTTCGGCCATGCGATCCGACAACGGCAGACCAGTTTCAAGCTCCAGCCAGTACCAGGCTCCATTTGGGTTGTTTTCAAGGAAAATTAAGTCCCCGCTAGTACTTCGGGCGAAATCTAATGCACTGAACTCAAGACCGTACCACGTGACGAATTTGCGGATGCGCGTCTGTAGGTCTTCAGGTAGCAAGATGACTCGATATTCAAGTCCGGAATGTAGCTGACTCCAATCGATTGTTTCCTCAAGATCGCGGGGTTCAAATTCAACTGCATGTACATCACCTCCAATCACGGTTACCCGCACTTCGGAGCGTTTTTGGATGTACTCCTGAAGTAGCGTCGGGGCGAGACTGATTGATGAGGCATCTCGGACTAGCTCAAACAGAGTCAGTCGTCTAGCTGAAAACTCAAGACTCCCGGAAGCGACATCAAGAGTACCCGAATCCAGGGGCTTGACAACCATATCAGTGCCCAATGCTTGTGCGAACTTGACCGCCTTCCCTGGGTTGCTGGTTATTGCCGTTCTCGGGATATCAAGGCCTAGACGTTTAGCTATGACTAGTTGCCCGGGTTTCGCACCCGCGTTCCAAAGTGACACTGGCGACGAGATCCACCTAAGTCCCGGAAGGCAGTAAATTCCTTCTAAGAATTTCTGCATCTCGCGAGCTGTGAAACTCGCGGACGGCCCAGTTAATGCCGGATGCCCTACAGCTCCAACCGGTCGTCGATAATAGCAAGACGCCGCATCGTTAATGGTCAGTCCATGGTCAGAGCCAATGCTTGTTAGAGAAACGCCCTGGCTTTCACTGTCCCAGTTAAACAAGAAGCGATGAGCATCTTCAATGTCGATCCGGAATGATTGGGCGCTCGAACGCGCAAGTGCAGCCTCGACTACGTCTGCATGAGGATCAAATCGCTGGGTGATGATCACCACTAATGGCTCGGACAAGCCCTTCACGACTGGTGAGGCGTCAACGTTTGCTATCCGGGCTTCTACCACGGCGTCGGGCAGCCGAGTGCTTGACCGCTCATCAAGAGAGGCACCACGCATCGCTAACGGAAGTCCAGCATTCACGACAGGAAAGACGGGATGGCTCCCACTAGTTGCCTCGCCTTCGCCCAAAGCATTTCAAACGGCTTTGCTGTCAGTCACATTTCCGGTGCAGGACATGGCAGGACCCGGTGACGGTCACTCGCCCCTCGTGCCACCGCCACGAAACAGGCAGGGTGCCTAGACTGGCGAACATCTCAGTCGAGACAAAATCAGACTTGATTTCAACCTGAACGACGTCAGCTGGTTGCTCCACGAATTCGCCTACGGCATGCATATGCGGCATGCAAACAGCAAGATTGTGCTTGGCTAGCTCGCGAATAATCGCCTGAACCTCCGGTGTTCTGATGGCATGCTGCGCATCGATCATTGACTGAGGCAGCTCGCGCTCGGCGGCATCGCGGACAGCGAGTGGGAGATGGTCAAGCATTCGATCCTCCGAGCTGGGCGACAGCGATGCTGTAATCTTCGACGTTTGCACCTGGGAACGTCAAGGCCCGCGCGGGCGATATCTCGTCATCCCAAGCCAAGGTTGCACAACATGATCTTCGTAGTGCTCGGAACGGCGCAGATCATTACCCGCTGGAGATCACCAGGAGCGTGGTCATGTCGTCCTCGTTGGGCATGAGCTGACGGCCGCCGAAACGCGCGATGAATCCCGCGGCGACTTCGCTCGAGGCGTTCAACGCCTCGCGGAGGTGCTCGATGAGCCACTGGAGCACTGCCTGGCCCGCGGCCCCGCGGAGGTCCTCGAACAGCCGGCTCCAGGCGAACATCTCCCATATCGCGGCGCTCATCGTGCCGTCCTGGGTTACGCGGTAGTAGTACTTCCCCAGCACGGCCTGACTGTTCATCTCGTTGACCCACATCCCGATCTCCGGGCGATGTGGCACGTCGACAGCCAGCGCAGACGCGATCTGAAGGCTCCAGGAACCCGGCGCCGCATCCGTCACGTCGCCGTAGACCAGCGACAGCCCGTACCCCCTCGAGAGACCGAACCCCGCCCCTGTCTCGAGCATGTCGAACATTGAGTACGGGATCGTGAACCCGTCGGTTGCTCCCTTCACCGTCTCCTGCGCCATCGAGACGATTCGCTCAAGCTGTTCAACGGCCTGGTTCATCGAGACCTTCCTTCTCCCGTTCGAGCCATGCCCGAGTGCGGCTCGCTACTACGGCGAGGGTCGACCGGCCGCGGCGAAAGTCGGTGACTACCCTTACCACCGGCGCTCGCCTCAACAGGCCGCGCCGGGCGGAGTCGTCCGAGCGCCGATCTCGGATCTCGCCGGTTAGTGACCGCACCGCGAGGCCGAGCCGCACCGCCTCGCGGGCGAGTGACGCACCGCCCGGTGGTGTGCGCCGGTCCTCCACCGTTCGGCCCGGGACCAGCTGCACATCGTCTCGACCCAGAATGACGTGTGCCACCAGGCGGGACAGGCTTTCGGGATCGGTCACGCCGTACTCCCTGGCGATCCCGCACGCCACCAGACACTCGGCCGCGGCACCGAGCAGGTCCGGGACCGCCACCGAGTCCGCGAGCGGTCCGACCGACGAGGCCGCTGTCGCACCGACCGTGGCGAAGCCCCCGACGCGGTTGATCCACCATTCGCATCGTTCGTCGAGGGTTCCCTCTTCCGGCCGGGCGAGGGCCACGGCCGCCCGACCGGCGAGAGCAGCGCCACGCCCGCGCACCCCGGCTCGCGGCGTCGGCACAGCAGGTGCCACGGCCAGACCTCCGACGATCGGCGTGGCGATGGCGACGACCGCCTGCACCGCCCGGGCCGTGACGAGATCGTCGCCCCTGCTCGGCTTCGGTGTACCCATCGCTCAGCCCACTATCGCCGCGGCCTGCGCCGCGGCGGACGGCGAGAGCAGGTCGTCGCTCAAATCCATGGCGTTGACCGCGCACATGAGCAGGACGTTGTCCACCGTCATCCGGCCCGTCGGATGGTCGACGACGACGAAGTCCCGTGGAGCGGATGGCAGGACGTCCAGGACGACCGTGTAGATCACCCCCAGGGACTGGGCGGATCCCCCGCTCAGACGCATGTCGAGCTGGTCCGCGAGCGTCAGGTGCGGCGCGAAACTCGTCATGAACATCCCAGCGAAGAGACCGATGTGCGCGATCAGCTCCCAGTCCCCTCGCCGCTGGGCCGCCTCGGCCGCGCGGCCCAGCCATCGCCAAGGCTGGTCGACGTCGGCCTGGCCGGTGGCGGCCGCGTGTCGCACGTTGTCCTCGACCGACAACGCGCCGCCGGCCGTCGCGATGTCGAGCACGGCGGCGCGGGTCCTCGGGTCGCTGCCGATGGCCTCCTCGAACCGCGAGAGAAGCGTGGCGAGACGTCCGAGGTCGTCGTCGGTGATCGTCGCCGGCGCGACGGGGACCGGCGGGACCCCGCGGTTGGTGCGCTTGCCGAACAATGCCATGAGCTACTTGACCTCCACCTCAGGTGGCGCGTCGTGCGCCGTCGAACGAGAGCGTCGCCATCCATGCCGTCACGGCGGCTGCCACGGCGACCAGCCATGCGATCAGGACCCCGCCGAGCGCAGCCACCGAGTCGAGGCAGTCGCCGGCACCGCACAGCCCGCCCTGGAGCGCCCGCGCCACCGCGACCACCGTCGAACCCACCACGACGACGGCGAGCAGCCGCACGAAGCCCTTCGCCCGGAACCCGATCGACGCCACGGTGGTCACGAGGCCGAGGGCGAGGGCGTCGCCGAGGAGGACGTCGGACGGCAACGACTCGTAACGGTCCGGCAGTGCCTGCCACCATCCGTCGTCGAGCGGCGACGGCACCGGCAGGATGAGCCATGCCACGAGCGGGAGCAGGAGGGGGACCACAGCGAGCAGCCGGGCGCGGCGGACGACGATCCGCCCGACCCCGCTGAGTCCTGCGGAACCGCTCACCGGAGGTAGGCCTCGAGCTCGCGGGCCTTGCGGTCCAGGTACGGCTTCAGCTCCGAAGCCGCCTGGTCGAACCTGCGGATCGAGGCGACGGTCTGGTCCAGCCGCTCCTCGAACTTGCGCCGCCCCGCGTCGTCCCAGTCCGTGCGGGCCAGGCCCAGTTTCATCGACTGGACGGCCTGCGCGATCTCGCGCTGGGCACGGTCGATCGTCTGGCGCAACCGCTTCAGGTCGTCCGGGTTGGCGTGCACACGCCCGGGCATGGTTCTCCTTGGGGTTCAGAGCTGTGCGAGCATCCGCTCGACCTGCGACAGCTCGGCCTCTGCCCTCTGCAGGGCGACGCCGAACCGCGACTCGGCGAGTGCTAGCGGGGACAGAATCCGGTTCTGGAGCGCGCGGAAGGCCGCGTCGTTCCAGACGGCGACGGCATCGTCGATCGCCTGGTTGCGGCGGGCCGTGCTGTCGCGCAGCGCCTCCGCTGCCCTGGCTACGGCGGTCATCGGCGAACCAGTGCAGGCACGGTCGGCCGTCCCGTCTGCTGAGCCACCCAGAACCGGTGTCGACCGTTCTCGCTCAGCTCGTAGCGACCCCCCGGCCGGGCTTCGAGCACGATCGCGTCCGACCCCAGGAACCCGCTATAGGTGTCGCTGTAGCTGCGGGTGCCCATGCGTCCTTCGGCCGCGTCCAGGCTCGCGAAGTACTCACTCCCCTCTCCCGCGCGGAGAGCGGGGAGGACGACGTCGTCGAAGGCCGAGAACGCCCAAGCCATGTCCTCCGGCGAGTAACCCTTGCCGAACTGGTCCCGGCCGGTCACAGGGTCCGGAACGTCGACGAGATCGAGCGCGACGAGCTCGAATCCTTCGGGAAGCCCACCGATGTCACGCCCCCCGCCTCCCGACGGTCGCTGCGCTGACACCGGTCCGGCCGAGGACGACCCCGGCCCTGCGGACGCCACCGCCCGCAGGCCCACGGAGCTCAGATAGGCCTCGAGCTCGGCGCCCTTCACCGACGTCATGGTGCGACCTGGGGTGATCAGCGCGGCCGCTTCGGACCGGAACCGGACCCGGCTCGCCGCGAGGTCGCGAACCGCGCGCTCGGCCATCGAGACCGCGCGCCGAGCCACCTCGAGGCCATGCTGCTCCTGAACGACCCGTGCCTGCTCGGCGGTGCATCTCGCCTCGGGCTCCGCACGGCACGCCCGCAGATCCGCTTCGGCCCGTTCGAGATGTCGCTGTCGGTCGGCTTGCGCGGCCGCGGCATCCGTGGCGATCCGCCTCGCGGCGACCAGCGCGGCGTCGGCGGCCACCCCGGCCTGAGTCTCGTAGGCGGCGAGTGCCCGGCCCACCGCCGCCACCGCCTCGGTGTGGCTGCGGGCAGGCCCGGTCATCGGCCGACCACGTGATCGAGCCAGTCCTGCGTGGGCGCGGCGTACGCCCGCACCTTGGTGCGGGTGCTGCGGTCCTGGTCGTCGAGCACTAGCTGCTCCGCCGGGATCCCGGCCGCGCTCTCGTCGTCGATCAGGACGCGGCTGTCCTCCGCCGACATCCGTCCGGCGAGCCGGACGGCGAACTCCCGCTGCGCCTCGCGGCGAAGACGCCGTTCGAGACCGGCGCGCTTGTCGGTCCAGGCGACCACGTGCACCCCGACGTCCGGGCCGTCGACGAGGATCCGGTGCAGGAGTGCGTGGGGTCCGTCGTCCGAGTAGTCGTCGACGTCCAGGTCGCGCGCTCGATGCAGCCCACAGACGACGAGCAGAACCGGCGCGGCGCGGAGCTCCGATCGTTCGGTCCGCTCCGCGACGAGATCGGCGAGCTCGCGGAGGCGGCCCGGCAGCCCGTTCCGCCGGGTCGTCGTCACCGGACCGCCGAGGGGCGCGATCCGCTCCAGCGTGGCGGGCCACGCCTCGCCGGCGGCAGCGAGATCGAGAACGTGGATACGCCCTCCCCCGGACGCGCACCCCACGATCGTCAGCGCCAGGACGGCACGGGCCCGCTCCTCGTCCGCGACGACCAGGAGGTTGCCGCCGGCCTCCCGGCGCAGCTCCAGCGCCACCGGACCACCGAGCGTCATCGGCAGCCCGACGGGCACTGCGACGGCGGTCGAGGAGACCGCGCCGCGGAGCGCGGCAATCGTGGTGTCGTCCGGCTCCGAGAGGCGGCGGCTCTCGAACACCGCGGGACGCGCGGTGTGGCCACGACCATCGGCCAATGCGCGAAGGGCGCGCACCAACTGCTCTCGCTCCTCAGCATCGGAGAAGACCGCCTGGAAGCGCTCGTTTGCGTCCCGGAGCCCGCCTCGTCGATTGAGGATCCCCTCGCCAGGTCGGGTCAGCAGGCGTGCGTCGGGGTTCTCCTCGCCGAGGATGATGCGGCTGTCGGCCTCGTCCGACTGGAGGGCGACACGCACCGGGACCAGCCGTAGCGTGTGCTTCCCGAGGGCGATCATCCCGTCGAGCGTCTGGGACGCGAGCAGTGCGTGGATCCCGAAGCCGCGCCCCTGCCGGATGATGCGGTCGAGCAGGCGCCCGGCCTCGCTCGCGATCGCGTCGTCGACCGTGAAGAGCATGTGGAACTCGTCGATCACCACGAGCGTGCGTGGCATCGGCTGCCCGGTGGTACGGCGGTAGCCCGCCAGCTCGACCTGCTCGCCGCCCGTACGGCGCAGGATCTCCCCACGCCGCTCCAGCTCCTGCTCGATGCTCCGCAGCACCGACAGCGCGAACTCGCGATCGGACTCGACGGCGACCACCTTGGCCTGCGGCAGCCCCCCTGCCGCGTACACCTGGAACTCGACACCCTCGCGCATGTCGACCAGGTAGAGCTCCAGCTGGTCCGGGCCGTACCGGCGCACCAAGGACCCGAGGATCGCGTGCAACATCACCGATTTGCCAGCACCGGGTCGCCCGCCCAGCAGCGCGGACGGGAACTCGGAGGCAAAGGTCAGCTCGCCGACCTCAGCGGCGCCGACTCTCCCGAACGCTGCAGAGATCCCGGAGGTGCTGTCGCCCCGCCACCAGCTCAGCACATCCGCCGGGTCGGCCAGCGGTGCCGGGGCGCGGAGGCCGCGCTCGGCGGCCTTGCGCTCCGCAGCCAGGGCGAGCCGATGCAGACCCTGCACCCCGACCCGGACGTCGTCGACGGTCGCCAGGCCACGACCGATGTGGGCGATCAGCGCCTCGACCACACGCGGGTCGGGGTCCGGATCCGGCCGGAACACCAGTGGCGCCAGCACCGACTGAAGGAAGGGGGTCGCGCCGGCCGCCAGGCCCGACACGACGTCCGAGGAGCAGCCACGCAGGTCTTCGATGCCCTCGGTCAGCGCGGTGGGGCCGAGGGCGGTGAGCCCTCTGACGAGCGCTCGGTCGAGCACGGCATCCCGGTTCAGGGTGGGCAACTGCGCGCCCAGCGTCTGAGCGACCTGCTCGGCGTCGCCCGCCGGAGCGACCACCACGGTGAAGACGCCGCAGCGCGGGCCCGCCTCCACGATCTTGTTCAGCCGGTCCAGGACGTCCTCGTCCCGCGATCCGTCCGGACGACGGAACCCTCGCGGGAAGTCGTAGAGCATGAGGAGGCGATACGGCTCGGCGACCTCTCCCGCCGCGGCGTTGTAGTCCGTGAGCGTGGTGTACGTCCCGCCGAGATACTTCTGCGTGACGAACGTCAGGTGGTCCTCGATCTCGGCGAGCAGCTGGCCGAGCTCGCGAGCGTCCGTGCGCACCTTGTTGCCGATCACTCGGACCGCGTCGTCGCCCAGCGCGAAGATCGGGCGCACGCTGTCCCCCAGCGCCTGCGGGTCGAAGACGTCGGCGCGGAGGCGACCGGCAGGCAGGAGCGCGAGCATCCGCAGCAACAGCGACGTCGCGGTGCCGGGATCGTCCGTGATCAGCCCACCATGCCGGTCCAGGTCGATGATCAACGGGATCCGGTTGGGCACGGTGCGTAGGACGAGGCGGGTGACCTGTCGGTTCCGTACGGACGGCGCCGCCATGCTGAGCATCACCGCGCACTCCGGTCGCTCGAGCGCTCCCACGGCCAGCCGCAGCGGACCGACCCCTGCTCGCGGAACGGCGTCGAGCAGGCGGAGGTCGTCAAGGCCGCCGGTGCCCGCCGGGAGGACGACTGCCCGCGAGGCGCGATCGACTGCCTCGCTCCGCTCGCCCAGTGCCCCGTCGAGCTCGGCGACGATGCGAGCCCGGTAGCGGTCGAACGCCTCCTCGGCTGCGCGGTACTCGACTCGCTCGCGGGCCTTGAGCACCTCGGCGACCGCCGCGGCGGCCAGCCATCGGGCTTGGTCCCGCTTCGACTGGCGGAGCGGGACGTAGGCGCGTGCCACTGTGTCGATCATGCGTTCGGCGGCGTCGATCCACTCCGGGATCGTCTCGACCGGCAGCGGGGTCACCGCGCTGTTCATCTCGACCGCGGCGCCCCATCGGCGAGTGAAGGCCTCCGAGAGCTCCGCGGCGACCCCACGGGCCCGGCGGAGGTCGTCCGCGAGAGTCGGGTGCCACGCACGGCATGCGTCGGCCGCCGCGGCCACGAGTTCCTTCATCGCGGCGTCGACGACCGCTGAGGCCTGCGCGATATCGGGCCCGGTCCGCGCCAGTGTCTCGAGAGTGGAGAGGTCTTCCATTCGAGCCCGCGGGGAGACTCCGGCCTCGTCGATCGTCACGTGGGCTCCACGCGTCCTTTCTCCTCGGGGGGTGTCCGCATCACGGACTCGTTTCGACGGAATCCGGGCGACAGACACACTGGATGCCGACCTACTCGGCGCCGTGTCGATGGTCGTTACCGCTGGAATGGTGTCGGGCGATCACCGGACGAGCGATATCCCGTCGCAATGACGCAATCGAAGTCCGCGGTCAGGTTCGATCGGCGGCCCCTTCGGCTTCCAACCGTCGACGACGCTCGGCCGCCTTCTCGTTGAACACCACGCGCGGTTCCGGTCGGCCGCGAGCGAGCCACAGCACGAGGGTGACGGGCCACACGAGGGAACAGAGCGCCGCGGTGACGGTCCAGCCCAGCCCGAACCCATCCGGTCCGAGCACCTTCATCCCTCGCCATATCCCGATACCCGCCCTGGCCCGGAGGACGAACCCGGACACGAGCACCCCGCCCAGGAAGACGAGCCAGAAGACTGCGATCACACCGCTCGACATGTCCTTCTCTCCAGGAGACATCTACTCGTCACGGAACTCGCCGAACCGGCGGCCCGCGTCGATCACCATGACACGGAACTTATCCAGCTCCTGCTCCATCACGGGCACGGACCGCACGTCCCACCCGGCGACGAGGGAAGCGACGTTCCAGGGCATCCCCTCGTCGGAGCCGATATAGGCCTGGGTCTGCTCCCACGCCCAGGCAGCGTCGTTCTGCAGCATCGGCGACCGCGCCGTCAGCCCGAGCATCGAGGTGATCCTGCCAAGCAGACCCACGGTGTTCTCACGATCGTTCGGGTCGACCCCCGAACGATCGAACACGTCGTCGACGTAGTCGCGGAACCACTCGATGTCGAGGTGCGTGGGCGTCGGCTCGATCCGAGGAACGGTCGGCCTGCGCGAGAAAATTCCCATGACCCTACTTGCGCCCCGATCCATTGCACTCGATGCAGACGCGTCGACCCCGGCAGGTGTCGCACACGCTCGTGATGATTCCACCGGTCTTTCCCGAGCCCGAACAACGGGGGCATCGCCCCTTGCCACGGCACGACTGACACGCACCCATTCCGGCCCCCTTTGGACAAACTGACGATGATTCCGGACGCTCTCGGGTCAACCCTGCTTCGCGGGCCACCCCCGTTCCGTTACTTGCTGCACGGTTCGGGTCCATTGCCAGGCGGACACCTGGTGGTCTTCCCCTCGCAGACCCCACCACTGCGACTGCAATTTGCAGAGGGCAAGTTGCAGCACAGTATGCTGTACCCAGCCCGACGAGACAAGGAGGGGGTGGGTGATGGCACGCAACGCCGTGGTCGGCAGGCTGCGCCTCGCCTCGGGCCTTCGGCGACATCGACTGTCGGCGGGACTAACCCTCGACGACGTCGCACAGCGGCTGGAGTGCTCGCCCGCCAAGGTCAGCCGAATGGAAACGGGAGCGGTGGGCGCCAACGTCCAGGACGTCCGGGCGATCGCCGAGCTCCTCGGGCTCGGGGACGCCGAGCGCGAGCTCATGACCGAGCTGGCACGCGAGGCCCGCAGCCGTGGCTGGTGGCAGGAGTTCGCGGACGTCGTCCCAGCCGGTTCTGCGACCTTCTACGGGCTCGAGGACGGAGCGGCCCGCATCGAGCAGCACACGACCTCGCTCGTCCCCGGCCTCCTGCAGACGCGGGGGTACGCCCGCGCCCTCCTCGAGTCGGCTAGCGCGGCCGGGTCGGCTGTGGTGGAGCGGCGTCTCGAGCTGCGGATGCGCCGCCAGCAGGTGCTCAGTCGGCAGGATCGGCCAGCCGTAACCGTGCTGCTGGACGAGGCGGTGCTCCACCGTCCGGTCGGTGGACTGGCGGTCATGGCCGAGCAGCTGAGCAGCCTCCTCGCCATGTCCAGTGCGTCCACGGTCGACCTTCGGATCCTGCCGTTCAGCGCCGGCGCCCACGCCTCCGCCGGCGTGGGCTTCTCCCTATTCGGCTTCGACGACAGAGTACCGCCGGTCGTGTTCGCCGAGCAGCTGTCACGCAACCTCTTCGTCGACGACCCGGGTGAGGTGCAGATCTACCGTCGGTCCCTGATGGACAGCACAGAGAAGGCGCTGGCGCCGGAGGCGACCAGAGACATGATCTCCGGCCGACTCCGCGCGTTGCGCTGACGGGGGCTCACCGCGGCAGCTCGAACTCGCCACCGTGGACGCCGCGCAGGAACACCGCCCACTCGACCGTGCTGAACCGCAGGATCGGGCCGTCGGGGTCCTTGGAGTCGCGGACGTGCACAGCGATCGCGGAGATCGCGACGTCGACGCAGGTCTGGTCGGAGCCCTGGCTGTAGCTGCTGCGCTGCCAGGTCGGCTCGTGGTTCACGGGCGGGTCCCTTCGTCCGACGGCGACCGGGCGGCGCCGTCACAGCAGGGACGGCGCTGTTCTGAGGCTGGTTCGGATCCGACGAAGAATTTCCACCGACAGCGCCCGCGCCTAAACCAGGCGAGCGGGTTGGAGGTTGGTGTGATGACCGACCGGCGCAGTGGGCACACAGATCGCAGGCTTCGCCCGGTGGCGCTGGAAAACCTTGAACAAGTGGTCGATAGTAGCAATAACTGCCTCGTCGTCTATATCTCCCAGCCCATATTGAGAGGCTGGTCCAGGCCCATAGCTGCGATACGGACATTGATAATTCGTAGCGCATCCATCTTCTGGTGAATGCTCTCAGTCGAGTACGCTGCCGCGACACCAGACAGCTGGCAGACATTCTTTAGCGCGGTCACATCTAGAGCATCGGCCCTTATGAGACTTTCAACGATCTCTTGCGCGCAATGCAAGAGATATATCGAGGGAGCATCGGCGACTGCCCACTGAGCAAAGCTCCGCAGACTGACAGGCCAATCCCCTCCAACTACTTCTGAGATCTTAGCTTCAGGCGGCCAACTCACTCTGGATTCACCTCTCACGCGCTCGATTCAGCAAGACAATCGACTAATGCTATGATTATGATGTCAATGACCGACCGCGTCAATCCCTAACCGAGCACCCTGCGGGAGCGATAAGTGCCAACAACCGTTTACACATCTACAGGCGCGCATCCTGGATCGGCGCCCGGGAGCACTCAGCCTGCATACCGGGCATGGGCAGATGCACTAGTTCAGCGGCATGCGAGTGGGATCGGCGAGCTTGAGGCGACTGCCTCCAGTCTCCGAGCTACGTCAGCAATCGCAAGACTCGAACCCATTGCGTCATATACGCAAGCGCAGCTAGTAGACGCCTCTGACCTCTTCGTCGCGACCAGCTCAGACTTGCTAAGGCTCTACTTCCCCCCTAGATGGTCAGAAGACCTGCTCGATCATCTGTCCGACCGACGTTTCGAGAGAGATCTCGTTGAAGAACTCGTTCTTCCTTGCGTCGCGCCATTAGTAGACATTACAGTATCCAAGATGGCCGAGGTGCTCGCATCGACGCCACCGGACATCTTGAACGCCATTCATGAATTTTTCTCCGCCGACATCGCATTGTACGTTGGAAGCCTTAACCGGCTATCCGTCCAGACCTTGTCGGAAGATTGGGAGATCATCATCCCAGACTCCCTCATCAAAATGACCTAACACGTTCGATTCAGTCGAACTCTAGAATGCTCAAATCGATACTTCATCTCAAGCGAATGATTATGCAGTTAAGATGTGCCAACCTATGCCCCTTCTGGGCTTCCGGGAGTCGCCCCGAAACCAGCCTCAGCCTCCGTGGGTGCCGGTCCGGCCTCAGCGGCCCAACGATAGACTCCTGTCGATGCCATCCCCGGTCGCGATCAACCCAGTCGGTAACACCCACCGCGAGGTGGGCGGGCAGTTGCCTGCCCTTGCCTGGCCCGCACCGGAAGGTGCAGCACTCAAAGTCTCCGCAACCCTCGCGGTGGCGGCGTTGCAGCTCATGGAGGCCGGCGTGGCGGAACGATGCGTTCACCTCACAACCGTCTGTACCGCCCCGGGCTCGGGCCTCCTCTGCTGTTGCGTCACAACGAACAGCGGTCGTCTCGTTCGCGCCGCTGGTCTCAGCGAGGGTGTCGCATGAGCCATCGAGCCGAACGGTTCACCTACGTGGGCTTCGACGTTGAGCCCGGACACAATCGTCTGACGTGTCGATACAGGCTCGACGACCGCGAGTTCAACGAGACGTTCAACTTTCCTGGCGGCGGTGACTGGACACAGCCCGCGGTGGCCGAGGCGGCGCGTCTCCTCTTCCTCCTTGCCGGGATCTCATACTACAAGGCGGGCGCACCGCCGGTGATCGATCTCGCAAGCACGGCGGTCACCCCGCTCGAGCGGAAGATGCTGCTCCGCTACCACCTGGATGGGCTCGGAGAATTCGCTCACCGCAACGAGCTGGACCTGTCCGCTCTGCAGATCGTCGGGCCGGAGCGTACCCGCGACACCCCCACGCCATACCTCGCCAAGCCTGGCCGTCCACTGATCCCGTTCGGCGGTGGGCTTGACTCGATTGTGAGCGTCGAGCTCATCCGTCCACGGGCGGACGACCCCGCGTTGTTCGTCGTCAACCGCCCCGGAGACCGCTTCGCTGCCATAGAGGAGCCCGCCGCCCTCACAGGCCTCCCGGTGGTCCGCGCCGAACGCGTCCTCGACGGGCAGATCCTGCGCTCGCGCGAGCTCGGCTTCCTCAACGGGCACGTGCCCGTCACCGGCATCATCTCGGCGATCGCGCTGGTCGCGGCGGTGCTCGACGGGCGTGACGCGGTCGTCATGTCGAACGAGTGGTCGGCCTCCTCAGCGACGCTCGTGGTCAACGGGCGTCCACTGAACCACCAGTACTCCAAGAGCGCCGAGTTCGAGGCAACCCTTCGGGCGGTCGTGGCTGAGGCGCTCGGTGCGCCTGACTACTTCTCGCTGCTGCGCCCGTTCAGTGAGCTGTGGATCGCCCGCGAGTTCGCGACAGACCTGAGGTACCTGCACCACTTCCACAGCTGCAACCGCGCCTTCCACATCGACCGGTCGACCCGGCAGTCGCAGTGGTGCGGCCGGTGTGACAAGTGCTGCTTCATCGACCTCGTGCTGGCTCCGTTCGTGCCGGCGGAGCAGCTGCGGCAGGTGTTCGCCGGGACCGAGCCGCTCGCCGAGCCCGAGCTACTCGGCACGTTTCGCAGGTTGTTGGCGCTCGACCCCGACGCCAAGCCCTGGGAGTGCGTGGGCGACGAGGCCGAGTGCCGGGTGGCAGCCCGGCTGGCAGGCGAGCGTCCTGACCGGCGCGGCAACCCGATCCTCAAGGCGCTCGTCAGCGCGTCCGAGGGCTTCATCGATCCGTCCGTCGAGACCCTGCTGGCCCCCCTTTCCGAACATCACATCCCGGACCGGTATGCGCCCGACGCTCTCCTGGGCTGACCTGCCGGGCCGCCGGGTCGGGGTGCTCGGGCTCGGCCGCGAGGGCGAGGCGAACGTCCGCGCCTGTCGGGTCCGCGACATCGAGCCGGTGCTGGTGGACGACCGGCCGCGCGCTGCGGGCGTGTTAGCGACCGGAGCGGGAGGGCTCGAGGCCCTCCTCGACTGCGACGTGGTGATCAAGACTCCCGGGGTCTCGCCCTACGGGCCGACCGTACGCGCGCTGGCTGCGGCGAAGGTCCCGGTGGTCGGCGGGCTGGGGTTGTGGTTGGCGGGCGCCGACCGCAGTCGAGTCGCCTGCATCACCGGGACCAAGGGCAAGAGCACGACGACCGCCATTGCCGGGCATCTGCTGACCCGGCTCGGTTACCGCGCGCTGGTGGGCGGCAACATCGGCGTGCCACCTTTCGACCCGCCTGTCGGCGCGGACTTCGACTTCTGGATCATCGAGGTCTCCAGCTACCAGGCGGTCGACGTCCCGGTCAGCCCGCCGGTGGTCGCCGTGACCTCGCTGAGCCCGGATCACCTGCCTTGGCACCGCGACGATCCCGAGACGTACTACCGCGACAAGCTCTCGCTCGCCGCCCAACCGGGCGCCGAGCTCACCGTGGCCAATGGGGACAGCGCGCTGCTACGCGAACGGCGGGCGCTGCTCGGGCCGCGTGTGCGGTGGGTGCACGAGACCGACGACGCCGGGGCGACCTGGATGCAGCCGTTGGGCCTGCTCGGGGGGCACAACCGCCGCAACGCGCTCATCGCCCGGGAGGCGCTCTCCGCGCTGGGCGTGCCCGAGGCGGACGACCCCCCGGCGCTTGGTGCCGCGGCAGAGGGGTTCGGCGGGCTGGAGAGCAGGTTGCAGGTGATCGGTGAGATCGACGGGGTGACGTTCGTCGACGACAGCCTATCCACCAACGTGTTGCCTGCTCTCGCGGCGGTGGACGCCTTCGCTGACCGACGCGTCGCGCTGATCGTCGGGGGCCAGGACCGGGGAATCGACTATCGGACCCTCGGCGAGGGACTGCGCCGGCGCACCACCCCGCTGCTGCTCCTGGCTATTCCGGAGAACGGCGGGCGGATCCTCGACGCCGTCACCGCCGCAGGGGCCGGTCGATTCGTCACGGTCCGAGCAGCGCCGGACCTCGCCTCGGCCACCCGCGCGGGCTTTGATTGGGCCCGGAGCGACGGCGTGGTTCTGCTGTCTCCCGCGGCGGCCAGCTTCGGGGTGTTCCGCGACTACCGGCAGCGGGGCGAGGCCTTCGCCGCCGCGATGGCGGCCTGCGGCGACGCCTGAGACTTCAGTCCGGCAGCCCCAGCTCCTTCAGTCCCTCCCGGGCGATGGCCGCGGCGTCGCCCTTCGAGCCCTGAACCTGCAGCAGGCCCAGCTTCGTCAGGGTCCGCGCCGACTTCGCGATGTCGCCGGGAACGGGGCGAGCCATCCGAATCCGCAGGGAGGCCACGGCCTGGTCCAGCCCTTCCAGGTATGTCGCTTGGGGGTCATCGGTGGTGGCGTACAGCAGCGCGTAGTACGCCCACGTGGCGATGCCCGCCTGGGAGGCCGCCGTCAAAGGGCTACCTGTCGCGTAGAAACGCTGCCGAAAGGCCAGCGTCTGCCGGTAGACGGCCTCGGCGATGCCAAGGTGCTCGGGAGCGCGTTGCGGTTCGAGCTGAGCCAGCTTGATTCGGACACCGGCCCGGTTGAACAGCGCGCGATCCACGAGGGGGTGCCCCTCGGGCAGCATCGAGCGCCGTCGTTCCCACGAGCCGTCAAGCTCCGCGGCGATCTCGCGGTACTCGGCGATCTGCTCCGGACTGCCCTCGGCCAACCCACTGGCCTGGCGCTGACGAAGCAATGCCCCGATCGCTCGGTGCTTCTCCTTCTCCACCGAGGGTCCGCGGCCCCGCAGCATCACGGCTCGCGCGAGGGCCGCCTCCGCCTCCCGGAACTCCTCGGGGCGTGGCCGGCTGCTGCGTTGGTTGACCTCGCGGGCCCGGGCGTGCAGGCAGTCAGCGAGTGCCCCCGCGAGCTCCGAGCCTGGTTCGGGCGCGATGTGGGTCAGCAGCTTCTCTGCCTCTTGGTAGGTGGCCAGCGAGTCCAGCAGGCCGTCGTGAAACTCCTGAAGGGCGCCGAGCCGGGCCAGAGCCAGGCTGTCGCCATGACCTCGCAGGGCGTTGACGAGTTGGGCGGTGAGGTGGGTGTCGCCGAGCCCGACCAGCGCCTCGAATGCCAGCGGGCTCTCCAGCACGTCCGACGCAGCCAGGGCCGGCGCCTGTGATCTGCTGCGGATGACGCGGCCGAACACCCGGTGAAGGGCGAAGGTGTCGTCCGTCGACGCGGTAAGCAGCCCCGCGGCGCGAAGCTGTGCCGCCACGCCGGGTTGCAGCCGGTCCGCCACAGCTTGCGTGATGGAGTCCGGAGGCAGGAAGGCCAATCGTTCGGCCATTTCACACCAGGACGGATGCAGTGCCCTCAGCCGCTCCCAGTAGACGCGCGCCCCCGCCTCGACGTCAGGCACGGACGAGACGGGCAGCAGTTCGAGCGCCCGGTCGTCGAGCGCGGCGAGGGCGGTGAACGCGCCGAGCAACAGAGGACTTCCGGCAGTCACGCGGCCGAGCGCGTCGTTGACGTCATCGAGATCCTCGGCGTCGAGCGGGGCCAACGGCACCGCGGTGCCTCCCGGCCAGAGACCGGGGTCACCGGTCGTGGTGACGACGAGAATCTGGTTGTCGCGCGGTTCCGGTAGCCGCCGCAGCGGCTCGGGGCCCTCGTTGGCGTTGTCGAGCACCACCACCCAGTCACCGGTCGTGCCGGCAAGCCGGTCGAGGGCGGCGTCCGCCAGCTCCGCCTCGATTCCGGGATCGAGGTCGGTCATCTCCTGCCCACGCTCGGCGAGCTCGGCTCTGGCGAGGGACGCCTGATAGGTACGACGGCTCTCACCCGCAAGGAGCCAGCCGAAGCCGTGGTCGGCGGCGACCGCGAACTGGCGCGCCAACGTGCTCTTGCCGGTGCCCTCCGGCCCGTGCAGCACGATCGTCCCGCGCCCGTGCGTGGCAAGCGTGCCGCGCACGCGGGCACGGGAGGGGAAGGTCCAGGCACCGGGCAGTAGTGGGACCGCGAGCCGGTTACGCAGCGCGCCCCGCCGGGCGGGCGGGGGCAAGGGCATGTCCCCGAGCCGTTGCCGCACGGCGACGTCGACGACGTGCACATCGTCGTACCGGTCACTGAGGATGAGCTCTGTCAGCGCAGCCGACGAGCGCTCCATCGAGGGGTCCGACGATCCGGCGGCCGCGGTCGTCGGATCCAGGAAGAGCACGTCCTGCTCGTCGACGAACAGCTCCCGGTCCAGCACTCGGCCGACACCGGCCTCCGAGGTCAACGCGACACCCATCGGCAGGTCGGCGGCGCCGGGTGCGCTGCCCAGCTGGACGAGGAGCGCGGCGTGGGCCGACGCCCGGCCGCGGAGAAGCACCAGTGAGGTGTCCAGGTCCTCGTTGAGCAGCGCCGCCGCCAGCAGCAGCGCCAGGTCCAGGCAAGTGCCCGAGCCCGAGTTCCGCCACAGCCACTCGGGATCGCGGACCCGCTGTCCCTCGGCAGGGTGCCAGGCGGGCGCGGTGTAGCTGATCCCGTGAGCGGCGTAAGCGGCCCATAGACCAGACGCCACGCGGCGGTCGGTCTCGTACCCGTCAGGGCCGACCGAGCGAGCCCGCAGGCCCAGTGGGAAAGCATGCGGAAGCCGCTCCTCCAGCACCGCGGGGACCACGAACCTGGCGATCCCGCCGTACCCGTCCCGGTGCAGGTCCGGCTGTGCCGGCGCGGTCCAGATCGGCCACTGCTCGTCCGCCATCGCCGGAGCCCCCCATGCCGTGCGCCCGAGGGCGTCGCCCTGATCGTCTTCCGCAAGAAGACCCGAGGGCGCCGGGGCCCGGCAACACTCCGTCGCCAACAGGCGTCTGGGCGTGGCTGGACGGTATCAGCCGAGTGACTTACGGTGTGCGGTCCGCAACTGTGTGCCATCGTCGGGCCCCCGGCCGGGCGGACCCGCGCCGATGACGACCTCGCCGTCGACGGCAACGGCGACCTGGTGCGGCGGCAAAGTGCTCAGCTCGTCCCGGGACAGGGCGGCAAGGCGGCTAGCGACGTGCACCGCGTCCTGCGTCCCCAGCCTTAGGGTCGCGACTGTGCCCGCGTTCGTGAGCAGCGCCGCTCGCAGCTCCGGCGCCAGCAGGCTCGGTGACTGGCTTGCCAACCGTAGTTGGACCCCGTACTTGCGGCCCTCGGCCAGCAGCTCACTGCACAGCCCCGCCGGCATCCGGTGCGCCTCGTCGAGAACGACGTCGAGGCCCCCCGACGGTGGCCCCTCGCGCCGCACGAGGCCCCAGATCCGCCGCAGCACGAGCAGGCTCACCACGGTCGCGCCCTCGTCGCCCAGCGCGCTAGCCGGCGCCGCGACGAACAGCGACCGGCCGCTGCGGATCCCGTCGACGTCGACGGTCCCGTCCCGGGTCTCGACGACCCGCCGCATCCCCGGGTGCCGCAGCAGCGGCTCCAGCTTGCTGAGCAGCCAGGTTCGCGCGTGGCTCTCCCGGTCGGCGTCCATCATCCGGACCGCTTCCCAGAGATCTCTGGTCACGGCGGGATCGCCGATCCGGGCGAGCACCTCAGTCCGCCAATCCGGGCCTTCCGAGGACCGGGGCGAGCGTGGGGCTGCAATGTCAGGCAGCCGGGTCAGCGGCCACGGCCCACGGGGGTCGAGGATCAGCGGGAGCAGCAGGCTGTGCATGCTGCGCCGGAATACCGGGCCGAACCATTGTCGGTCGGCGTCGGCCCAGCAAGCTTGGATGGAGTCGAGCAGCTCGGTCGCCCACTCCCGAGGATCGGCGTCCATGGGCGGCCGGGTGAGGTTCCAGCGCGGCGGCTGCTCAATGTCACCGAAGTCCACGCAGCTCGCCGGCTGATCCAGGGCCTGCGCCGACACCGCGGCTCGGGCCGCGAGGTCTCCGTGAGGGTCGATGACGACCGTCGTCCGACCTGCGGCGAGCCGGTCCTCGACGAGCGCCTCCAGCAGCGTCGTCTTGCCCAGACCGCTGCCGCCGAACAGCACGGTGTGCGGCGGCGTGCGAGCCGCAAGCCGCGCCACAATCGATGCCGGCGGGACCGCTTCGCGACTCGGCCACGCCCCTGGGAGTAGCCCGACAGCCGCGAGGCAACGGCCGGCCCGAACCGCCGTCAGCGCGAGCGGCTCGCCGTCCCCTCGGTGCGGGACGGCCACCAGCTCGCCCGGCCCGCGGCTAAGGGCGGCGGCGAGCGCGTTCGCGTAGACAAACGCGGCTGGACCGGTGGAGGACACGGCGAGCACGCCGATCCCGAGGCCGCGCTGGGACAGCGTCACCCGCACCGGGACTGGGCCGTTCCGCACCCCGCGCCAAAACGGAAGCAGCAAGTCGGGACCCCAGATCGCCTCAGCCTTGTCGGCCGGCTCGGTAGACGCGGTCCCGGCGACGACGTCCGCCGCGACCGGCAGGGTTGACAGCTCCTGGGCGGGCGCGTCGGCCCAGCTCACCCAGGGCAGTGTCGCGCCCAAGGCAGCAGTGGCGGCCTCCACGGCCAGCTCGGTCGACGCCGAGTCGATTCCGGCGACCTCGAACCGAGCCGACACCGGCTCGCCTCCGCCGGCCTGGATCGTCCAGGTCCACCGAACCGGCACGGGCAGCTCCAGCAGGACCCCGGCCGCAGACGCGGCGGCCCGGAAGAGCGGCAGGTCCGGCTCCCCCGCGCTGCTTACGGCGAGCGCGCGGCGGCAGTCAACCGCGAGGAGCCGGGGCGCAGGCCCGCTGGCGAGCTCGGTCATCGCGCACCGCCGAGCAGACCGCGTGCCGCACCGAACAACCAGGTCACGAGGCCGGCGCCCGCGATCACAATGATCGCTGCCGGTAGCCCGTGGTCCTCGGCGATCCCGCCGAGCTGGGCCGCGAGCCCGGCCAGGGCCAGCACGAACAGCGTCACCCGCTCGGCCACGACCAGCCCGACCACCGCCGCCACCATCAGGGTCACCAGGACGGCCGGCGGCAGTGGGAGCCAGCCATTGGCTGCGGCGTCGAGCAGGCCCCAGGTGGCGGCGACGAGGGCGAGCCAGGTCGCCACCAACGGTCCGGCCGGCGACCGGAACCGCATCATCGCGGCGCCCGGTCGGAAGCGCAGGGGGCGGCCGCGCAGCAGGACCGCGAGCAGGCCGCCGAGGAACAGGAGCGGCAGGAGGGCCGAGAGCAGGGTGGTCACGAGGACTCCTCGGTTCGGTTCAGCAGGAGGTTGACGGGCCGGACAGGGTGAGGCGGACCGTGCGGTTGAGCTGGCGCGCGGCCGGGTCGCCGGCGTCGGGCACGTAGCCGTCGAAGTCGCTGCCGACGCCTTCGACATGCAACCGCCCGGCGGCCACCCCGAGCCCGACGAGCGCCTGCGCTACCGCCTCGGCCCGTCGGCGGCTCAAAGCCACTTGGCCCGCGGAGTCGCCGACTCGGGCGGTGGTGCCCACGAGGTCGGCCCGCCGCCCGGCGTCGCCGCGCAGCCAGTCCGCCACCCCGGCGAGCGCCGCGGCCGCGCCGGTCGGGTCGCGCAGCTCGGCAGAGTCGGCGACGAAGCCGAGCGCGGAGGCGTTGTCGAACACCAGCCGTCGGCCGGCGCACAGCGACGGCTGCGCGATCTCGGCCAGCGGCACGGTGCGGGTGGTAAACGGGGTGATCGGGCCGTCGCCCTGACGCGGCGCGGGATCAACGGTCACGATCGCCCCGCCGCGCCGCAGCACCTCGGTCCAGATCGCGGAGACGTTGTCCCGCATCGCTGCAGGCAGCGGCTGCTGCGGCGCCGCGGTGTATCCGACGCCGACGAGTTCATAGCTCAGCCCGTCGGCCCGCGGCAGCTGGCCGGAGCGCTCGAGGTGGTCGGCGACCTCGGTGGGGTCGGCCCCGGCCCAGCCCGGCTCGGTCAGCTTGAGCGGCCCGCTGTCCGGGAGCATCGGGTCGAGCACCACCACGGTCGCGTGACCGCCCCCTGCGGAGACGGCGAGATCGTGGGCGATGCCCAGTGCACTCACTACGTCCGCGCCGTCACTGTCCGGGTGGAGTCCGCGGACTGCACTCACCACCGACCCGGCGGCGGCGTTGATGTCCTGGGTGAGCGCGGCCGAGTTGCCGGTGCGCAGGGAGAACACTTTGCCGGCCAGCCGCGGATCGACCTCAGGGGTGCCGTCGACGCCGACCACCCCGATCGGCCGGTGCGCCGCGATCGACGACCGGATCAGGCAGCCCAGGCTCGCCGGGATGTCCGGCAGCGGCGCGTTCGCGTGTGCCCCCACCACTAGGACGAGGGCGCCCTCCGCGGGCGCGCAGTCCACACCGGTCGGGACGGCGGGCCCGCCGCAGGCGGCGAGGGCGGCGGTGAGCGCGGTCGCGGCGAGTGCCACGGGGACGAGACGGGACATGGGTCCTCCGGTTGGGTTCATGCGGTGGTCCAGCGGCGGCCGTGGCGGGGGCAGCGCAACCCCCATGAGCAGTCGAGACACAGTGCCGCCCCCGGGATCGACGAACCGGAGCAGGCGGCGCCGCGCGGGCAGGCGACCAGGAGCGAGTCGCATTGGCGGCAGCCCGTGCGGGTGCGGGTGCTGACGATGCGGAGTCGGGACAGGTCCATCGGGTCTCCGGTGTGCAGGGGGTAGGTGTAGGAAGAACCGCACCGGCGAGCCGGTGGTTCGCCGGCGCTGTGAACCCGCGGCGATCAGGGCTGGGGCAATGCGCCCCCGGTCGCCGATGGATCGGCGAGATGCTGGGCGATCCGGACCCGCGCCACCGCGCGGATGTGGTCGGCCACGGCCCGGCGGAGCTGCCTGGCCGTCTCGGCTGCGGGGTCAGCGTCGGTCATGTCTGCCGTCCGGGCCGCGACCGCGTCGAGCAGTCGCGCGTATGCCGCCTCGGCCGGTCCGAGTGCGGCCTCGACGCGGCGCAGCGCCGCTCGGGCCATCCGCAGGGCGCTGGCCTCCGGATTCGTCAGCCGGTACCCGCCGACAGCAGCGGCCGCCCCGGTGGCGAGGTACAGCGTGGCGAGCACGACCGCCATGACGTGGTGGGCCGAGGTGGCTCTGTCGATGGCATCGGGATCGGCTATCAGGTCGCCGGGGTTCAGGTCCGCGGCCGCCCAGCGCAGCCAGAACAGGCCGGCCCCGAGTAGCAGCCACGTCACGGTCAGCCCGAGCGCCTGCACCCAACCGTGCCCGACGGCCCGGAAGGTGCGCGCGTGGGCGCCCGCGTGCAGCGGCAGAACCGCGCTGAGCACGCCCAGCGCAACGGCGACGAGCCACGAAAGGATCTCGTCCTGGCCGATCAGCGGGTCGAGCGTGGTTTTGATGAAGACCAGGTCGGCTCCGAGGCTCATGGCGAGCACTACCGCCTCGACGACGACGGACCACAGCACCCGCTGCCAGCCGGCGTTGACCAGGTGCGGCGCGACCCAGCCGCGCGGCTCGGTCAGCCGACGCAAGGACTGACGACGGGGTCGGGTGGGCAGCGGAACCAGGGCGGAGCGGGCGGGAGGCTCGGCCGCGGGCGGCTCGTCGTCGGGAAGGGGGCGGGTCATCGTTGCTCCAGGTGCTCAGGCGGGCAGGACGGGCGGGCGGTGCAGGTCGTTCAGGTCGGAGGGCGCAGGCAAGGGACGCGGCTCAGCCGCCGCGGGGCCGACCGAGGCGAGGTCGTCGGGCTCGATCGCCGGCTCACGGCCCTGCAAGCGCGCGGTGTGCACCTCGACCTCGGCGTGCAGCCGGCGGCGGCGTTCGCGCAGGTCCTCCACCTCGTTCCGCGCGAGGTGGGCGTTGGCCACGTCGTTCGGCCGAAGCAGGCCCCGTTCGATGGCGGTGCCCTCACGCACCTCGTCGTCGACCAGGGCGAGCTCGGCGGCCAGCCGAGTGTCGATCATCTTGTCCGCGACGGCGAAGGTGCCCTCATCGAGCGCGCCTGCGGCGTGCAACTCGTCGATCCACTGCACGATCTCGAGCTCCCAGTCCGCCGCGTTCACGGGCGTCAGCGGCTTCGGGTGGCGCACGATGCGCAGCGAGTCCGGCCGGTCCACTTTGGTGAACGGCGCAGTGGCCTGAGACAGCCGGTCGGGGTCGACGAGCTCGGGGCGATCATCGGGGCGGTGGCGGCGGAAGGGCATCGGGTCCTCCGGGGCTGGAGTCATGAACGGGGATGTACAGAAGGGACGGCGCCGCGGCAGTCGCGGTTCGATGTCAGGCCAGTTCAAGCCATCGACCAGAGCCGGTGATCGTGGGCGGGGTGGGCTCAGTGGTCCAGGGCGACGTCGCGGTCGCCCACTCCGGCGGATCGACCGGGTGCCGGTCGTAGAGGTCGACGACGCGGGACCGTTCGGCGTGCTGGCGGACCAGTGCCCGCAGGTAGACGTGCAGTCGCCTGCGGTGGTGTTCCACCACCCGGAAGGCCTGGGTCCGGCCGAGCGCGTGCAGCATGTCGAGCTCGGCCCGGACCAGCTCGACATCCACCAGCAGGGCCCGACGGCGGGCGAGCACGGCGTCACGGTTCGAGCGGGCGGCCGCGAGGATGGTGGCGTGCCGGCGCCGGGCCCGGGTAGCGAGCACAGCCTCCGACGCGTGAGCCTCGGCCGGGCCGCGCACCGCCAGCTCCTCGGCCGAGGGCTCCTCGGGGAGTGTGTCGAGTCGCTCGGTGAGCTCCGCGAGGTGCTCCTCGACGTTCGCCAGCTCCGCGATCAGGCCTTGAAGCCGGGCCACCGCCGACGCGGAGTTCCGGTCGACGGCCCGTCGGACCGCCTGGCATCCTTCGCGGTTCTGGGCCGCCAGCCGGCGCATCCACTGGGTGTTCTCCTCGCGCTCGGGCAGGCCGCGGCGCCCGTCGCGGCGGCCGGCCCACCAGTCGCCCACGCGGATTGCGAGCCGGTAGCGCTGCAGAACGCGGATCCGATCGGCGGTCCGGACGTCGTCGGTCAGGGGGTTGGTGGAGCGGATGCGGGACACGGGATCTCCTCGGGTCGGGGGAAGCGGGGCCCGCTGGTGCGGGCCCCGCCGAGATGTTGGGTCAGGACGCCCGGCGGGGGGCCGGGATCCGCACATCGGCTGCGATGCGCTCGGCGAGCACAGCGATGTCACGGAGACGACCGCCGTTCTGCACGCACCGGCGGGCCTGCACCGCGAGCCGGTCCGCGGCCTCGTTGAGCGGATGCCCGGCGTGGCCCTTGACCCACCGCAGGGTCACCGCGCGGCCCTGCCGCTCCAGGCCGATCCGGTGCACCAGCCGGGCCGCCTCGCGGTTGCCCCCGGGGCTGGGCGGGAGGGCGATGACCCCGGTGCGGGCGGCATGGTCGAGCGCCTTGAGTGCCGGTCGACAGTCGCTGACCACGGTCACCGGGCGGCCGGGGTGTGCGAGCAAGGCAAGATGGATCGCGGCGAGCTCGGCGACCAGCGGCACCCGAGTGACGTGGGTGCCGACCTCGTACTGTCCGTCACTGTCGATCCAGGCGATCCCGCCGACCGGGCGACCGTAGTGGTGGCCGACCGAGGCGTCGGTGTAGACCTCGTGCTGCGCGAGCGAGAAGTTCACGGGCGGATCCCTTCGTCGGGCGGCTGCCGGGTGGCGCCGTCGCAGGGGGACGGCACCGCTCGCGGCCAGGTTCGGGATCCGACGAAGATTTTCTCGACTGATGACGGCGAGCAGTCGGCTGTGTAATCTGCCGCGGGCCCGGATCTCGCCGGGCGTCGTGCTCGGAAAGGGCGTGAGTTGGCGAGCGAGGTGTGGGAAGGCGGATCCGACGAAGAGTTCTTCGCCCAGCACGTCGGAATGAAGATCGAGGACGCCGCAGTCGTCGTCGGACGTGTCGCGCGACGCTACTTCGCGGGCGACGTACACATGATCGAGGACGTGTCACAGGACACGCTCGAGGAATTGTGGGCCGGCCCCGCACGATTGCCGGAGTACGAGCCGACAGCTTGGGTGTACTTCGTAGCCCGGCGCATTGCAGTCGACCTTCTCCGGTCCCGTCAGCGGGAACGGGACCGCGCGGTCCGGGAATTCCTCCTCCGCCCGCGCACTCAGCCCAGAGACATGGCGGAGGCCGTAGTCGCCCGGGTGTGGTCAGAGGGGATGGCGAAAATCTTGGAAGCGGCGATAGCCAGGTTACCGCCCGATCACCAGAGGATCCTTGGCCTGTGTCTTGACCCGGTGAAGGGCGACTTCCGGGCGATGTCGGAAAAGGAGCTGGCGACGGAACTCGCTGTTCCGCAAGGCACGGTGAAGAGCCGGAAGAACGCGGCGCTGCGCCGGTTGCGCGACGTTCTGATCGACTTGGGGGCACGACCGGAGAATGATCACGATGTCTGACCACTCACAGGACGACCTGGACCGGTTGCTCGGGATCGTCGACGCGCATCTTGAGGCCGACGAGCTGATGGCTGAGCCGGTGACCGAAGAGGAGCTCGCCGAGGCGCGCAAGCTGGTGGGCCGCTTTCACCAGCGTCGGGCCGTGCCTGACGACCTGGACCTGGAGCTGTTCCTGCTCTTGGCGGCCGAGGTCTCCTATCGCGACAACCCTGCGACGGAAGCCCCACGATCGGTCTCCGCGGTCGATCCGGCGACCGGTGGCCGGGTCGTCGTCAGGGCGGGGCGGGCAGCGGGCAGCTGGAACGTCCGGTTGGGCGGGGCATCGGCGGGTCGGTACCGCGTCACCCTCGCCTGGGGACAGGAGGTGGTAGCAGTCGAAATCGAGCTGCGCGACGGCATGACCGGGCAGGCAGTGATTCCGGCCGGGCCGCAGCAGTCCGCGCCCGACCGGGTGCGCGTCGAGCGTCTCGCGGGTTGACTCGCCACCCTGAGTAGCCTCCCGACATGACCGTTTTCGCGTCCGTCCCCGCCGTCGGGACGGGTCAGGATCTGACCGGCGACATCGCTGCGTGGACTGGTTCCGAGCCGCTGCGCCGGCTCGTCGCGGCTTTCGGTGGAAGTGACGTCCTCTTCGGCGATGACCGCTTCGGCGACGAGGTCGCCCGCCGTTTGGAGCGACTCGACGCCTTCTCGGATCGTTGGGACACCCGACGCGGTGCCGAGCGCAACCTGGCCGCGACCCTAGATCTCACCCCGGACCAGGAGAACCTGGTCCTCGCAGCGGCCCGGGCGCTCGGGCTCGTCCATCCTGTGCCGCCGTCGCGGGCGCGTTACGACCACATCTTCGTACTCGGCGGATTGGTGCGCGCGTGCCTCGTGCGCCCCGCCTACGCGGCCGAGCTGATCCGGTCCGGCACGGTTTGGGCCCCCGTGGTCACGGCCCTCGGCGGGCATCGCCCATTCGGCGGCGACGAACCAGAGCTCGCCCGTCGCGCTGGCATTCCAGCCATCGAAGAGGAGTATGAGGCTCTGGACGCAGGAACCCGCCATGCCTTCGGGCTCGGTAATCCGATCGCGCAGGAGGGCGCGACTTCGGACCTGCCCGGTGGCACCTGGTCGGTCCGGACTTACGAGGACCCGTCCGGGCTTCGGGTGAACGTCGCAGCGGCGCCGTCGAGCGTGCCCGCCGAGCGCCGCGCCAACACCGCCGATACCTACGCCTGGTTTGCCAGCCACCTGGCCCGCCTCGAGAAAGGACAGTCGCTCCTGGCGGTCACCACGGCGATTTACGTGCCCGCCCAACAAGCGGCAGCACTGCGGATGCTTGCATTACCGTTCGGAGTCGCCGTCGAGACCGTGGGAGTCATCCCCGGCGACGTATTACCGGCACTCGCGCAGCCGTTCGGGCCGTCTCAATACTTACAGGAGATCCGATCGGCGATTCGCGGATACCGCAACCTCCTCGCCGCGCAGCTTCGAAACTAGCCACCAGAGATCTCAGGCGCTGCATGATCAGCAAAAGTAGCGAGCCCGGTGCCGGGCCCGACGTCGTAGCTATGGACGCGGCTGCCGGGGCCTTCCCCCTCGACGCCCGATTGGCGGACCACGTCGCCCGGCTCGTCGACCACAGCCAAATGACGGGCTGCGCGGTCGGCATCGTGGATCGAGCCGGGGCCCGCTCGTCTTGGTTTGCGGGCAGCACGGACTCCACCGGGGAAACCCGAGTCCATGCCGAGGTGTGGTGGGACCTCGCCAGTCTCACCAAGGTGCTGGTCACCCTTCCCGCATTGCTCAGCCTCGTCGCTACAGGCCGCGTCGACCTCGACGTGCCCCTGGCGGCGCAGTGGGGGCGGGCCCGGCACCGACCGTTCGGTGTAAGCACCCCTGCCCAGCTCCTCTCGCACTCGGCCGGCCTGCCAGCGCACCGTCCCTTCCACGAGCTGGACCTGGGACCCCGGACGGTGCTGGTCGAGCACGTCATGCGCACCGAGCTGTCGACGGCACCGGGAGGCGCGGCCGTCTACAGCGACATCGGCTTCATCCTGCTTGGCGAATACGTGGCGGAGCGGTCTTTTACGCCGCTCACCGACGTGGCCGCGGCGGCCGGCCTGACCTATGGCCCAATCACGGGTGTCGCTGCCGCCACCGAGGTCTGTCCGTGGCGGCAACGCCTGATCGTCGGCGAGGTGCACGACGAGAACGCCTTCGCGCTCGACGGAGTCGCAGGCCACGCCGGCGCCTTCGGGACGCTCGACGATGTCGTCGACGCCGCCCTGGCGCTCCTACAAGACACGGCACCCCTGCACCTGGAGTCGGTGCGTCGGCACTCCTCTAACCGGGATGGGGAGCAGTTCGGCCTCGGTTGGTGGCTGCCACCCACCCACGGAATCGGCGGCACCAGGTACGGAACGGGGAGCTACGGCATGTCGGGATTCACTGGAACTCGCATCTGGGTCGAACCCACGCGCGATTACGCCGTCGTCATCCTGAGTAATCGCATCCACCCGAAACGGGGTGACCGGGAGCCGTTCACGAGGTGGTGCACCGAGCTGTTGGACACCGTCGCAGCTACGTGGTCGACACGCTAGTGCGAAAAGTAGAATCGTCAGCCGGGTTCTTATTAATCGCGAAAGTACCTCTGCCGGACCATGCAGGGCTCGCAGACCCTGGCTCAGCTGGTGACGAGTAGTTTCGGCGTCTACTCCGCCCCCATCGGACAACGAGACGTTCGGGGACTGCTCGGCGGCGCCGCTGTATCCATTATGGACGTGTGGCGAGCAGCTCGGAGACCGCGGTGTGGTTCGCGATGTGATCGCGGAGCGGCACGGAGAGGAGCCCAGCGAGCGTGAGAATGTCCGCATGGCGGTCGGCCAGCCGGATCCGGAGGAGCGGCTCGTGGTGAGCGACGCGGTTACGCAGGCTATGTAGGCCATCGACCAGGTCCCCGATGTCGCCGCGTCTCGTGCCGCGGGGGAAGGCCCGGTAGAGGTGAGTACGCCATAGCTGGTCGAGCCGCCGCACCGTGAGATACCGCCAGAACCCGAGATTGAGCTCGGCGATCACCTTCCCCGGCGCCGGATGCTGGGACCCGGCGGCGTCGGAAGCAGCGGAGATGGCCTCGGCGATCTTCCGGCGAGTCGTGGCGTTCGCGTCATAGGTGCTGCCGCCTCGGCCTTGGCGGCGCTGCACCGGGAAGTGCCGGCTCGGGTCGTACACCCAGTGCTGATCCTCGGACCGGTCTCGATAGGAGAGCGCGCGGTCGTAGGCGTTGCGGAGGCCGACCTCGAGATGCCCGAGGTCATGATGGAACGCGGCGGCGACGTCGGCGTTCCACTGGTAGCGGGCGAGCGCGAGGCCTCGGTCGCTGGCGGCATCGACGAGGTAGACGGCGAACCGGGGCGCCGAGAGCCAGTCCTCGATCCACGTGTCAGGCTCGCTCATCATCACTTTCACGTCGTCGCGGAGACCGGGAGATGCCACATCACGCCAGGTCCGTGTATCCTGGCTGACGAATAGCCCCGGAAGCCTCTGACCCTCGATGGTCACGCGACCGGGGCTTTGTACTGCATCGGGTCGTCGAGGACGCTATCGCAGGCCCCGACCCGTCCTCCGCGGGCGTGGAACGACAGCCTCCTGACCGCCCCATCACCCGCCGGGGTACCGACTCCACCACGCTGCATCGCGAGCGGGTTCGAACTCGGATCCGCCCGGCTTGTCGAGGTCCTGGGCGACCAGGTCGCGCGCGAGGGTGTCCACGACCCACGCGACGTCGAGGCGGTCGAGCATGTCGACCGGGAGGGACCCGACCCCGTGGACTGCCCCGAGAAGTGCCCCGGCGACCGGCCCGACCGCGGCGGGCACCCCCGCCCGCCGTGCCGACAGCAGAGCACTCCGGACGGTGTCGGGTGAACCCTCCGGACACCGCGCCAGCAGCGCGACCCCACCTCGCAGCGCCGACACGGCATCGTGACCCGCGGCGATCCGGGAGAGCGGGAGCTCGGCACCGGCGACGCCGCCGAGCAGCGGCTCGTCCCGGCACAGCTTGAGAACCTCGCTCGTGCTCTCGGAGTCCAGCGCCGCCCGCGCGAGGGCCACCCCGAGTACCGCCGCCGCGGATGCCTCCGGAGCACCGTGGGTGGCCGCGACGAGCTGCCGAACGTGCTGGCCGGTCAACCACGGCGCGACCGCTCCCGGCAGCAGCAGTGTCAGCGCGTGGTGCCCGCCGCTCGTGGCGGGTGCCGGCGCCGCCTCGACCCCTCGGCCCCTCTGCAGGGCGGTCACGACGGCGGGCGCGTTCCCTCGTCGCCGGGCCAGCCTCGGCACCTCGTGGAGCCACCCGTCCAGTTCGATGTCGTTGTCGCCCAGCCCGATACCCTGGATCCTCGCCCACCGGCGGTAGGCGTTCCGATGGATGCCCAGAGCCGGCCCGATCCCCTTGTGATCGCCCCGGACCCACATCCGGACCACGGCCTCGGAGGTGAAGCAGGCCAGCTGTGTGGTGACCGTCGCGGTCAGCGCACCCGACGCCCGATCGTCACCGGCGGCGACGGCGTCACCGAGCGCGAGCCCGAGCAGCAGCCCGCGAACCCGGGACAGGCGTGTCGCCCGTCGTGCATCAGGCTGCGACATCACGTGACCCCTCCGTCTGTGTCAGCTTCCCTGCGATCTTGGCCCGGCCGCGGCGATCACGCTCCCCGAAGGAGCCGGACCCGGTTTCGACATTCCGCCACGGGAAGCCCCGCCTCCTGGCTACCGTCGGCTTTGTGCTCGATGACCTCGGCAGGCTCGACCCGAACTCGAGCCTCCCGCCCTACCGCCAGATCGCGTTGCGGCTGCACACCGCGATCCGCAGCGCTCCGCCCGGTACGAAGCTGCCCTCGGGCGCGGTGCTGGCAGCGCACTTCGGGGTGGCCCGGATGACCGTGCAGTCCGCGATCGCCGAGCTCGCCGGGGACGGGCTCGTCGTCGGACGGCAGGGCCAGGGGGTGTTCGTGACCGGCCGGACCGGGGCCGGCTCGTTCGACCTGGCCGATGTGTTGCGCCGCGCCCGCGCCACCGGCGCCGTCCCCGACGCCGACGAGCTCGCCGCCCGCACCGGGGTCCCTACCGACACCGCCCGCCGCGCTCTGGACGTGCTCCACGCCGAACGACTCGCCTCGCCGAGGCTGACTTCCGAGGTCGCCGAGTCCGTGCTGGACTCCGCCCTGAGCGCCGTCCGCGCCGCCGGGCACGTCCTGTCCCTGCTGCCCCGCACCCAGCGGGAGACCGGCCGCTGCACCGTCCAGCTCGACGCGCTCCAACGCGGCGTGCAGGACATCGCCACCGCGATGTCCGCCCCACTGATCGACTCCCCGTTCCCGTCCTCCCCGTACGCCTGGGCCCACGACCTCGCCCGCGAGTACCTCGCCGACGCCCTGCCCCAGCGCTGGGAACACACCAAGGCCGTCGCGGTCCACGCGGTCGAGCTCGCCCACAGCTTCGACGACCAGGACTTCCACGCCCTGGTCAACGCCGCCTGGCTGCACGACATCGGCTACTCCCCCGAACTCGCCACCACCGGCTTCCATCCCCTCGACGGCGCCCGGTTCTTGCGCGACCGCGGCTTCGACGACCGCGTCGCCGCCCTGGTAGCCCACCACTCCGCCGCCCGGTCCGAGGCTGACCAGATCGGCCTGGCCGACGAGCTCGCCGAGTTCGATGACGAACCCGGCCCCGTCCGCGACCTGCTCTGGCTGTGCGACATGACCGTCGGCCCGCAGGGGCAGGCCATGACCTTCGACGAGCGCATGACCGAAGTCGCCGCCCGCTACGGCCCCGACCACTACGTCACCGGGGCCATGACCGCAGGCATGCCCGAACGCGCCGCCGCCGTCGAACGCGCCACTGCCTGGATCGCCGAGCAGACCGACCCCACCTGAACAGCACACCAGGGTGTGCCGCACCGACCTCGGCAACCTCCCGGCCGGTCGCGCCCTGGTTTCGGCGAGGTGAGTGACGCCCCCGCCGGCACGGTGCCCGAGCGCCTGCTCGCTATGACGATCAGCGAGCAACGCGCGCCGGACCACCTCAGCGCCGGGTTCATCCACGCCTTGTCCGGCGGGGGCGAAGTGACCCAAGCTCCGGCACCCGCCCGGATCAGCCCGCCGAACGGCGGTCCTCCCGCGGTTCCCGGCCCGGGGCGGCCCTGAGCCCCACCCGCCGCGGTCGCGGGGACGGCACGCACCACGCCGTTCCCGCGAGCGCGGGGACGACACCGCCCGCCAGGTCGACACCACCCGCCCGGACCGGGCGGGAACCTTCTCCCGCCCGACCCGAGGGGTCACAGGACCCGGATCGTCGTGCACATCCATCCCGCCGCCCCGGACGCCTCGAACGACGCGGCCAGCGCCCGGCGGCGACCGCGGAGCCGGATCATCGCGGCCACCTCCACTGCACCCTCGTGCGGCTGGACCGGGTGCACGCTCAGCAGTCGCGCCCCGCCCCGCGAACCGGACCCGTCCGCCGGGACCGCCGCCACGTACCGCAGCACCCGCGGGTGGACCAGGTCCCGGACCTGACGCGGCGGGCGACGCTGGTCCATCACGTCCACCAGCAGCGCCACCATGCGCGCGGCCTCCCGCAACGCCGCCCGGTCCGCCACGACGTCGATGACTGGCTCGCCTTCCGGCAGCGGCGCCGGGGGCGGCAGGTCCGGGCGGTGCCCGCAGGTCGGGCACGTCGGGAGCAGCTCGCGGCCGTCCCACACCCACGCTCGGACCGGGTCCAGGGCCTGTCGCAGTGCGTCCTGTGTGGTCTCCTCGCTGTCGTGGGTGATGGTCATGGCCGCCTCCTGGGAAGGGTCGACAGCCAGCCCGGAGCTGGGTGAAGTTGATCGGTGGGGCTGGCTGCGGGGCGCGGTGCGAAGCGCCCGCCCTTTCCCCCGCGCCCGACTCCGCCCGGCGAGGCTCGCGGGCAAGGGCGGCCCGCAGGGCCGTCGGCGCCAGCCGATGCCGGAGGCACCCTTTCCCGTGAGACCGGGCGGAGTAAGCGGCCCCACCAGAAGGAACAGCCCGGCCGAAGGCCGGACCAAGCCGCACTGCGGCCCCGGGCTACGACCTCGAGTCCGAGGCAGTCCGCAGCGCCGGCCTCGTCTCTCGACTCGGAAGCAGCGGCGCGGAGACAGTCAAACGAACCGGCGTCGAGATCGGGAAGAAGTCGACCGCAGCCGCTTTCCACCACATACCGGGCCGAGCGTTGATCGAGATCAACAAGAAGGCTGGGTACCGCCTCATCTCGAAGCCCGGCGAGAAGGGCCTGATCAATCTCAGCAACTGGTCCCCCTCGTCGGAGGCCCCGTGGGTGCGACCGTGGACGCCGTCAGCTGCCGCAGCGGTGACTGACACGGGCGGGGTCGTTCCGGAAGCTCTACTCGCTCCTCAGCAGACGGTCCTCGCGCAACGTTGCCGCAGCTCCGGCCGGGTCGCCAAGCCGGGAGGCGACCGTGGTCGTCGCGAGCGCTTCCGGCAAGGCAGCTGAGAACTTCAGGCCGCGGAGACCATGAGGATTGACGGCGGGCTCCCGCAGATCCTGGACTCGTCCGCCTCGGAGTGCGCTAGCCGCCGCCCGCAGGTCAGTGCCGTGCCGAAGTCGAAGGACCTGATCGCCGATCCGTTGGCGCGGGTCGATGAGGTCGAGCGAGGCGTGCAAGGTTCGGTTGGCGGCCGCGCCCGCCCACGTCCACCAGTGCACATCACCGTCGGCACTCCGTCGGAGGACGGTGGCGCCCTCAGCGACGATGCCCTCGTGGTGATCACGAAGGTCGCTCAAGACAGTCTCGGCTCGCTTCGACAGGTGCACGCCGGCGGGGTCTTGGCCGAGCAGCACATCCCGCATGCCGCGCGTGATTTCGAAGGACAGCCCGCCCCCGTCGCCGCCCCACTTCGCCCGACCGGGGAGGTCGGACAGCTCGACGTGGACTCGCCGCCGCTTCCAGTCCACATGGGTCACAAGCCAGGCCCGTCCCGCCAGCAGGAGAACACGCGGCGCACCGGAGGTGTCGGCCAGGAGCGCGTCGTCCCCGACGGACCCGATCTCCTCACGACCCGCGTAGACGTGGAACTCCGGTGCCGCGGTGAAGACCGCCATCAGCTCCATGAAGTGTCGCCTGCCGAAATGTCGCTCGGCCTCGGGGCCGATGAACGCGATCCCCCCGTCGGTGTCGAGGAAGCCCTTCTCGACGAGGTAGTCGAGGATCTCGGCGCCGTCGGAGCTCATTGGTCCGAGCCCGCCCCACCACTCCGACCAGGTCGATCGCCCAAGCTTGTGCTCCTGCAACGTCAGCGCGAGGAGCTGCTGCGCGACGATGTGCCGCGGCGCGGCAGGCGGGACTACGGGTTCGACCCAGCCCTCCGCCCATTTCGTTAGCAGCCCAGCTGCCTGCAGTGTCTGGTCCTGGTCGACCGCGAGGAACAGGCAGTTCCGGGAGCTCCCGGGCCGGCGGCCGGTGCGCCCGAGCCGCTGCAGGAACGAGGCGACCGTCCGGGGTGCGCCGATCTGGATCACCCGGTCCAGGTCGCCGACGTCGATGCCCAGCTCCAAGGTGGACGTCGCCACGATCACGCAGTCCCGGGCCTGAGCGAACACCTCCTCGGAGCGACGGCGTTCGGCGGCCGACAGCGAGGAGTGGGACAGGTAGGTGTCGACCTGCTTCGACCGCAGGGCCGACCCGAGCTCCTCGGCCCGGCGACGGCTGTCCACGAACACAAGCCGCTTCTCGCCGCGGTGCAGGCTGCTGATGATGCGCGAAGCACCCTCGACCGAGCCGACGTAGTCGAGCTGCACGTCGCACGTCGGCGTCGCCGCGGGCGGAGCGACGACCGTCGAGGGCCGCCCCACCGCCGCTCCCTGGAGCCAGGCAAGCAGCTCGACGGGATTGCCAACGGTCGCGGACAGCCCGATGCGCTGCAACGGCCTGCCCGCGAGGTGCCCGAGTCGCTCGAGGACGTGGAGGAGGTGCCAGCCGCGGTCGTCGCCCGCGAAGGCGTGGACCTCGTCGACGACGACCGCGCGAAGGTCTGCGAAGAAGCGGTGCGAGTCCACCGAGATGGAGACGAGCATGGACTCCAGGGACTCGGGCGTGGTGAGGAGGATGTCCGGGCGCTCCAACTGGGTCCGGCGGCGCGCCCCCTGGGTGGTATCGCCATGCCAGAGCTGGACGGTGCGGCCGAGCCAGGCCGCATAGTCCGCGAGCCGCGGTTCGAGGTTGTTGAGCAGCGCCCGAAGTGGACACACGTAGAGGACCGAGGTGCCGGTCCATGCCTCACGCGCCATCCGGCTGAGCACCGGCAGCGTCGCGGCCTCGGTCTTTCCACCCGCCGTCGGAGCGAGCAGGAGGCAGTCGACGCCTGCGAGGACGGGTTCAACCGCCGCCTCCTGCAGAGGCCGGAGTGTAGGCCACTGCAGGGTGTTCACCACGTGGTGCTGAACCACGGGGTGCAGCAGATCGAACGGCGCCGTCATCAGAGGTCGAGTTCGACGTCGTCCGGAGAGGTCGCCTGCCGCTCGGCGTCCGTGAGCTCGCCACTGGTCAGCGTGAGCGTGTAGTCGCGACGCGGGTCGAAGTCCGGGAACTGGTCCACCCGATCGAGGACGTCTCCGACGAGCTTGCGCAGGAACACCCGCGGCGCCACCCCGACCTTGCCGCCGAGTCCGCCGGCGACCGCCTTGGCGAGGACGCGCAGGTAGTCGTCGTCCACCATCCGGTCGACGTGCTGCGGGTCTGTGGCGCCTTCGGCGAACAGGTCACGCACACGTCCGCCGACCTCGACGAGTCGGTCCAGGTCGAAGCCGAGCAGCCTGACCTGCGGGGCTCGCGGATTGTCGAAGCGCGGGTCGGTGGAGAAGTCCGTGTGGAGGCGCTGCGCGAGGGGCGGCAGGAGGGCGACTCCCTGACGACCGTCGAAGAAGGCCGGGGTGCCGGTGATGACCAGGTAGAGGCCGGGGAACCGGCCGCCATCGACCTCGTCGAGCAGCTGGCGAAGTGCGTTGAGCGCTTTCGCTCGGGCGTCGCTGCGTACCCGTTGCAGCGTCTCGACCTCGTCGAGCACCAAGACCAGGCCTGGGTGCCCGGAGTCCCGGAGCACGGTGAGCAGCCCCTGCAAGAACCCTAGCGCGAGGAAGTGGTCGATGTCCCCGCGGACTCCTGCCGCCCGCTTCGCCGCGGCCGCGACGTGCGGCTGGCCCGCCAGCCAGGCCGCCACGCCGTCCGCGACCTCGATCTCGCCGTCGGCCAACGCCTGCCGATACCCGCGCAGGCCGGCGGAGTACCCCGGCGCGATCCGGCCCAGGGCGCTGAGACGCTGCTCCAGCAGCGCGTCGACCGCCGTTCCCAGCGCGGCCGAGTCCGCGGCGTCGACGGTGCCGTCCGCGAGGACGTCCTCCTCCAGCGCGTAGAGCCAGGCGTCGAGCACGGGTCGGAAGGCGCTGGGCAGGTCGCTGGCGGTGGTCAGGCGCTCGCAGAGCCGCCGGTAGACCGTCTCCAGGCGGTGCAGTGGAGTCTCGGTCTCCGAGATCTGCACCTCGGCGAACGCCATCCCGCGCGTCTTGGCCCGCTCGCCCAGCCAGCGGGAGACGAAAGTCTTGCCGGAGCCGTAGTCGCCGCGGATCGCGGTGAACGCCGCGGCTCCCCCGCTGCAGGCGGTCAGCTCGGCGTCCACTGTGGGCACGAGCCGGTCGAGGCCGACGGCGAAGAGGTCGAGGCCGCTGTCCGGCACCGTGCCGCGGCGGAGGGCGGCGAGGATCGTCCGCCTGCGGGCGGGGCTGGCGATGGCCATCAGGACCGCTTGTCCGGGAACTGCTCGTCGAGCAGCGCGATGTCGAGCTTCACCGCGCGACCTCCGTCGACGAGCTCCAGCACCGGGTAGCCGTCCCGGTTGAGAACCCGCCGAAGCACGCTGACCAGCGCGCGCGGGTTCCGGCCCGCGACACCGCCCGCGGAGGCGAGGCCCGTGAGCGCGGCGCGCCCACCCGACGCGACGAGCAGGTCGACGACGTCCCGGAACACCTCCGCCGCGGGCACCCGGTTCGCGGGCAGCTCGGACAGCGCCTCCACGAACGTCGGCGAACCCACGAGCCGCGATCCGCGCGTCGCGGCGACCGGCGCAGGCGTCAGATCGAACAGGCCGTCGCCCTGCGGCTCGGGCTTCCGCTTGCCCGGCTTGCGACGCGGCGGGTCGGGCGGACCCACGACGACCGGCTCGGGGAGGTCATCCCACCACGTGGGCGGGGCGATGCTGGTGGCGGTCCACCCGGTGGGCGCCTCCATACCCGGCGGCAGGAGCGCGACCAGCGGGATCACGGCTTCGGCGAGGGTCGCGCCACCGTGATAGCCGTGGGCCTTCGCCCCGAACCGCACCTCTTCGGTCGCGGCCAGGATGGCCCGGCGCTCGGCGGTGAGCACCCGCTCGCCGGTCACCAACACCTCGTCCGCGCCGACGACACCACTCTCGGGGCGCCATCGTGCGCTTGCGCCTGCCGCGCTACGGAGGACCGAGCCGTGTTCGAGCACGTGCCCGTGGTCGCTGACCAGGAGCACGATTCGGCCGGCACCGACGGCGCGGGTCAGCAGCGCGGATAGACCCGCGACGTCGTCGGGTCGCCAGCGCGGGTCCCGGCTCTGCCGCCCCTTCGCCAGGGAGTCGTCGACGGTGTTGAGGACGACGGCGGTGACGGCGGGTCCTTCCTCCCCCACCGCCTGGTCCAGATCGAAGCCGAGGTCGGCGCCGTCCGCACCGGCGACGGCGGCCTTGTGGAAGAGCGCCGCACCATTGGCGGGCCAGAAGCGGTGGCCGGGGAAGGTCGCCTTCTCCTTCGCCTGATCCCCGGTGGTGAGCCGCGCGCACAGGAGGCTGGTGCGGCTGTAGGCGGTCTCGGTGGGGAGTGCGGCGACCAGCGCTTCGCGGCCCGGCGACTCTGATCGAACGATCTCGGTCCAGCCGGTACGTCGGGCCGTCAGCTCCTCGGCGAGGTCTGTGGCCACTGCACCGGACATCCCGTCCACCACGACGAGGAGCACGCGCGTCTGTGCACCCAGCGGCGCGACGACCTTCTCGAGGAACGTCTCGACCGCCAGGACCGAGCTCGGGGTGCGGTCCAGTCGCGCCAGCTGAGCGGCGAAGGCCCGGTCGAGGTCCGCGCGCACTCCTCCCGCGCGCGTGGCCGCGGATGCCAGCACCGTCGCGACACGAGGGTCGGGGTCGCCGGCGCGAACCTGCGTGAGCGCCCGGTCCACCCAAGCGATCTCGGCCATGTGCCGGGAGAGGCCCGCGGCCACGGTGTCGACACCGGTCGCAGGCTTGCCGACCAACCACCGCTCCAGGCGAGCGGCCGCGCGCACCCGCTCGACGCGGTGGCGCTCTGCCCTCGCGGACCGGTGTCCCTCCAGCGCAGCGAAGGACTCCTTGGTCTGGAACTGGGCCGCCCGCGCGAGCCGCTCGGTGAAGCCGCGCCCCAGGACCGGGCTGTGCTCGGCCAGCTCCGTGGCGGAGAGCTCCTCGAGCTTCGCGTCCGCGACCCGGATCTGCTGTGCCAACCGCGCCTCGGGCGCGGCGTCGACCGACGCGACGGCGGCGGCTCCGGCTTCAGCGAGAGCCGATCGAGTCGGTCGTGGCTGCTCGAAGCGGTGCTGGACGACGGCGAACGTGGCGATCGCGCGCTTGTGGTCCTCCGGCGCGTCCGTCACCGCTTGGATGACAAGCAGCTCCGCCAGCAGGTCGTCCCGCGTCTCGGCAAGAGCGGCGACCGCACCGACCCCGGGGCCGTGGCTGTTCACGAGTTCCCCCACCAGTCCCCGGCGCTCCGCCTCGGACAGCCCACGCCACTCGGCCCTGACGAGCGTGTCGTCGAAGGCGCTCACGAGGGCCGGGAGGTCTGCCTGCTCGGGATCGGCTCCGAGACGCGCCTGCACCACGAGCGACACCGCGCGGCGGCGGCTCAGCGTGGTCCCCGTCAGGGACGGGATCCGCTCGGCATTGGCGAGGGTGATCAGCGCGTCGACGAGCCAGACGTCCTTGCTGATCCTCGGGTCGAGCGAGCGCGCGCCGAGCAGGTCCCGGACGAGCGTGTAGCGGTCCGCCTCGAGGAGGCGCCCCTTGTGGAGCTTGGCGAGCACGGCATCGCCGAGGTCCCGCTCAGCGAGGTTCGTGAGCAGGACGGTGATCTCGTCGTCCGCAGCGGAGGCAAGCGCGTCGAGCACACCCAGGACGGACGAGCAGGGGGCGATCCGCAGCCGCCGTCCCTCGATCACGGCCGTGGGCTCACCGCGCCACCGCGGCTCCTCGGCGGTTCGGATGCCGAGGGCACGGCAGGTGGGGGCGAGCTTGCCGAGCTGGGTGCGGATGCGCCCCAGGATCGCTCGCTCGCCGGCTGTCGCCGTGTCAGTCGCGGTCACGTGGGATCACCCGGTACTGCACCTCGATCTCGGCACCCGCCTCGACGTGCTCGCTCAAGGTCAGGAGCACCGTGGCCCGGTCGCCTCGCAGCGTCTTCCACCCGACAACCGGAGGCGGCGGGGGCTGCGGAGGCGGGGTCACGACGAGGAGGTCGATCGTGTGCTTCCGCGCCTGCGCGAGTGCGGCGGCGATCGGGGCGGCGTCCTCGTTCGTCGCTGACTCCAGACCGAGGGTGTGCCGGATGTCGTCCGCTCCCGCCATGTCGAGACTCGCGAGCTGGTCGAGCACCTGCCAGTCGGCACTCCGGAGGGACTGCGCGACCGCAACGGCCGAGGTCATCGACTTTCCGAGCGTCACCAGCGGGACGTCAATCGTGGCCGACGCAAGGGCATCGACGAACGCGGCCGCGTCGCTCGCATGCCGAAGCGCGGCAAGCACGCGGTCGGCGGCCTTCGCCGTCTGTAGCCGGGCGGACTCAGGGCGCAACGCCACGCCGAGTCTCGGCAGCCGCTCCTCCAGCACCGCCACCAGCTCGGCGGCCGGAATGCGGAACTGCTCGGCCTTCGTCATCACCCGACCGAAGCGCGCCAACGACCGCGGCGAGATCACCCGCGAGCTGACGTCCTCGCCGAACAACAGTCCCGCACGCTCGACGGCCAGGTCCCAGTGCTCCTTGGCCGGCATGGTCTGCGGGCGCAGGACCATGTCGTCTCGCACGTCGTCGACGGTGGCGGGCGCCTCGACGATCTGGTTCGCCCGCACCCACGCCCGCTTGCTCAGCTCGGCGTAGGTGGCGATCACCAGGTTCTCGACGCGTGTCTCCAGGCCCTTGTCCGCCAGCCAGCCGCGGATCTCCCGGACGGCGACGTCCGCCCCTGCGAGCCGGGCGGCACGGCGCTCGAACTCGGTCTCCCAGTGCCGGGACAGCACGAACGCGCCGCCGTGCTCCTCGCCAAGCTGCAACGGGTGTGCGAGGCGCTGGAGAGCGGCCCGCTCGCCCTTCTCCGTCTCGGCGCGCCCGCCTTCCAGGTCCACGGCGCGGCGAACTACCGCCAGGACCGTCTTCAGCTCCGCCGTGCTGACCTGCCGGCCCGTCCGCAGCGGGTCCAGGTCGGGGTGATCCGGATAGGTGGCCTCGTAGCACTGCTCGACGAGCGAGGTCAGCGCGTCGGGGAACGACCGGCCGACGTCCAGGCGCGGGTCCAGCGCCGGGTCAAGGCTGAAGAGGTGGTCGCTCCAGTCGAGGACGTTGTCGTCCTCCGCCCGGGCCAGTCCGTAGGCCTGCCGCAGGACGATCTTGAGGTCGGCGGTGAGGCTGTCGCCCTGGTTGCGCAGCAGGTCCCGGGCACGCTGACGGTCGTCCGCGCTGAGTCGGGTGGCGTGGGTGTCCAGGTTGCCGCCGGTGAGCAGGAACCGGATCTTGACGAGCGTCGCTGCCTTCTGGATCACCGCGCCGGTGACGAACCCCGGCAGCCACGCGAGCGTGTGCCGAGCCCGGTCCGCGCGTAGCTCGACGAGCCGGTTCCGATCCTCCACCGCGGAGAACTGGGCGGCGTCGAACGGGAAGTCGACGATCAGCCGCCAGTGCTCCGGCTGGGCGGGATCGAAGATCTCGTCCCGCAGCTCAGTCCGGTCCCGCACGTTGCCGTAGACGACCTCGACCGTGCGCCTGCTCCCCCGCCAGGCGATCGCGTGCTCGAGGTCGAACGCCCCGTTGTCGCTGATGCCGAGCTCGCCGAGCAGGAGCCCGCGGAAGAGCTTGCGGCGATCCGCGTCCTTGTCCAGCCCGACGACGTTGTCGATGATCTGCTGGGTGTCGACGCCGACGAGCTCCATGCTGACGCTCGGGTCGTCCTCCTGCCCGACCTTCAGCTCCGGCACCCGCCCGGCCCAGGACCGCAGCCGCCGCGCGACCTCCGCGACCTCCTGGCCGGGGATCATCGCCTGGATCGTGCCGTGGTTGAGCGCGGCGAGCCGCCGCGCGGACATCCCGCGCAGCGCCGGGACGTCCGGGGCGAGCGCGCAGAGCAGCAAGGTCTTGGCCAGCCGGTCGTCCGCCCGGAACGCCGTGACGAGGGCGGGGTTCGCCTCGACCTGACCACGGGCCTGGTCCTCGGTGAGGTTCCGCTGCTCCAACAGCATCGGCCGCAGGGTCCGCTGGTAAAGCGAGCGCGCGCGGTCGAACTCGTACTTGAGCTTCTCGGTGAAGGGCTGGTCGTTGCCGTCCGCGATGGCGTCGAACAGGTCGCCGAGCGGGACGAGCTGGCCGAGCCGCAGGTCCCCTCGTCGCTCCACCAGGATCTGCTGCATCAGCTTCAGCGCGGTGCGTTCCCGCTGCAGCGCCGAGGACACGTGGACGAGGGTCTGCATGAACGCCGGGCTGAAGGGATACGTCCGGCGGAAGGCTTCGCCGTCCCCGTCGGTGAGCAGCACGTCCCGGGTGGCGCCGGGCAGCCGGTCGGTGCGCTGGAACGCCTCCGCGATCTGCTGCCCCGCCGCGGCGTTCACGGGCTTGAGGATGCGCTTCTCGGCGATCATCTCGAGGTTCCGATCCTCGAGCGTGACGGTGAAGAAGCGGCCGTCCCAGTAGGAGAGCTGGTCCTGGAAGGACAGCGACTCCTCGCCGGTGCGTTTGGTGTCGATCAGCTCGCGCAGGTCCCGCTGGCGGGCGATGAAGCTGATGATCGGCACGGCCCGGGAGGCGTCGGACGCCTCGACGAGCTTGGCGACCTTCTCGACCTCGCGCGCCACGAAGTCCGGGTTGCCGATCTTGCCCGCGAGCCAGAGCACGAGCTCGTCGAGGAAGAAGACGACGCCGTCGAACCCGAGGCCCTTGGCATGCGCGCTGATCTCCACGAGCCCGTGGTCGAGCGGTACGAACGCGCTGGCCGCGCCGCGGAGCGTGGCCGCCCAGCTCGGCATGATCGAGTCGCCGACGTCCGCGATCAGCCGTTGCTCGCTCTTCGATCCCGGCGGGGCGGCGAAGGCCTCATCGAGCTGCTCGCGGGTCCAGCTCGCGCCGAGGTCGCCCCACTCGTCCGGCCCACCGGTCTGCGGGAGCGCGGCGAGGAACGCCTCGTCCCCCATCCGCTCCCGGATCTGCCGGGCGTCGCGCAGCATCCCGTCCGTGCGGTAGATCGACCAGAGCGGGTTGTCCGGGTGGTTCTTCGCGACGAAGTCCGCGTAGCCGCCGAGTATGGCCGCTTCGAGGCTCTCGGCGCCGATCAGGTGGAAGGGGACGAGCAGGAACTTCTTGTCCCCCAGCCACTGGTGCTTCGCGATCGCGCCGGCGAGCTCGGGCCGCGAGCGCGCCTGCACGTCCCCGTCGAGCAGCGCGTGCAGCACCGCCATGAAGTGGCTCTTACCGGAACCGAATGACCCGTGCAGGTAGCTGGCCCGCGACCGTCCGTCGGACAGCGCCGAGCTGATCAGCCCGAGCGCCTGGTCGAACGCCGTCTCCAGCTGCGGGGTGATGACGTAGCTGTCCAGCGTCGCCGCCCGCCGCTGGACACCCTCGGTGAGCCGCAGGACGAAGTCGCCCTGATGGATCCGCTCCGGGATGTCGATCAGCTCACGGAGGAGCGGCTGGCCACCTCGCACCGGTGTCGTCACGTCCTGCAGTCCCCTCGTCGCACCGTGCCGCGAGCCTAGTCGGCGGCCGGAAGGAGCCCCCCACCGCGATCACGATCGGGTGAGGCGCCACGGTCAGTTCGGCCTGTCGCCCCACACCCAGCCACGCTGGCGGTCCGGGAGCTGCAGCGACCCGCTTTGCGCGCGCTTTAACAGCTCGCTGAGCAGTATCGCGTCGTTGGAGAAGCGGTCCACAGGGCTCCTTCACTCGGGTCCGGTTGGTATCGGTGCAAGTCAGGGCAGCTGGTAGCGCATGCCGCGGCGTTGGCCGGTGGTGACGAGGCGGCCCTCGGCGACGAGGTGTTGGGCGGCAGCGCGGGCGCCTGGGGCGTCGAGCCCGGTGAGGTCGCGGATCTGCTCGTTGGAGAGCGGGCCCTGCGCGGCGGCGGTCACGATCACGTCAAGGTGAGCCGAGTCGGGGGCCGTGCGCGGCCTGCGGGTGCGGGGCTCGGCTCCGTCAGCCTTGCGGGCGCGTGACGCCGTTCGGCGCGGCAGGGGTGCGACGTCCACGCGGCCGGTCGGGCGCCAGGCCGCGAGCTGGGCGCGGCTCAGTTCAAGCTCGCCGAGCTGAGCGTCGAGGAAGCCGTCGTAGATGTCGCCGGGGGCGGCGCCGTAGAGCGGGTCGACCTCGCTGTGCCACTGGTGCACCCAGGGGAGCACCTCGACCAGGCCCGCGAGGAGAGGTGCGACGCGCTCGGCGCCCCAGCCGTCCTCCCCACGCCGCTGCCCGACGAGCACAGCGAGCGCCTGCGCCTGCTGCCGGTGGTCCCAGCCCGCCCAGCCGAGGAGGAGGCTGCCGTCGCCGTCGCGGGTCGCGGCCGGGTAGGAGATGAACCGCTCCTTGGGGACGTCGAGCTTGCCGCGCTGGGTCCAGTAAGAGTTGCGCAGGAAGTCGCCGGAGCCGTACTTGGGCGGGACCGGCACTGGGCCGACCTCGGCGAGCACCTTGTCCCGAACGCCAGCATGGGTGGGCTCGTCGAAGCCGAGCCGGTTCGCGACCGCATCCTCCTGGCGCTGGAGGTCCCACGTCCGCTCCCACTCGGCGCGCTTGGAGAGGCCCGCGGGCTTGTGGCGGTACGCCGCGAGGAAGGGGACGTGCTCAAAGTCGACGAGTTCACCAATCACCTCGACCAGTTCGGCGTCCGGCCGGCCAAGCGCATCACCCGCCCAGAGCGACGCGACCGAGGTGAAGTCCTCGTCTGTACGGAGCAGATCAGCGAGGGCGCTCACGCTCCGCGGTGCAGGCTGTTCCTCCCCGTTGATGTCGACCTCGAACCACAACTCGCGTCCTTCGAGCCGGTCGAGCAACCAGCCCCGAAGCGCACGCTCCTGCTGCTTCTCCCACGGCTCCGACACCCACCGTCGCTTGCACTCTGGCCGTTCGACCAGCGCAAGCTCCCGCCGCTTCTTCATCAGATCGAGTCTTGCTTCGACGACTCGTCGGTACTCCTCGGGCCAGTCGTCGGACATTCCCACCACAGGCGCCGACCTATGCCGGACAAACCACTTCGAGTCCGACTCTCCCGCCGCTATCCTTCGCGCAAGGAGAATCTCAAATGCGCGCTCTCCAAGAAGGAGCGGGACCGGTTCGCCGTCCCAACTCACTCCAACGGAGTCCTCCGCCGAGATCAACCCATACGATCTGTACACACGCCAATCAAGCTCCTCCTGAAGATAGATCATTTTCGACCGGAGCGTCTCGAACTCCCGTCTCGCATTATTTAGGCGATCCCTCGTTGGCAGCGCATCAGCCACAATCTGACTCGGAGTTAAAGCGGCCAGCTTGGAAGCCAGGCTGTCGAGTTCAACACCGGAGGGCACCGCACCCGACGGCAGCGGCACTTTCTCGACGCTAGATCCACTAAATTCAAAGCGCTCCATCCAGGGCTCCGGCTGTATACCTCTGCCGATTCCACTACCACCCTTTGGCGGACTGGTCTGCCTGAGCCAGAAGCAAACCACAGACGAATTGAGTAGTCCGAGCAGAGCATGATGGTCGGCTTCTGACGCGCTAGAATGGAGCTTTATTGCCGGAGCGTGCGCATCGAACACTTCACCGCCTCGCCGAAGCACGAAATGATTGTGAGTTGAAACATTCGCGAAACATATCGAGAGCGGTGTCGTATATGCCGATGCAGTGTGCTGCATGTATTCCCACCACGCACGCCCCCCATCAGCCATGTTTCCGGAAAACGTGCGCCGCTCCTCTAAAGTTCGCCTGAACGGCCACAGCTCGCGCTCTAGAAATGTAGATGCCCCAGAGTCGGCGTACGGATACAGCACGGGAGGGAGGTGCTTGACTTGGTAGTCCCTCACCTCCCCACCATCGACAAGACCGCGCCATATCGATCTAGGAGGCACAAGCTGGGTTCGCCTCCGCGGGCGAACAAAAGCCTCCTCGGAACCCATCCGAACAGCTCGGCCGATAGGCCTCTGAATCCCCTCGCCAAGATTGAGTCGACACTGACGCAACCGATTCATCAACTGGTCAGCGCCACCCCCCGATAGCGACCACGGATGGCCAGTTAAGCGACCCCGAGGGATATCCACGACACTAACAAATTCAGACTCGGAGCCAGGTTTTTCGACTTGTCGAACGATCGATGACCAAACCAGCCCATTTGCGGGATCGACAGGAATTCCCGGCTCGTCTTGGACCCGAAGGACAGCCCGGACTGAATCACGTCGACTTGGCGCTGCGCGCCGGCCAATCAAGATCACCGTCGGAGTTCCGTGGCCTGGGATGATGGCGCCCGAAGCATCGATCACGTAGGCCAGTTCGACAGTCGGTAGAAACTCTTCGACGAGCTTTTTCCCGAACTCCTTGTTCATGAACGCGTTCGAGGTGATCTGTCCGGCGAAACCTGCGCCCAGGCCATCGTCCTGCGAACGCCGCGCAAGGTCAAAGATGCGCTGGGCAAAAGGAACAGTTAGTTGGTACTGCCGATAGCATGCAGACCAGCGCTTGCGGTAGTACTCGCTTTGGTCCGGGTCCTTAGGGACGATGTAGGGCGGATTGCCCACCACCACGTGGTAGCTGCCTGAATACAGGAGCTTCTGGTCGTCGAAGTCCTGGATGTCTTCCCAGCGGGCTCGATAGCCGATCGCCTCGTCAACAAGCTCAAAGGATTCCTGACGCTCCAATGTGCGCAGGGAATCGGTGCAGGCTACGAGAGGGCGCCAGCGCTGACCTGCAGCCTGCTTCAGTGTCGTCACCCCTGCCGTCTTCAGCGCCGCGACCATGAGCCGGAAGCGGGCGATAGCGACGGCGAAGGGGTTGGTGTCGACGCCGTGGACGGAGGCGAGAGCACGTTCGGCGAGTTGGTACGGCTCGATCGAGTACGACTCCTCCTTCCACGCCTCGACCAGGCGTTCGTAGGCGCCGAGCAGGAAGTGGCCGCTTCCGCAGGCGGGATCGATGAGGCGGAGGCCGTCGAGGCCGAACTCCTCGATGGCGGGTGTGAGAGTGCGGTCGAGGATGAAGGACTCGACGAAGCGTGGAGTCTGGAGCAGGGCGTAGCGCTTCTTCGCGTCCTCTGACAGGTCCTGGTAGAGGTCGCCGAGGAAGCGGGTGCCCCAGTCCGGGTCGGTGAATTCGTGGCGGAGCGTCGCCCCGTCCGAGCCGCGCCAGAAGGCGGTCAGCGCCTTTGCTGCGTCGTGGGAGATCGGCACCCAGTACATCGGGTTGTGCTCGGGGTCGAAGAGGAGCTTGCCAGCGTCCGTGCCGCGGAGCACTTCGAACTGCTCGGCGAGCCAGTCCGCGTCCGTGTGCTCCGGGTGGCGGCGGTAGTGCTCGAGCTGGGCGTCCTCGGCTTGGGCGAGTCGCTCCCCCGGACCGGACAACACCGGGTCGATCAGCTTGTTGTCCTCGGACCAGCGCAGGAAGACGGTGCCGAGGACCCATGCGACGGCGATCTGGGTCAGCTGCTCCTGGCGCCAGGCGAAGGACCCGTTGCCCGCGCGGCGGGCGCGCTTCTCTGCCTCGTACTCGGCGTCGAGCAGGGCGGCGACCTCGGGGAGCGCGACGAGCTGCTCCGCGAGATCCTGCTCCAGGGCGGTAACCTGCTTCTGCAGGTCCGCAAGCAGCAGCTTCGAGTCGATCATCGTGCGTCCTCTCCCGACCGGGTGCGCCCAGCGCACCCGGTCCGCGCCGCCCGCTCGGGCGGCACCTCACATCTCGTGGGGCGGCTCATGCCGCCGAGGTCGCCGCGGCCCAGCTCGAAGGCGCGACGATCCACTCCTCCGAGGTCACCAGGCCGACGGCCTGGTCCCCGATCCGAGGCGCGTCCTGCTCGTTCGCCGCGGCGACCAGCAGCACCAGCACTCTCGGCCCGCGCTCGCGGCCGCCGCGGCGGGCGGCGTCGAGCAGGCGGTTGAGCAATGCGGTGCCCGCGTCGTGGCGGGCGAAGGCGGTGAGGTCGTCGAGGACCAGCACGTCCGCCTGCGCCCACTCCTGGTCGAGGCGCTCCCACGCCTCGCCGACGAGCCGTCCGAGGTTGCCCTGGGCGCGAGCGTCCGCGTCCGGGGCGTCCGCCCGGAGGACGACGCCGAAGTCCGGGATCCGGCGCTCGGCGGCGACCGCGCGCAGCGTGCGGACGAACGCCGCCGATGCGTCGACCACCTCGGCGCCGGTCACGGCGGCGATGTGGACGCTCGTGGGAGCCCACCGCGACCGGCGGAACGTCACCACGCGCGCGCCGCCCTGGCGGAGGGCATACTGGAGGCGGTCATCCGGGCCACTCTCCCCGACCGAGACGACGGGCACGACGCCGCCGATCGACACCCCGGTTTGCGAGGAGCTCAGCTCCTCCGCAGTGGAAGGGGGGGCGTAGCGCTCACCGGTCCAGTGCAGCTCGAACCCGGCATCGTTCAGCAGCTTGGCCAGGTCCGGCCCATCCGGCAGGGGGCGGATGCCGGGGAACCTCGCCGCGACGCGTCGGCCGAGCGCCTCGGGGGTCAGGCCGTCCGGCGGGACGCCGGCCCCGGCCTGCGACAGGCGCAGCGCGCGGACCGGGTCCAGGTCGACGGGGAAGAGCTCCAGGCGTGCGTTGGTCAGCACGCCGGTGGTCGCGGCGGCGGCCAGCTGCACGAGGCGCTGCTCGGCGGGGACCTGTTCGTGGCGCTTCGCGACGATCTCCAGTGCCCGCACCACGGCAACCGGGGTCGGCAGCGGATCAGCGGCGGCGAGGCGCACTGCCTCCTCGCCGAGCGCGACGGCCATGTCCAGCAGCTCGGCGTCGTTCGGGGTGTCGAAGGACTCGTCCTCGGTGACCTGCAGCGCGACCAGCACACGCTCGCCGTGCCGTCGGGTCGCGAAGGTCTGCTCCTCCGCCACGGAGTCCGCCTCGACGGCCGCGCGCAGGACCGCGTAGCCGCACGCTCGCCGTCGTGCGGGATCGTCCTCGCGGTCGCAGCCTCGGGTGAGCAGCAGGTGCTCGACGAGCTCGCTGGCCTCTGCGACCCGGTTGCGGCCGCGCAGATGGGTGGCGAGCTGCTCGCGGATCCCGGTCACGGTCTCGTCCGCGAGCCAGGCGATGCGGCGTTTCTGGGTGAGCCGCTGCAGCTCCTCCGCCTCGCGGCCGAGCGTCGCGGCGAGATCGGTGTGGCTGGGCCACCGCGACTCGGGAAGCTCGCCGTTGCCGTCCGGGAGGCCGAGCAGCATCCGCGCGGTCTCGCGCGGGGTGACCTTGCCGCGCCCACCCGCGGGCGGGAGGAGGCGGGTGGCGATGCCGTCCAGGCCGGCACCCCGGCTCTCGGCGGCGTCGCCGGGCTCGTCGGCCGCGACCGGGAGGCGCTTGCGCCAGTAGCTCGCCCGGTTGACCAGCTCGAGGCGGGTGGCGCGGGAGAGCCCGCGAGCCTTCCACAGCATCCGGGTCGGGACGGCGACGAGCTCCCCGACCGTGTCCGCGCCGAGTCTCTGCGCCACCGTCACGGCGCGCTGCGACAGGCCAGCGGCGTCGAGGGCGGTGTTCGCCGTGGCATCGGCGGCGGCCTCGTCCAGCCGCTCCTGCGGATCGTCGGTCTCAGTGTGGCTGGTGCGCGCGGGCGACTCCTCGTCCATCGCCGTGAATAGCGCGGACCACGCCTTGCGCATCGCGACGGCAGAGCCGAACCGCTTGTCCGCGTCCCGGTGCAGCGCCCGCCGGAAGAAGGTGGTGAGGCTTTCGCGCAGGCTCGCCGCGAAGATCTCGGACGAGATGGTGGGCTCGTCGACGTACTGGGCGTCCGTCCCGTCGTCCCCCCAGGTCGGCAGCTCCAGGCTGGCCATCTCGTGGAGGGTGGCGGCGACGGAGTAGAGGTCGCCCGCCTCGTCGAACACCGGACGTCGGTCGGAGCCGAGGAACGGGTCCCGGTAGCCGCGGGTGCCGGCGATGGAGTCGTCCGCCGCGGCGCCGGCGAGGGAGAAGTCGAAGAGCACGAGGAGCGGCGCCTTCTTCGCGGGCCGCCGCACCCCGAGGTTGTCCGGCTTGATGTCGCGGTGGAACGTGCCCTTGCCGTGCAGGTAGTCCACAGCGTCGAGGAGTTGCTCGCCGAAGCTCTGCAGCTGGTCGGGGAGCTGGATCCCCTCCTTCTTCAGGAGCTGGGCCAGCGACTCGTCGCCCGCGTAGTCGATCTCGATCGCGTGCCGGGAGCCGAGCGCGAAGACCCCGCGGCGGAGGACGACGAGGTGGTCGTGGCGCAGGTCCTCGAGAGCCTTGGCCTCCTCGTCGAGCCGCTGCTCGGCCTTCGCGGAGCGGCCCACCTTGAGGACGGAGCGCAGCCCGTCCCGCTCCACGAGGAAGGCGCGGGCGGTGGCGCCGGTGCCGAGGACCCGGGTGACCAGGTAGCCGTCCGGGAGCTCGGTACCGGCCTGGGCGTCGAGTGGATCGACGCCCTCGTCCGCCGGGAGAGCGTCGGCGATGGCGTCGTCGAGATGCTGGAGGAAGTCCTCGACATCGGCGAACCGGTCCCCCACCCGCGGTGAGGTGGCCAGCGCGATCGTTACGTTCAGGTCGTTGGGGAGCGACTCCACTACCGCGGACGGGTTGAGCCCGTCCTCCTGCTTGAGCCGCTCGCCAAGGCCCGCCCGGCTGTCCGCGGGTGCCTGGCCGGTGAGGATCAGATACGCCGTGGCGCCGAGGCCGAAGATGTCGATGGCGACCGTGCCGTCCGCGTCCTCAGCGAACTCCGGGGCCAGGTACGCGGCGGCGGCCGCCTCGACGTGACGGGCGGCGTGGGTCGTCGGGACCACGCGGTTGGAGGTGCTCGACGACGATAGCCCACGGGCCGCGGACTGCCACTCCCCCACCCGGACCCGGGCGTCGGCCCAGCCCTCGGCCCCGGGTTCGACGATCACGGCGCGCGGGGAGAGCGCGCGGTGCACGAGTCGGCGGTTGTGGGCGTAGCCGACGGCCTCGGCGAGCTGGCGGACAAGCCGCAGGCGCGCCGGGAGGTCGAGCGCGGCGCCCTTGCCCGCCATGAAGTGGTCGAGCCGCTCGGCGTCCTTGTGCTGCTCGATGACGAGCGCCGGGCCCATCTCGTGGTCGAGAAGGTCCCGCGGGACGAGCAGGCCAGGATGGTCGATGCCCGCTGCGGCCTGGAACTCGCGCTCGGCGGCGTGGCGGACGGAGTCGCGAGCCTCGCGGTCCGACTCGCGCTCATAGAGGTAGACGCGGATCCGCCGGTAGGCACCGGCGATGTCCTCGCGGGAGGCGTGGTGGTCCTGCCAGGTCGGGCCGCTGTCGTAGGGCCGCGGGTCGATCTGCCACGGCCCGACGGTCACGCTTTTCTTCGTCCGGTGGATGCCCACCTTCTTCAGGAGGCGTCCAAGCGAGCGCACGAACTCCGCCTGCGGCGGCTGGTGGCGCGGTGCGGCGAGCAGCAGGTCGGCGCCGAGCCTCGGGAGGTCGTTCTTCGCGTTGTCCGGGGCGTAGAGGTGGTGGCGCTGGGCGTCGTCGAGCTCGCACTGCATCCCGGGCTCGGCGAGGAACACCGCGGAGCTGACGTACGGGATGCGGATCCCGCGGTCCTTCGCCGCCGCGCGGGCGAGGAGCGACTTCAGCTCCTTGGCCTTCTGGTCCGCGAGCGGGAGCGGGTTGTCGAAGGTGCGCCCACCGGAGAGCGCCCATGTGGAGCCGCGGTTCGACAGCCGGCCGCGGAAGTTCTTGATCTCGACGAGGTGCAGGCCGGTCTCGGTGAGGACCAGCAGGTCGACCTCACGGAGGTGGCCCTGGTCAGAGACGAAGGTGAAGTTGCTCCAGGCCTGCACAGCAGGGCGATCCGGCAGCAGGTCACGAACGTAGCGGAGGGCGGCCTGCTCATGGGCGAACGAGGACGGGGTGATCTCGTGCCACCGGCTCGAGTTCGCTTCCACCCGGCCTCCCCCCCCTGTAGTCCTCCATCAGGCTATTAGGCGCCTCGCAGACGTGAGAAGTCCGGGTGGGCCCCTCCTCCAGGTGATCGCTCTGGTCGACGAACGCCACTCCCGGGGAATACGCGAGCCGTCGCACCCCTGAGCTGGCCGGACGGGTTGCCGCCACCGCCTGAGGTCAAGGTCGCCTGACTGGACGCCACCAGGTCGCGACTGCAACACGATGAACAACACCGCGCTCACGATCAGCACGCCCACCGCAGCGAGCCGAATGATCCGTACGCGGGACATGCGACTGACGCCGGGGACACGCGAGGCGCCGTTACCGAGATCGGGCCGACGGCCATCTATCTTGCTGGCCGTGGATCCCACCCTCCTCACAGCGATCGTCAGCGCGGGTGCTGGCCTATGCGGTGCCATCGTTGGCTCCGGTAGCACCATCTGGTCAGGCCGGCTTCAGCACCGCCGAGGTCTCAAGGTTGAGGCAGCCAAGGAGGCGCGTGGCCGGGAGATCGCTGCGGCCACCCAGGTCAGCTCGTTGCTAGTGGACTACCACGAGCTAGATGAGAAGGGCGACGAGATCTCCGGCGAGGCCAATGTCCAGCACAGCGCCGAGGTGAACGCCGTGCGTCGGCAGATCAGGCTCGCCGCGCTACAACTGCCGGAGCAGGCCCGGTCCGACGTCGAGACTTGCCTACAGATAGTTCATGAGGCCACCTCACTGGTGATGATGGGGCTGTTCTACTGGTCGACGTACTCGATCCGCGCCGCTGCCTTCAACTACGCACAGGAGGTGTGCGCCGCCGTTGTCCGAGGGGGTGGGCCGCCCGAGAAGCCGGTGCACCTACAACGGATCATCGCGTCGCTAGCCGATCTCGACGTGGAGCTGCGCGAGACGGTCTATGCCGAAGAGGAGAAGGAGACCCAGAAGTGGGAGCAGGCCTGGCTCAACAGTCATCCTGAGTTCGCCAAAGTCAAGGCGCCGCTCCGGACCCGTCTGCTCCTCGGCTGGACCGCCTCGAAGCCAAAGGAGATTGCTCAGCTCCCGGAAGAGGACGGCAGCGAGAAGTAGCAGCGGCTTGGCCGCTCTGGCACACAGCCCTTTCCATCTTGGTCGGAGGCGAGCGCGAGCTGCTGCGGCTCGCCGTCAGCGGACTGAGTGAAGCTCCTGGTAGACGGGCGACTGACTAGATCAACTCGTCCCTGACAAGCCTCCGGCTGCCCGGTGCTCGTCACGATATGGGAGCCGCACGTGGCCACGGCGTCCTCGACGCCCTCAGTGAGGAGGCGCACGAGTGCTTCGTCAACGACCTGGAGAATGATCTGGCCTCGGGGGCGTGGGACGGCCCGACACGGGCATCTCCGTTCCCAGCCGTTCCTTAACGGATCGTTGATCATGGCGGCCTTCGCCTGACCTGGATCTCGCTCTGCGTTCCCGCGGCGGCGGATCCTGGCGGCCGAGCACACGCTGCGCGAGATGTACCGCGATCCCAGTGCATGGACTGACACCGGACTCTGTCGACCGGAGTCCGCCGCAAAAGTCGCGGAAGCCGCAGAAGCCGTCACGACCTGGTGCCATGTCTCAGGACATGGGTGACGAGTCTGCATCAGGACATCGGTGACGCTGTGGGT
>NZ_BAABGT010000003.1:0-131852 GCF_039541715.1 Pseudonocardia xishanensis
TGACGTCGGCCAGGACCCGCTCGGCGACGGGCCTGCCGGGCAGCATGCGTGCGGTCATGAAGGGTGCTCCTCGTAGCGCGGCGGCCCAGGCGGTCGACCCCCGCGGACTCGGCTCCCCGATGGTCGGTGCCATCCTTCGTCTGCCGCCAGTCGCGCTCGTCGGCCATTGTGCCACCAGGCCAGTGGTGCGGGATTGGCCCTTCACGAACAGGCCACTTGTTCGCATCCTGGACGCATGGACCTCCGCCCGCTCCCCGTCGTGTACCGCCCGGCCCGTCGACTCCCCCAGCTGGTCGTGGGCCTGGCGCTGTACGGGACGTCGATGGCGATGCAGGTCCGCGGAGCGCTCGGCCTCAACCCCTGGGACGTGCTGCACCAGGGACTGGAACAGCGGCTGCCGCTGAGCTTCGGGGTGATCACCGCGATCACCGGCGTGGCCGTGCTGCTGCTCTGGATCCCGCTGCGGCAACGGCCCGGCATCGGGACGGTGGCCAACGTCGTGGTGATCGCCCTGTCCGTCGACGCCGCCCTCGCCCTGATCCCCGAGGCCCACGGCTGGCCCACACGGGTCGCGCTGATGGCGGGCGGGATCGTGCTGAACGGCCTGGCCACGGCCCTCTACGTCGGCGCCCGCCTCGGCCCCGGCCCGCGCGACGGGCTGATGACCGGTCTCGCCGCCCGCACCGGCGCCTCGATCCGGGTGGTGCGGACCGGGATCGAGGTCGTCGTGCTCGGCACCGGCTGGCTGCTGGGCGGCACCGTCGGCCTCGGCACCGTGCTCTACGCGCTGGCGATCGGCCCGCTCACCCAGCTGTTCCTCCCGTGGGTGAGGGTGCGGACCCCCGGCGGGGACGACCTCGTCGCGCCCGCGCCTCCCGCCGGCCGTTCCATGCGATGAGCAGCACGAACGTGCCGGCGAACAGCACCTCGGTCACACCCACGGCCACGTCGACCGGCAGCAGGTGGACCAGCGGGACCCGGATCACCGCCTCGGCGAGCAGCCCGACGCCCCACACGGTCGAGATCAGCGAGCCCCGCAGCAGCGTGCGCGGGGCGCCGGTCGCGAACGCCATCGCGAACCCGGCCATGTCAGGACTCGTCGGCGTTCCAGGAGCCGTGGAACCCGGCCGGGACGCCGCGGGGCAGCGCGACGCGGGCGACCCGGCTCAGGTCGGACGCGTCGAGAACGAGCAGGTCGGAAGCCCTGCCGTCCCGGGTGGTCGTGATCGACAGCAGCCAGCCCTCGTCCTCGTGCCTCCGGTCGGCGGCGGGTACGAACACCGCCTCGCCCGCGACGACGTCCGCACCCAGCTCGTGGGCCGCGACCGCGCCGGTCTCGGCGTCGTGGCGCAGGACCGCCGCCCGGGTCCCGGAGTCGGCGACGGCGTAGAGGTAGCGGTTCGACCGGCCCGCCAGGTCGTCGTCGACCGTCGGGAACTCGAGCCCCTGGTCGGACAGCTGCGTCTGGCTCACCGTGCCGGCGGCCGGGTCGACGGCCCACCGGTGCAGGGTGGCGACGCCCGCCGCCGCGGCAGCGGAGGCGTGGCCCGCCTCGTTGGGGCCGATCGAGTCCCACACCGCGGTGATGTCCTCGGGGGCGTACCGGGCGACGTCGAGCACGATCCGGCCCGCCGCGTCCTCGAACGCGTTGCCGACGTGGAAGACGTAGCACGGGTCGATCTCGAACCAGCGCACCTCGCCCGGGCGGTCCAGCGGCATCACGCCGAGCCGGGCGCCGTAGGTGTCGCTCCAGCCGTAGGGCAGCGAACCGGCCATCGCCGCCTCGAGCGAGAAGGCCATCGGCAGGTCGAGGAAGACCGCGTGCCGCTCGGTGACCGCGAAGTCGTGCATCATCGTGGGTCCGGCGACGGCGATCTCCGCGCTGGTCACGAGCTCGCCCGCCGCGTCGAGCCGGTGGTAGGTGAGCAGCGGCGGCAGCGCGCCGTAGCCGAAGAAGTGCAGGTCGCCCGTGGTCGGGTCGGTCTTCGGATGCGCGGTCATCGCGGTGGTGAGCCTGCCGCCGAAGTCCCGCGGGCCCACGGTCTCCAGCTCGGGGGTGACCTCGTACGGAAACCCGTTCTCGACCAGCGCGAGGAGCCGCCCGGCGTGCCCGACGATGTGCGTGTTGGCGGTGACGGCGGCCCGGTCGAAGGTGCCGTCCGGCCGCACGAACGGGTGGCCCTCGAGCGCCTCGGTCCGCACCCAGCGGTTGCGGTACCACTCCGCGCGGCCCTCCCGTAGCCGGACGCCGTGCAGCATCCCGTGCCCGGCGAACCAGTGCCCGGGGTCCTGACCGGGCAGGGGGTTGGGGCCGTTTCGGAGGTATCGCCCGGTCAGCTCCGGCGGGAGACTGCCCTCGACGGGCAGGTCGCGCGCCTCGATCTCGTCCGGCACCGGGGCGAGGTGGCCCCGCAGGTACAGCGGCGTGTCCGTGGTGGTCATGGGGACGAGCGTCCTCGGATGGCCTCGACATGTCAATACTGACATGTTGATATCGACATGTAGGCTGCGTACATGTCACTGCCGCACGCCCTGCTGGGCCTGCTCGCCGTCCAGCCGCGTAGCGGGTACGAGCTGACGAAGGTCTTCGAGCAGGATCTCGGCCGCTACGCCTGGCAGGCCGGGCACACCAGCATCTATCCGGAGCTGAACCGGATGGCGGAGAAGGGGCTGGTCGAGGTCACGTCGGAGGGCGCGCGCGGCTCGCGCACCTACGCGGTGACCGACGAGGGCCGGGCGGAGCTGCGGACCTGGCTGCTGTCTCCGCCGAGCCAGGGGAAGGTGCGCAACGAGCAGGTCCTGCGGATGTTCATGCTGTCCGCGCTCGAGCCCGCGGACGCGCTGGTGGTGCTGCGCCGGATCGAGGAGACGACCGACCGCACGGCTGCGGAGCTGCGCCGGGTCCGCGAGGCCGAGCCGGACGCGCTGACCGGCCCCGAGGGCTTCGGGCAGCTCGCGGCGGAGTACGGCCTGCGCCAGTACGAGGCGGTCCGGGACTGGGCGGCCTGGGCGATCGAGCGTCTCGAGCGCGAGGCCTGACACGACGACACCCCCGCCCGAGGGACGGGGGTGTCGTGGGAGGGCGGGTCAGGCGGCCTCGGGAACCGCCTCCTCGGCCACGCGGGCCGGGGTCGACTCCTCGAGGTCCTCCAGCGTCCACGGCCGGACGACGAGGACGAGGACGGCCAGCGCGATCAGCTGCGCACCCGCGATCGTCAGGCCCATCGCCAGCGCGTTGTTCCCCAGCAGGCCGACCACCGGGGACGTCACCGCGCCGATGCCGAACTGGATGGCGCCGAGCAGCGCGGCCGCGGTGCCCGCCCGCTCGCCGTGCCGCGACAGCGCCAGGGCGGGGGCGTTGGGGATCGCGAGGCCGACCGAGGCGAGCACGACCCACAGCGGCACGATCACGCCGACGAGGCCACCGGTCGCGGTGCCCGCGAGCACGGCCAGGGTCACGCCGCCGACGGTGCCGCCGATCATCGCCGCGAACAGCAGCTGCTTCGGCTCGTAGCGGCGCAGCAGTGCCGCGTTCGCCTGGGTGGCGGCGATCAGGAAGATCGCGCCCGCGCCGAAGAGCAGGCCGAACTGCTGGGCGTCGAGCCCGTACTGCTGCTGGAACACGAAGCTGGAACCCGAGACGTAGCCGAACATCCCGGCCATCGCGAAGCCCGCGACGAGGACCAGGCCCACGAAGGTGCGGTCCCGCAGGAGCAGCCCGTAGCTGCGCAGCGTCGAACCGACGCGCGCGGGGCGGCGCCGCTCGGCGGGCAGCGTCTCCTTCAGGCCGACGGCGAGCAGCGCGAGCGCCGCGACACCGTAGACGGCCAGGAAGACGAAGACCCCACGCCACTCGGCGAAGCGGAGGAGCTCACCGCCCAGGGTGGGGGCGAGCACCGGCGCCGCTCCCATGACCAGCATCAACCGGGAGAGCAGGGTGGCGGCGGCGCGCCCGGTGAACAGGTCGCGGACCACGGCCATGGCGACGACCGCGCCCGCGGCCGCGCCGACGCCCTGCAGCACGCGCAGCACGCCGAACACGGCGATGTTCGGGGCGACGATGATCAGCAGCGAGGACGCGATGTGCAGCCCGGTCCCGATCAGCAGGGGGAGCCTGCGGCCGAAGGCGTCGGACAGCGGGCCGATGAACAGCTGGCCGAAGGCCAGCCCGACCAGGGTGCCGGTGAGCGTCAGCTGGATCGTCGAGGCCGAGGAGGCGAACTCGCCCGCGATGCCCGGCAGGGCGGGCAGGTACATGTCGATGGTGAGTGGGCCCAGCGCGATGAGGGCGCCGAGCAGCAGCGCGAGCCGCGTGCGGCTGGGGGCGGAGGTGGTGCTCAACGACGGAGCCTTCCTAGCGGTGTCGGGGTGCGGATCGCCCGGCTTCCTCGCCTGATCACGGTTCGTCCCCGTCGGTGTGTTCCGCGTGGTTCAAGGCGCCGGGAGCGGAGGCTGTTCCGCTTTCCCGATCGGATGTGACACCGGTCTCTTACTCGTCGGTAGCTACGATTCGTGGCATGCGCAGCCCCGACGGTGTCGACCTGGCCCTCCACGCCGAGGGGCCGCCGGACGCCCCCGCCGTCCTCGCGGTGCACGGCTACCCGGACGACCACACCGTGTGGGCGGGCGTGGTCCCGCTGCTCGCGGACGAGTTCCGGGTGGTCACCTACGACGTCCGCGGCGCCGGTGCCTCCGGGGCCCCGCCCGACCGCGCGGGCTACCGGATCGAGCGCCTGGTGGCCGATCTCCTGGCCGTGGCGGACGAGGTATCCCCGGGCCTCCCGGTCCACCTGCTCGCCCACGACTGGGGCTCGGTGCAGGCCTGGCAGGCTGTCGCGGAGCACCCGGACCGGTTCGCGACCTTCACCTCGATCTCGGGCCCGTCGCTCGCCCACCTGGCCCGGTTCCGCGGCCGCGGGCGGCTGCGCCAGCTCGCCAAGTCCTGGTACATCGGGTTCTTCCAGCTCCCGAAGCTGCCCGAGCTGGCCTGGCGGATGGGGGTGATGGGCCGGGCCGTCGCCCGTCGCGAGGGCGTGCCGCGGCCCGCCCAGCGGGACGGGATCAACGGCCTGGAGCTCTACCGCGCCAACATGACCGGCGTCCGCGGAGACGGCCGCACCACGGTGCCGACCCAGGTCCTCGCCCCCACCCGGGACCGCTACCTGACCCGCGAGCTGCTGGCCTCCGCGGCGCGGTTCGCCCCCGATCTGCGGTTCCGCGAGATCGCGAGCGGCCACTGGCTCCCCCGCGAGCGCCCCGACGTCGTCGCGCGCTGCGTCCGCGAGCACATCGCGGCGACCTCCGACTCGCGCGAGTCCCCCACTTCGGACGCGCGAGTCGGACGTCGGCGCTGGGCGGGGAAGGTCGTGCTGGTGACCGGCGCGGCGAGCGGGATCGGCAAGGCCGTGGCCGAGGGCTTCGAGCGCCGCGGCGCCACGGTCGTCACGGTCGACAGAGCGCCGGGCTGCACGTTCCAGGTCGACGTCACCGACGTGGCCGCGATGGAGCGCCTGGCCGAGGAGGTCTGCGCCGGGACCGGCGTGCCGGACGTCGTCGTCAACAACGCGGGCATCGCGGTCTCCGGCCCGTTCCTCGCCCACTCCGCCCAGGACTGGCAGGACATCGTGGACGTCAACCTGGTGGGCGTCGTCCACGGCTGTCGGATCTTCGGGGCCCGGATGGCCGAGCGCGGCGAGGGTGGGCACCTGGTGAACGTCGCCTCCGCCGCCGCCTTCACCCCGACGTCCTTCCTGCCCGCCTACTCCGCCACGAAGGCGGCCGTGCTGATGCTGTCGGAGTGCCTGCGTGCGGATCTCGCGTCCGAGAACATCGGGGTCACCGCGCTCTGCCCGGGGTTCCTCCCCACGAACATCGCGGGCTCGGCGCGGTTCGTCGGCGTCGACGATCCGGCCGCCGAGCAACGCCGCACCGACCGGTTGCTCAAGCGCCGCCCGTACAGGCTGGAGAAGGTCGCGGACGCCGTGGTCCGGGCCGTCGAGCGCAACCGACCCGTCCAGCTGGTGACGGCGGAGGCCCGACTGGCCCGGGTGACCCCGCCGCCGATCCTCCGGCGGATCGCCGCGCTCGCCCGGCCGTAGGCTGCCGACGTGGTGGTGGACGATCTCGTGACCCCCGCGCTGCTCGTCGAGCGCGGGGCCCTGCGGCGGAACCTGGACACGATGAGCGCCGCGCTCCCCGGCGGCAGGCTGCGCCCGCACGTCAAGGCGCACAAGTGCACGTCGCTGGCGCGGTGGCAGCGGGACAACGGCCATCCCGGGTTCACCTGCGCCACGATCCGCGAGTGCGAGGTGATGGCCGAGCACGGCCTGGGCGGGGACCTGCTGCTGGCCAACGAGGTCGTCGACGCGACCCGGCTCGGTGCGCTCGTGCGCAACGGCGCGCGGGTCACCCTCGCCGTCGACTCCCGGGAGACGATCGCGGCGGCCCTGCGCGGCAACGTGATCGAGGTCGTGATCGACGTCAACGTCGGCCTCCCGCGCTGCGGCTGCCCGCCGGAGAAGGCCGGGGAGCTGGCCGACCTCGCCCGACGCAACGGGCTCGAGGTCCGGGGCGTGATGGGCTACGAGGGCCACCTGATGATGGTGCGGCCCGAGGCCGACCAGCGCCGGATGGTGCGCGAGTCCATGGAGAAGCTGGTCGCCGCGGCGCGGGACGTCGGTGGCGAGCTGGTGTCCGCGGGCGGCACCGGCACCTACCGGCTCAACGAGTGGGCCACCGAGATCCAGGCAGGCTCCTACGCGCTGATGGACTCCGCCTACGCCGAGCTGGGGCACCCGTTCGAGCAGGCGATCTTCGTGCTCGGCACGGTCATCTCGGTGTCGGCGGACCACGCCGTCGTCGACGTGGGGCTCAAGGCGCTCGGCATGGACCACGGCAACCCGTCGATCCCCGGCGCGCAGGTCTGGTTCTGCTCGGACGAGCACACGACCTTCGCGCCCGGCTCGCTCAAGCTCCGCGTCGGCGACCGGATCCGGGTCGTGCCCGCGCACGTCGACCCGACCGTCGCGCTGCACGAGGCGATGTGGCTGGTGGACGGCGAGCACGTCGCCGAGCGCTGGGCCGTGGACATGCGGGGCTGGTGACCGTGCTCGACCGGAACCCCCTCGCGGCACGCCTGCGGCCCTTCACCTCCACGATCTTCGCCGAGATCACCCAGCTCGCCGTGGCGCACGGCGCGATCAACCTGGGCCAGGGCTTCCCGGACACCGACGGCCCCGCCTCTCTGCTCGCCGACGCGCAGCAGGCGATCGCCACCGGCGCCAACCAGTACCCGCCCGCTCCGGGACTGCCCGCCCTGCGCGAGGCCGTCGCGACGCACCAGCGGCACTTCTACGGTCTGGACGCCGGCGAGGTCCTGGTCACGGCGGGCGCCACGGAGGCGATCGCGAGCGCGGTGATCGGGCTGTGCGAGCCGGGGGACGAGGTCGTCGTCTTCGAGCCGTACTACGACTCCTACCCGGCGGTGATCGCGATGGCCGGGGCGACCCGGCGCACCGTCGCGCTGCGCGCCCCGGACTTCCAGCCGGACCCGGCCCAGCTGCGCGCCGCCTTCGGCCCGCGCACGAAGGCGGTCCTGGTCAACACCCCGCACAACCCCACGGGCACCGTCTTCGGCCCGGACACCCTGCGCGCCATCGGCGACCTGGCGGTCGAGCACGACGCCGTCGTGATCACCGACGAGGTCTACGAGCACATGACCTTCGACGCGACGCACGTCCCGATGGCGACCCTCCCCGGCCTGGCCGACCGCACCCTGACGGTCTCCAGCGCGGGCAAGACCTTCTCGGTCACGGGCTGGAAGATCGGCTGGATCCACGGCCCGGCCGAGCTGGTGGCGGCGGCCCGGGCGGTGAAGCAGTTCCTCACGTTCGCGGGCGGCGCACCGTTCCAGCCCGCCGTCGCGAAGGCTCTCGCCCTCCCGGACGAGGTCTACGCCGCGATCGCGGGGGACCTCCGGCCCAAACGGGACCTGCTGGTCGACGGCCTGCGCGAGGCGGGCATGCGGGTCTTCGCGCCGCGGGGGACGTACTTCGTGGTCGCCGACCTGGCCCCACTGGGGGTCACGGACGCAGCCGCCTACGCCCGCGAGATGCCGGCGAGGCTCGGGGTGGCCGCGGTGCCGGTCAGCGTCTTCTGCGACGACCCCGCCCTGGCTCCCACCCTGCTGCGCTTCGCCTTCTGCAAGCGGGACGAGGTGCTGCAGGAAGCCCTCCGCCGGCTGTGAGCGGTCCCCGGTCGACCTCGTGCCCGTGACGGCTCACGGGGTCGCCGGGGTGCCGGACCAGCGGGTCCTCGCGCCCGTGACCGTGCCCTTCATCAGGAACGCGTCCGCGTCCAGGACCGTGCCCGCGCCCATCTCGACGCCGTAGTGCACGAAGGCGTCGGCGCCCACCGTGACCCCGTCCCGCAGCGCCGTGTGGTCGGACTTGAAGGTCCCGTCCTCCAGCGAGTGGCACTGGACGGTGCTGCGCGGACCGAGGGTGACGTGGTCCCCGATCGTGACCAGCGTGTGTTCCGGCATGGCTGCCCCGTCGTCCAGCAGGCGCCTGCCCACCCGCACCCCCAGCGCGCGCAGGACCAGCGCCTTCAGCGGCGTCCCGTCGAACAGGGCGAGGAAGGGCGGCAGGAGCTTCCACAGCCGCTCGTGCCCCCAGAAGTACGGGTCGTGGATCGAGCAGAGCGCCCGCTGCACCGACGGCGGGATCGCGAACGCGGGCGAGCCGAGCAGCCCGGTGTCCGTGCGCACCTCGCCGTCCAGCGGTAGAAGTCGAAGGCCAGGGTCATGCCCTGGTAGACCCGGTCGTCCGCGCGGTAGCCGTACAGCTCGCCCGACACCCGCACGAAGTTGACGATCGAGCCGTGCTCGGTCGCCACGCCCTTCGGTCGACCGGTCGTGCCGGAGGTGTAGATGAGGTAGGCGAGCTCGTCCGCCGGGCTGCCCGCCTCGGCGGCGGTCAGCGGGTCCGGGTCGCCCGCCTCGTCCGCGGGATCGACCGCGACGACCTCCCCGGGCAGCGCGGCCGCCAGGTGCGGCGGGGCGAGGGCGAAGCGGGCCCCGGAGTCCGTGCAGATGTAGCCGATCCGGTCGGCCGGGAAGCCCGCGTCGAGCGGGACGTAGGCGGTTGGACCTTCAGTGCGGCGCGCACGGCCGCGTACCCGGCGACGGCGTCGTCCGCGAGCAGCGCCACCCGGTCGCCGGGCCCGGCGCCCGCGGCGCGCAGTCGCCGGGCGAGCCGGTTCGCCCGCCGGTCCAGCTCGGCGAACGAGATCTCGGTGTCCCCCACGACCACGGCGGTCGCGGTGGGGCGGCGCAGGGCGAGGTCTTCGAAGACGTGGTGCAGCCGCTCGCCCGGGCGCCGGCGGACGGTCTGGTCGCGGCTCTCGTCGACCAGCACCAGGGCCGCGTCGGGCGGAAATGTGATTCGGCCTACCGTCGAGTGAATCCGCGACGCGCACGCCTCCGGGATTCGCTCACCGGGAGCCGGGCTACCGGCGGGGGACCAGCCGCACCACGACCCACTTCGAGGTGGGGGTGCCGGACTCCAGCGCCTGGGAGTCCAGCGGGATCAGCGGGTTGGTCTCGGGGTAGTACGCGGCGACGCAGCCCTTGGGGGTGTCGTACGAGACGAGCCGGAAGTCCTGCGCCCGGCGCTCGACGCCGTCCTCCCATTCGGAGACCAGGTCGACGTGGTCCCCGTCGGCGAAGCCGAGCTCGGCCAGGTCCGCGGGGGAGATGAACACGATCCTGCGGCCGGAGTGGATGCCGCGGTAGCGGTCGTCCAGGCCGTAGATCGTGGTGTTGAACTGGTCGTGGCTGCGCAGGGACTGCAGCACGAGCCTGCCCTCGGGCACCGTGGCGACCTGGAGCGGGCTCACCGTGAACACCGCCTTGCCCTGGGGCGTGGGGAAGGTGCGGGTGTCCCGCGGGCCGTGCGGCAGGGTGAACCCGCCGCGGCGGGTGATCTTCTCGTCGTAGGCCTCGCAGCCCGGCACGACCCGGCCGATGGACTGCCGGATCCGGGAGTAGTCCGCGGCGAAGTCCCGCCAGGGGATGCCGTAGCGGTCGCCGAGGGTGGCGTGCGCGATGCCGCAGAGGATGTCCACCTCCGACCGCAGCAGCGGGCTCGCGGGTTCGGAGCGCCCGCGGGAGGCGTGCACCGCGGACATCGAGTCCTCGACGGTCACCCGCTGCACCAGCCCGCCGGTGAGGTCCTTCTCGGTACGGCCCAGCGTGGGCAGGATCAGCGCGTCCCGCCCGGCGGCGAGGTGGCTGCGGTTGAGCTTGGTGGAGATCTGCACGGTCAGGGCCGCCGACCGCAGGGCGGCCTCGGTGACGTGGGTGTCGCTCATGGCCGACGCGAAGTTCCCGCCCAGCCCGACGAACACGCGGGCGCGACCGTCCCGCAGCGCCCGGACCGCGGCGGCCGCGTCGTGGCCGTGCTCGCGCGGCGGCTCGAAGCCGAACTCGGCGCCCAGGGCGTCCAGGAAGGAGCCCGGGGACTTCTCCCAGATGCCCATGGTGCGGTCGCCCTGGACGTTGGAGTGTCCGCGGACCGGGCACAGGCCTGCGCCGGGCTTGCCGATCATGCCCTGGAGCAGCGCGACGTTGACGAACTCCGAGATCGTGGCGACGGCGTTGCGGTGCTGGGTGATGCCCATGGCCCAGCAGTTCACGATCCGCGACGAGGTCGCGAACATCTCCGCGGCGGCCTCGATGTCGCTCCACGCCAGCCCGGTGGCGGCCACGACGGCGGCCCGGTCCAGCTGCCGGACGTGCGCGGCCCACTCCTCGAACCCCACGGTGTGGCGCTCGATGAAGTCCGTGTCCACGGCCCCGCGCTCGAGGAGCAGGTGCCCGATGGCCTGCCAGAGGGCGAGGTCGCCGTCCGACCGGATCTGCAGGTAGCGGTCGGCCAGCGAGGTGCCGAGGCCCGCGAGCCCGGCGGGCTTCTGCGGGTTGTCGAACTTCAGCAGCCCCGCTTCGCGCAGTGGGTTGACCGCGAGGATCCGTGCGCCGTTCTGCTTGGCGATCTCCAGCGCGGAGAGCATCCGCGGGTGGTTGGTGCCCGGGTTCTGCCCGGAGATGACGATCAGGTCCGCCTCGTGGATGTCCTGCAGCGTCACCGAGCCCTTGCCGATGCCGATCGTGCGGGCCAGCCCGACCGACGTCGACTCGTGGCACATGTTCGAGCAGTCCGGCAGGTTGTTCGTGCCGAACGCGCGGGCGAAGAGCTGGTAGACGAACGCGGCCTCGTTCGACGCGCGGCCGGACGTGTAGAACAGCGCCTCGTCCGGGCTGTCCAGTGCCTGCAGGTGCTGGGCGACCAGCGCGAACGCGCCGTCCCAGGAGATCGGCTCGTAGTGGTCCGCCCCGTCCCGACGAACCATCGGCCGGGTCAGCCTGCCCTGCTTCTCCAGCCAGTGCTCGGTCCGCCGCTCCAGCTCCGGGATCGGGTGCGCGGCGAAGAACTCCGCGCCGACGGTCTCCCGCTGGCCCTCCCACGACACGGCCTTGGCGCCGTTCTCGCAGAACTCGGCGGTGTGCCGGTGGCCCTGGGGGTCCGGCCACGCGCAGGACATGCAGTCGAACCCGTCGACCTGGTTGAGCGCGAGCAGGTTCCGGGCGGTCTTGACCACGCCCATCTGCCTGATCGCCCGGGTCATCGACACCTGGACCGCCTTGAGCCCCGCGGCGTGGTGCGCGGGCCTGCCGACCACGAGGTCGGCCTCCTCGCGGTCGACGGGCGGCGTGCGGTCGGGCGTGGTGGTCACCAGCGAACCTCCGGGTCGTGCGGTGCACCGAGTCTAGGTGCCTACAGGACGAGCAGGAGCGCGACCACCAGCACGACGAGGCAGAAGGCCGCGATGATCCCGAGCACGAGGTGCGGGCTCACGGCGGCGCGGGCGGGTGCCCAGCCAAGCTCGGCGGCGATCCCGGTGAGCATCCGGTGGGCCTCGACGGCGGGATCGACCGGGGCCTCGGCGCGGCGGTCCAGACGCAGCAGCGAGCCGCCCTGCTCGGGGGCCTCGTCGAGTGTCTCGCGGGTGTCGGTGACCCGGTAGGTGCCCTCCGCGAGCACCACGGCGTGCGTGAGCCGCTCGCGGTGGCGGCGCCCGCGCGCCCGCGGAGGGCCGACGACCTCGGCGGTCAGCACGAACCCGTCCGGCGTGCGCTCCACCGTGTACGGACCGGCCTTCGCGGCCTTGCGGACCTTCGCGACGAAGGCCTCCGGGCTCGAGGTCACGCCGCGGGGCTGGCGCCAGGCCGCTGCTCGCAGGCCGCCAGCGTGGACAGGTCGAGGCCCAGCTCCGTGGCCAGCGCGGCCACGGTGAAGAACGCCGGGGTGGGGATCCGGCCGGTCTCGATCTTGCGCAGGGTCTCCGGCGAGATGTCGGCCGCCGCGGCGACGGCGCCGATGCTCCGCTCGCCGCGGGCCGCGCGCAGCAGCGCCCCCAGACGCTCGCCGCGCTCACGGTCCTCGGCGGTCAGGGGTACGCGCACCATGGACGTCATAGTAATACCGGTATTGTTATCTCTCGTGATCGAGCTGAAGACGCCGGGGGAGATCGATGCGATCGACGCCGCCGGTTCCGTGGTCGCCCGCATCCTCACCGCGGTGCGCGAGAGGGCCGCGCCGGGCGTGCGCCCCACCGAGCTGGACGCACTGGCCGCGGACCTGATCGCCGAGGCGGGTGCGGTCTCCAGCTTCCGGGGCTACCACCCGCGCTGGGCGCCCGGCCCGTACCCGGGCGTGCTGTGCGTCAGCGTGAACGACGCGGTGGTGCACGGCATCCCCGCCCGCACGAAGCTCAAGCAGGGCGACCTGCTCTCCGTCGACTTCGCAGTGCACCTCGACGGCTGGTGCGCGGACGCCGCGTTCAGCATGCTCGTGAGCGGTGGCTCCGAGGCGTCCATGAACGGTTCCGCACGCTCCACCTCCGCAGACGAGAAGCTGATCCGGACGACGGAGGCGGCCCTCCAGGCGGGCATCGACGCCGCGCAGCCGGGCGTTCGGATGGGGGACGTCGGGCACGCGATCGCCCAGGTCGCGCGGGGTGCCGGTTACGGCATGCTGGCGGACCACGGCGGGCACGGCGTCGGCCGGTCGATGCACGAGGAGCCGCACGTCCCGAACGAGTCCAAGCCCCGCCGCGGCCTGCGCCTCCAGCCGGGCCTGGTCATCGCGATCGAGCCGATGCTCCACGCGGGCGGGCGGGACTCCTACCGGCACGACCGGGACGGCTGGACGATCCGCACCGCGGACGGCAGCCGCGCCGCGCACGCCGAACACACCATCGCGATCACCGAGCAGGGCCCGCGCATCCTCACCCTCCGGTGAGGGTCGGACTCGCGGGGTGAGCACCCGCGAGTCCCGCACTTCGGCCACCCGAGTCGGACATCTGTGGGTGTCGAACGCTCGGTCGGTCGGGCAGGATCGTGCCGTGTCCGACGTCGTGCCGTTCAGTCCCGAGACCACCGCCGCCATCGCGCGTGCCCGCCAGCACACCCTGGGTGATCTGTTGCACCGCACCGCGAGGCGCTACCCGGACAAGCTCGCCGTGGTCGCGGGCGAGCGCCGCGCCACGTTCGCCGAGTTCGACGAGGCGGTCAACCGGTGCGCGAACTCGCTGGGCTCCCGCGGCCTGGCCAAGGGTGACCGGCTGGCGCTGCTGTCCCACAACTCGTGGGAGTTCGCGGTACTGGCCTTCGCCACCGCCCGCCTCGGCGTGGTGCTGGTACCGGTGAACTTCATGCTCAACGCCGAGGAGATCGGCTTCATCCTGTCCCACTCCGGGGCGAAGGGCCTGGTCACCGAGGACGCCCTCGCCGTCACCGCGGAGAAGGCCCTCGCCGTGGCGGGACTGACCGGCGGGGTCCGCGGCTGGATCGCCCTGGGCGGGACCGCGGCGTCGGGGGACTGGGAGGACGTCGGCACCTGGATCACCGACGGCGCCCCCGACGCCCCGCAGGTCGCCGTGGCCGACGACGACCCGCTGCGGCTGATGTACACCTCCGGCACCGAGTCCCGCCCCAAGGGCGTGATGCTCTCATCGAAGTCGCTGACCAGCCAGTACGTGTCCTGCATCGTCGACGGCGGCATGACCGCCGACGACGTCGAGGTCCACTCGCTGCCGATGTATCACTGCGCGCAGCTGGACTGCTTCTTCTCCGTCGACGTCTACCTGGGTGCGACGAGTGTGATCCTCCCGGGTGCGGACGCGGCCACGATCCTGGCCACGATCGAGGCCGAGAAGGTCACCAAGCTGTTCTGTCCGCCCACGGTGTGGATCTCGCTGCTGCGCCACCCGGACTTCGACACCCGGGACCTCTCCTCGCTGCGCAAGGGCTACTACGGGGCCGCGGCCATGCCGGTCGAGGTGCTGCGCGAGCTGCAGGGCAGGCTGCCCGAGGTACGGCTGTGGAACTTCTACGGCCAGACCGAGATGTCCCCGCTGGCCACGATCCTGCGCCCCGAGGAACAGCTCCCGATGGCAGGCAGCGCCGGGCGGGCCTCGCTCAACGTCGAGACCCTCGTCGTCGACGACGACGACAACCCCGTCCCGGTCGGGGAGGTCGGCGAGATCGTGCACCGCTCCCCGCACGCCGCGCTGGGCTACTACAACGACGAGGACAGGACCGCCGCGGCGTTCCGCAACGGCTGGTTCCACTCCGGCGACCTCGGCGTGATCGACGACAACGGCTATCTGGCGGTGGTCGACCGCAAGAAGGACATGATCAAGACGGGTGGGGAGAACGTCGCCTCCCGCGAGGTCGAGGAGGCCCTCTACCTGCTCGACGGCGTGGCCGAGGTCGCCGTGTTCGGCATCAGCCACCCGCACTGGATCGAGGCCGTCACCGCGGTCGTCGTGGCCAAACCGGGCGTCGAGCTCACCCGCGAGCAGGTCGACGCGCACGCCCGCGAGAAGCTCGCCGGCTACAAGCGCCCCAAGTACGTGGTCTTCGCCGACGCCCTACCGAAGAACCCCAGCGGCAAGATCCTCAAGAAGGACCTCCGAGTCGAACACGGGAACCTCGCCGCCGAGGGTAGCTGATCGTACGTTCAGTAGGCTAGAACGGACCTCATGTACCCCGGCACCTGGGCCCGAGAGCGGCCCGACCATCCGGCGACGATCATGTCGGGAGGGCCGCTCGACGGCATGGTCCAGACCCACGCGGAGCTCGACGAGCGATCGACCCGGCTGGCCCGGGTGCTCGCCTGCGCGGGCCTGAGCAGGGGCGACCACCTCGCCGTCGTGCTGGAGAACCGGCCGGAGGTGTTCGAGGCCTACTGGGCGGCCCGCCGGTCAGGGCTGATCGTCACCGCGGTGAACAGCCATCTGACGCCGGGCGAGATCGCCTACATCGTGGGCGACTGCGGGGCCCGCGCGCTCGTCGTGTCGGCGGCGCTGGCCGGGTTCGACGCACCGGACGTCGAGCTCCGGCTCTCCGTCGGTGGGTCCGTCGCGGGGCACGAGGACTACGAGGCCGCGCTCGCGGCGGTGTCCGCGGAACCGCTCGCCGACCAGCCGGCGGGGATCGACATGCTCTACTCCTCCGGCACCACCGGGCGCCCCAAGGGGATCCTCAAGCCCCTGCCGGAGCGGCGGATCGACGAGCCGGGCGAGCCGATGCTCGAGATCTTCGCGTCCGCCTACGGCTTCAACCGGGACACCGTCTACTACTCGCCCGCGCCGCAGTACCACTCCGCGCCGCTGCGTTTCGGCGCGATGACGCACGCGGTCGGCGGCACGCTGGTGGTCGCGGACCGGTTCGGCGCCGAGCAGGCCCTCGCCGACATCGAGCGGTTCCGGGTCACCCACAGCCAGTGGGTGCCCACGATGTTCGTCCGGCTGCTCAAGCTGGCCCCGGAGGTCCGGGCGCCCTACGACCTGTCCTCGATGCGGGTCGCGGTCCACGCCGCCGCGCCGTGCCCGGTCGAGGTCAAGCGCCGGATGATCGAGTGGTGGGGTCCGGTGCTGGAGGAGTACTACAGCACCACGGAGTCGCCGGGGCAGACCCGGATCTCCTCCGCCGAGTGGCTGGCGCACCCGGGTTCGGTCGGCCGGGCGAAGGTCGGGGTGCTGCGGATCTGCGCGGACTCGGGCGCCGAGGTGCCGCCCGGCCGGATCGGCACGATCTACTTCGAGCAGCCTGCGCCCACGTTCAGCTACCACGGGGACCCGGTGAAGACCGCGGAGTCACGCCATCCGGACCACGAGAACTGGGCGACGACCGGCGACCTCGGCTACGTCGACGAGGACGGGTGGCTCCACCTCACCGACCGCAAGGCCTTCATGATCATCTCGGGCGGGGTGAACATCTACCCGCAGGAGATCGAGGACGCGTTCGCGCTGCACCCCGCGGTGCGCGACGTCGGCGTGATCGGGCTCCCGGACGAGGAGATGGGCGAGCAGGTGCTCGCCGTCGTCGAGCCCGCGGAGGGGGCCGAGCCGGGCCCGGCGCTCGAGCGCGAGCTGCTCGAGTTCGTCCGGACCCGGATCGCGGGGTTCAAATGTCCCAGGCGGATCGACTTCACCGACGCGCTCCCGCGCACCCCGACCGGGAAGCTGGTGAAGCGGCGGTTGGCCGAGCGCTACCGCTGAGCCGCCGCGCGGACGAGCTCGCCGATCGCGGTGGCCGGGCGGCCCAGCAGGGTCGCCAGGTCGTCGCCGGGCTCGCTGAAGAAGCCGCTGCTCACCAGGGCGCCGATGAAGTCCTCGTCGGCGAGCGGGAGTTCCCTGTGTGTCACGGCGGTGCCGGTCGCCTCGGTGATCGCAGCGGCCAGCTCGTCGTAGGTCCACAGCGGACCGCGCAGCTCGTGGACCGCGTTCTCGTGGCCCGTGCCGGTCAGCGCGGCGGAGGCGGCGAGCCCGAAGTCCCGGATGGTGGCGGTGTTGAGCGCCTTGCCCGCGTCCGCCGCCGCGATCTCCCCGGCCTCCACGGCTGCGGCCACGACGGCGGGGTTCACGAAGAGGTCGCTGTAGAAGCTGTTGCGCAGCACGGTGAACGGGACGCCGGACTCGCGCAGCAGTCCCTCGGTGACCGCGTGGTCGGCGAGGAAGCCCGGGCCGGTGTCCGCCGAGATCGCGCTGGTGTAGACGATCCGTCCGACACCGGCGGCCTGTGCTGCGGCGATCGCGTTGCCGTGCTGGCGGGGCCGGGTGCCGGGCGTGACGTCCGGGCTCGACACGATCAGCACCACGTCCGCGCCCGCGAACGCCTTCTCCAGGCTCGTCGGGTCCTCGTAGTCGCCCTGGCGCACCTCGACACCGGGAACGTCCACCTTCTCGGGCGTGCGTGCCACGCCCACGACCTGCTCGGCGGGCAGGCGGGTCAGCAGGTCGTCCAGGACGACGCGTCCGAGCTTCCCGGACACCCCGGTCACCGCGATCATGATGTTCTCCCTCTGGTGGTCTGGTGCCACGAACCTACGGTGATGTACTTTCTCTTCGTAAGTACGTACCTCGAGGTAATCACAGGGGTCCATGGTGAGCACGCAGGTGGAGACGGTGTCGTGGCCCGCCCCGGGTGACGCGTTCGACAGGAACTGCCCCACGCGGATCGTGCTGGACCACGTCACCTCGAAGTGGGCGGTGCTCGTGCTGGTCGCCCTGCGGGAGGACGGCGAGACCCGGTTCAGCGCACTGCGCCGCCGGGTCGGCGGGGTCAGTGAGAAGATGTTGGCGCAGACCCTGCGCACGCTGGAGGGGGACGGGTTCCTGGAACGGCGTGTCCTCGCGACCACGCCGCCGCAGGTCTCCTACCTGCTCACCGAGCCGGGCGAGGAGGTCACCGCACACCTCGCCGGGCTCGTCGGGTGGATCAACTCGCGGGCGCTGGGAAGGGTGGGGTCCACTCGCTGAGCAGGTCGGCCAGATCCGGCAGGCCGCTCAGCGTCAGGTCCCCGCGCAGGCCCTTGAGCGCCGCGGTCCGCATCCCCGCGCCGTATCCCGCGGCCAGGCCGGGATCGCTGTCCTCGACGACGAGGCACGCCGCGGGCTCGACCCCGAGCGCCGCCGCGGCCTTGAGGTAGCCCTCCGGGCTGGGCTTGCCCTCGCTGATGTCCTCGCTGGTCACCAGGGTGGCCGGGGTCGGCAGGCCCGCGGCGCCGAGCCGGGCGGCGGCCAGCCGCCGGTCGGCGCTGGTGACGACGGCCCACGGCAGGCCGAGCACGTCCAACAGGCGCAGCAGCGAGTGGGCGCCGGGGATCTCGCGGACGTCGACGAGGTCGGTGTACTGCAGCTCGAGCTGGCGTGCGGCCGCCGCCGCGACCGCGGCATCGTCCAGGTCGGGTCGCATCTCGCGCACCGTGGGCTCCGACGGCCTCCCGTGGGCGACGGCCAGCACGGCGGCGGGGTCGACACGGAACTCCGCGGCCCAGGTGTGCCAGGCGCGCTCCACCGCGGCGTCCGAGTCGACGAGCGTGCCGTCCATGTCGAACAGCACGGCCCGGAGGTCCTCGAGATCCATGCGGCCACCGTAGCCCGTGCGGAATACCCCTGGGGGGTGTCTGGTTGGGCGAGGCATGGACGACATGACTTACCGGATGGCGGAGGGCCTGCTGAACGGCGGACGGCCGCTGGAGGCCCTGTCGATGCTCACCCCGCGGGCCGAGGAGCTGCTCGAGACGGCGTCCGGCGCGGTCCTGCTCGGCCGGGCCTACTACCACTCGGCGCAGCTCGGTCGGGCCGAGAAGGCCCTGACCAGGGCGGTCGCGCTCGCGCCGACGGACTCCTTCGCGCGCTACCTGCTCGGCCGCACGCTGCAGCGGCAGTCCCGCTACGCCGAGGCCCTGCCCCACCTCAAGCTCGCCGCCGCCCAGGACCCGGCCTACGCCGAGGACCGCGACACCTGCGCGGCCCGCGTCGCCTGACCCGCGACGGCCCGCGTCGATCACCCCGCGTCCGACTCGGGTGCCCCGGTGTCGAACCCGCGGGCCGGGAGTGGGGGACTCGCGGAACCACGTCCGCGAGTCCCCCACTCCCGACGCCCGAGTCGGACGCTCGTCAGCCGACGAGGGCGGGGGTCGGGTCCTCGGTGCTCGTCTCGACGGCGGGGTCGGCGAGCATCGGGCAGGCGAGCCAGGGCTCGGGGATGCCGAAGGCGTCGACCAGCAGGCGGGCGTGCGGGCGCAGCTCCGCGCAGAGGTCGTTGACGGCCGCGGTGAGGGCTCGGGACTCGCTCGCGGTGAGCCTGCCGTGCTCGAGATACCAGGCGCGGTCCCGCTCGATGACGGACAGGGCGTGCAGGTCGCAGACCTTCCCGAGCAGCTCCCGCACCGCGGGGTCGGCGCGCTCGATGCCGGCCACGAACGCGTCGAACACCACGGTGTCGACGTGCGCGCGGGCCGCCGCCAGCAGGTGGTCCTGCGCGGCGTTGAAGATCCCGAACTGGTCGGCGCCCTTCTTCAGGGCGGGCCGCAGCCGTCGGGCCACCCCGGCCAGCAGGTGCTCCGAGCGGTCGGCGATCAGCGCGCGCTGCGCGTCGCGCGAGCGGGGGTCCAGAGCCTTCACGCGGACCCGGTTCAGGCCGGTCCGCTCCGCGGCGGCCCCCACCGCCTGCCCGCCGAGGAACCGGGCGAGCTCCATCTTGGACAGCCGGGACACGGACCTGCCGTAGTCGCTCACCAGGTTCTTGGCGAGCAGCTGCAGCAGGACGGTGTTGTCCCCCTCGAACGTGGTGAAGACGTCCGTGTCCGCCTTCAGCGCGGGCAGGTGGTTCTCGCTCAGGTAGCCCGCCCCGCCGCAGGCCTCGCGGCAGGTCTGGATGGTGTGCGTGGCGTGCCAGGTCGACGCCGCCTTGACCCCGGCCGCACGGCCCTCGAGAGCGCGCTGGGCCTTCTCGTCCGGGGCGGCGCCCGGCTCCTGCAGGCGGTGCATCTCCGCGACCATGTCGTCTTGCGCATAGGTCAGCGCGTACGTCGTGGCCAGCAGGGGGAGGAGCTTCCGCTGGTGCACGCGGTAGTCCAGGATCGCGGTCTCCTCGCCCGTGGCGGGATCGGCGAACTGGCGGCGGCGCTCGCCGTAGCGGATCGCGAGCGTCAGCGCCTTCTGCGCCGCGCTGCCCGCCCCGCCCGCCACCGAGATCCGGCCGCGCACGAGCGTGCCGAGCATGGTGAAGAAGCGACGGCCCTCGTTCTCGATCGAGCTGGAGTAGGTGCCGTCCTCGGCCACGTCGGCGAACCGGTTGAGCAGGGCCTCCCGCGGCACCCGGACGCCGGTGAACGTCAGCCTGCCGTTGTCGACGCCGTTGAGCCCGGCCTTGTGGCCGCAGTCGCCGATCTCGACGCCCGCGGCGGGCTTCCCGTCGACCCGGATCGGGACCAGGAACGCGTGCACGCCGTGCGTCTCGCCCTGCGTGACGAGCTGGGCGAACACCACGGCCATCTCGCCGTCTCGTGCCGCGTTGCCGATGTAGTCCTTGCGCGCGCCGGGCTCCGGGGTGTCGATCACGAACTCGCGGGTGTCCGCGTCGTACGTGGCGGTGGTGAGCAGGTGCTGGACGTCCGACCCGTGCCCGGTCTCGGTCATCGCGAAGCAGCCGAGCAGCTCGCCGTCCATGATCCGGCGCAAGTACCTGTCATGGTGACGAGAGGTGCCGAGGACCTGTACCGCTCCGCCGAACAGGCCCCACTGCACGCCGGCCTTGACCAGCAGTGACAGGTCGCCGTAGCCCAGCGCCTGGAAGGCGGTGACCACCCCGCCGACGTCCCCCTCGCCGCCGTACTCGGCGGCGAAGCCGCGGTGCGGCTGGCCGGTCCTGGCCAGCTCGCGGGTCAGGTGCAGGACGCGTTCGCGGTACTCCTCGCGGGACCAGTCCGGGTCGGCGGGGGCGAAGCGGGCCATCTGGTCGCGCACGTCCGCGCGGACGGCGGCCCAGCGGCCGTCGAGGCTCCGCTGGAGGGGCTGTAGGAGATCGGCGTTCATCGGGGTCCTCCTTCGGAGGTCGCGAGTCCGGACAGTCCGGTCCAGGCGAGGTCGGTCAGGCGGGCGGCGAGCTCCGCCCGGGTGGTGCCGTCGGGGCGGGCCAGCCAGTCGTCCGCCGCGCCGCGGACCATCCCGACGACGGCGTGCCCCCAGATCCGCGGGGCCGCCGCGGCGGGCAGGTAGGTGGTGATGACGGAGGCGACGTGGTCACCGATCACCGTGACGAGGTCGGCGACGGGATCCGCCCCGTCCAGCAGAGGCCGATGTACCACGAACCGGTACACCTCGGCGTCCGACTCGATCAGCCGCAGATAGGCGTCTATACCTGCGATGACGGCGGCGCGCGGCCCGGCGCCGTCGGCGAGGGCCCGGTCCGTCGCGCGGCGGACCTGGTCCACCAGTACCCGGGCGACGGTCTCGCAGACGGCGACGTAGAGGGCGGTCCGGTCGCGGAAGTGCCGGTAGAGCGCGGTCTTGCTGGTGCCGGCCGCGATCGCGACCTCCTCCATGCCGACGCCAGCGCCGTGTCTGCGGATGGCGGCCACCGTGGTGGTCACCAGCTCTGCGCGACGCTGCTCGCGATGGGCGTCCCATCGCGAGTCGCGCCGGTCCCGGGTCAGGCTCACGAAACCGACAGTACCGTGTACCGTGGGTACTGGCTACCGATGGGTAACCCATTCGAGGAGGTCTCATGGCTCCGCGCAAGGCCGCCGTCATCGGTGGCAACCGCATCCCGTTCGCGCGGGCGAACGGCAGGTACGCCCGGGCGTCGAACCTGGACATGCTCACCACCACGCTCGACGGGCTGGTGGCCCGCTTCGGGCTGGCGGACGAGCGGCTCGGCGAAGTGGTCGCCGGCGCCGTCCTCAAGCACTCCCGGGACTTCAACCTCACCCGCGAGGCGGTGCTCGGGTCCCGGCTCGCACCCTCGACCCCGGCCTACGACATCCAGCAGGCCTGCGGGACCGGCCTCGAGGCCACCATCGCGGTGGCGAACAAGATCGCGCTCGGCCAGATCGAGAGCGGCGTGGCCGGGGGTGTGGACACCGCGTCCGACGCGCCGATCGCGGTGAACGAGGACCTGCGCAAGGTCCTGGTGGCTCTCAACGGCGCGCGCTCGCTGTCGCAGCGCCTGAGGCTGCTCGGCAGGCTGCGCCCCGGCCAGATCGTGCCCGAGATCCCGCAGAACTCCGAGCCCCGCACCGGGCTCTCCATGGGGGAGCACGCGGCGGTCACCGCCCGCGAGTGGGGCGTGTCCCGCGAGGCGCAGGACGAGTTCGCCGCGGCCTCGCACCAGCACCTCGCCGCCGCCTACGAGCGGGGCTTCTTCGACGACCTCGTCACCCCGTACCTGGGTCTGACCCGGGACGACAACCTGCGCCCGGACTCCACGGCGGAGAAGCTGGCCCGGTTGAAGCCGGTGTTCGGCAAGGGTGAAGGCGCGACCATGACGGCGGGCAACTCGACCCCGCTGACCGACGGTGCCGCCCTCACCCTGCTCGGGTCCGACGAGTGGGCCGCGGCGCACAAGCTGCCGGTGCTGGCGCATTTCGTGGACGCCGAGACCGCGGCGGTGGACTACGTGCACGGAGGCGGAGCCCCCGGAGCCCGTGGAGCCGACCATCGGTACGGGCGGGACGGGCTGCTCACCGCTCCCGTCTACGCCGTGCCGCGGCTGCTGGCCCGCAACGGGCTCACGTTGCAGGACTTCGACTTCTACGAGATCCACGAGGCGTTCGCGTCCACCGTGCTCGCCACCCTCGCGGCCTGGGAGGACCCGGGCTTCGCCAAGGAGCGCCTGGGGCTGGACGCGCCGCTGGGCTCGATCGACCGCTCCCGGCTCAACGTCGTGGGATCCTCCCTCGCCGCCGGGCACCCGTTCGCCGCGACCGGCGGCCGGATCGTGTCGACGCTGGCGAAGCTGCTGCACGAGAAGGGCTCCGGGCGCGGCCTGATCTCCATCTGCGCCGCCGGTGGGCAGGGTGTGGTCGCGATCCTGGAGGCGGCTCGATGAGCGAGCGGGTGAACGAGTCGGTCGACACGGCGAGCAGGCGAAGCCGGGCGACGAACCACAACGAGGAGCGCGGATGAGCAACGACCGGATCCGGGACTTCTCGAACGGTGCCCTGGCGAAGCGGCTCGGTGTGCCGCGGGTGCCGGTGCTCCGGCGGTACTCACCGGGGCAGCCGCTGCTGCCCGGGCCCGCGTTCGTGGCCGGGACGGGGCGGTTCGCCGAGGCCGTCGCCGCGCTGATCGTCGAGGAGGGTTGCACCGTCGTCGAGGAGATCGGCGAGGAGAGGGTCGCGGCCGTCGTCGTCGACCTGACGGATGCGACCACACTGGACGATCTCGCCGCCGCGCGCGCGATCCTGCAGCCCGCGGTCCGGAAGCTCGCCCCCTCGGGGCGGGTGCTGCTCCTCGGGCCCGACCCCGCCGAGGCCGCCGGGGTCGAGGCCGCCGCGGTCGCCCAGGCGCTCGACGGGCTGGTCCGCACGATCGCCAAGGAGGTCCGGGCGGGGGCGACCGCCAACCTGCTGGTCGTGGCCGCGGGCGCCGCGCCCGCCGCCGTCGACAGCTCGGTGCGGTTCCTCCTGTCCGCGCGGTCGGCCTATGTGGACGGTCAGGTGATGCGCGTCGGGGTGCCGGTCGGCACGCCGCAGGACCCGCCCGCGATGGACTCGCCCACGGAGAAGCCGCTCGCCGGGCGGATCGCGGTGGTCACCGGTGCGGCACGGGGCATCGGGGCGTCCATCGCGGACACGCTGGCGCGGGACGGGGCCACGCTCGTCGTCGTCGACATCCCGGCGGCGGGGGAGAACCTGGCGAAGGTCGCGAACCGCACCGGGGGGGTGGCGCTCCAGCTCGACATCACCGCGGACGACGCGCCCGCGCGGCTGGTCGCGTTCCTGGCCGAGCGCTTCGGGCGCGCGGACCTGGTCGTGCACAACGCCGGGATCACCCGGGACAAGCTGCTGGCCAACATGGACGCCGAGCGCTGGGACTCCGTGCTGAATGTGAACCTGCGGGCGCAGCTGCGGATCACCGACGCCCTGCTGGCCTCCGACCTGCTCGGCGACGGCGCCCGGATCGTGAGCGTGTCCTCGCAGAGCGGGATCGCGGGCAACCGGGGGCAGGCCAACTACGTGGCCTCGAAGGCCGGGATCATCGGGATGGTGCGGGCGCTGGCGCCGGTCGTCGCCGAGAAGGGCGTCACGATCAACGCCGTGGCGCCGGGGTTCATCGAGACGGACATGACGGCGACGATGCCCGTCGCCACCCGCGAGGGCGGGCGCCGGATCAACTCGCTGCGCCAGGGCGGGCTGCCGGTCGACGTCGCCGAGACGATCGGCTGGCTCGGCCAGGCCGCGTCCGGCGGGGTGAACGGGCAGGTCGTGCGGGTCTGCGGCCAGTCGATGATCGGAGCCTGATGATCGGGTTGTACGCCAAGGCCGCCGCGGGTGCGGTGCTGCCGCGCGCGAAGTCGTTGCCGGACACCGTGCTGGAGCGGTCCGTCACCCCGTCGGTGGGGCGGGTGGCCGACTACTCCGCGGTGTGCGGGTTCCCGCTGTCCGACGTCCTGCCGCCGACGTTCCCGCACGTGCTCGCGTTCGCCCTGCAGATCGAGCTGATGGCTGCGCGCACCTTCCCGCTCGCGCTCCCGGGGCTGGTGCACGTCGCGAACACGATCACGGTGCGGCGGGCGATCACGGTCGGCGAGCCGCTGGACGTCCGGGTGCACGCCGAGCGGTTCGCGGCGCACGCCCGTGGGGCCCAGGTCGATCTCGTCTCCGCGATCTCCACGGGCGGCGCGGTCGTGTGGGAGGGCCGGTCGACCTACCTCGCCCGCGGAGCGCAGGCCCCGACCGGCCCGGCGGGCGAGCTGCCCGAGGTCACCGTCCCGGAGGGCCCGGCCGCCGCGGTGTGGTCCCCGGCCGCGGACCTCGGGCGCCGGTACGCGGCGGTGAGCGGGGACGTCAACCCGATCCACCTGAACCCGCTCACGGCCAAGGCCTTCGGCTTCCCCCGCACGATCGCGCACGGGATGTGGACCGCCGCGCACGCCCTCGCCTCGCTGCAGGGTCGGATCCCCGACGCCCTCACCTACACCGTCCAGTTCCGCAAGCCCCTGCTGCTGCCGTCGGTGGTGGAACTGGCGACCGAGCGGGCCGAGGGCGGGTGGGACCTGGCGGTGCGGAACCGGAAGGGCTCGATCCATCTGGCGGGCGCCGTCCGCTGACCGGCGTCCTCAGGATCGGGTGAGCAGCGCCCGCACGGCCGCCGGGTTCTCGACGTGGGTGTTGTGGCCCAGGCCGGGCAGCGTGACGGGGGCGGGGACCAGCGCGGCCGGGTCGGCGTCGCTGACCATCGGGTCGCGTTCGCCGCGGGCGAGCGTGACCGGGGTGGTCACGGCTGGAGGAGGTCGCCGCGGTGTGATCCCCCGTTCGGCCTAGACTCCGCGCATGGCGGACCCCGCGCTGCGGCCCGGCGGCTCCGTGCTGGGGCTGCCGATCCGGCTGTTGCTCGGCGTCGCGGTGGCGCTCGCCAACTTCGGCGGGGCCGCGATCGTGTTCGCGTTGTCCGCGTGGGTCGTGCCGCAGGGCGAGCTCGCGGACGCCGGGGCGGTCCGGCTGCTCAACATCGCCGTCCTCGTCGGGTACCTGGTCGTGGTCACGCCGCTGGGGATCCTGGCCGGACGGGGGCTGTTCCGGCTCCGCGGCAGGGCGGCGCGCCGCGACCCGCAGCGCCGCGCGCGCCGACTGGTCCTCTACGGACCGCTGCGGCTCGTGGTGATGCTCGCGCTCCTGTGGGGTTGCGCCGTCGTCCTCTTCGGACTGGTCAACCTGCGGTTCTCGTGGCGGCTGGCGCTGTCGGTCGCCGAGACGATCACGGTCGGTGGGATCGCCACCTGCTCGCTGTCGTACCTGCTCGGCGAGCGGATCCTGCGCGGCCCGGCCTCGGTGATCCTGGCCGGGGAGCCGCCGCGCAGCCGGGCGCTGCCGGGTGTGTTGCTCCGCCCGGTGCTGTTCTGGGCCCTCGGCACGGCCGTGCCGATCACCGGGCTGCTGCTCGGCGGGGTGTCCGCGCTGGCCTTCCGGGACGTCTCCGCCGAGCGGCTCGCGGTGATGATCCTGTCCATCGGCGTCGCCGCGCTGCTCGCCGGCATCCTCACGACGGTCGGGGCGGCGCGCGCGGCGGCCGATCCGGTGATCTCCGTGCGGCGGGCGATGCAGCGCGTCGAGCAGGGCGACCTCGACGTCTCCGTCCCCGTCTACGACCACACCGAGCTGGGCAGGCTGCAGGCCGGGTTCAACACGATGGTCGAGGGCCTGCGTGAGCGGGAGCGGCTGCGGGACCTGTTCGGCAGGCACGTCGGGCAGGACGTGGCGCGGGCGGCCGCGGCGTCCGACGGGGTCGAGCTGGGAGGCGAGGTCCGCCGGGTCGCGGTGCTGTTCGTCGATCTCGTCGGCTCGACGGCGCTGGCGGTCGAGCGTCCGCCGCACGAGGTCGTCGAGCTGTTGAACCGGTTCTTCGCGGTGGTCGTGGAGGCCGTCGAGCGGCGCGGGGGCTGGATCAACAAGTTCGAGGGCGACGCCGCGCTGGCGGTCTTCGGCGCGCCCGTCGCCGTGGCGGACCCGGCAGGCTCGGCGCTCGCCGCGGCCCGCGAGCTGGCCGAGGAGCTCGCCGACCGCGGCATCACCGCAGGAATCGGGGTGTCCGCGGGCGACGCGGTCGCGGGCAACGTCGGCGATCCGCGCCGCTACGAGTACACGGTCATCGGCGACCCGGTGAACGAGGCGGCCCGGCTCACCGACCTGGCCAAGAACCGTGGCGGGGTGGTGGCATCGGGGGCCGCGCTCGACCTGGCCGGGGCCGCGGAGGCCGCGCGCTGGGACCGCGGCGACGCCGTGGTGCTGCGGGGCCGTCGCACCCCCACGGAGGTCGCCACTCCGCAGGGCGCGCTCCGGGTGCGCTGAGCGCGGTCAGCCGGCGAGCACGCGCACGGGCTGACGGGTGCGCGCCGCCCCCGCGACCTGGTGGGCGAGCTGCGGGAGCGGAAGCGGCCGACGGCGGGTGACGGTAGCGGCGGCCACGCCCGGGAGCGCCACGAACGGGTAGCGGTGGGCGAGCTCGCCGACGCGCGCACAGGCCTCCTCGCTGAACCTCGCCACGTCCGCCCGGGTCCACGAGGGCAGGACGGCCAGGAAGTCGTCCCTGCCCATCCGGACGACCGTGTCGACGTCCCCGAGCATGCCGCCGACCGAGTGCGCGACACCCTGCAGCGCCGCCAGCTCCGCGCGCAGCCCGTGCTGGGCGCGCACCTCGGACACCCCGAGCACCCGGAGCAGCACGAGCCCGATCGGCAGCGTGCCCTCGCCCAGTCCGCGGGTCCAGCGGTCCAGGAAGGACACGGTGTGCAGGCCGGTGCGCGGGTCGCGGTCCCGGCCCTCCGCCTCGATCTCGGCCAGCCGCGTCTCGGCCCGGATGCGACGGCGGTCGGCCTCGTCCGCGCGGGCGGTGAGGAACCGCAGCGGCGCGTCCCACCAGCCCTGCACCGCGGGCTCCGGCACGGCGACGACGGCGGCGAGCACGTCGTCGATCGCCGCCCGACCGTCGTCGGTCAGGGGCAGGGTGGACCGCAGCCGCAGGATCTCGCGGTAGGCCTCGTCCCGGCGGTAGGACCAGCGACCCCGGAACTGGCGCCCGCCCTCGAGCGACAACGCCCCGGGGGCGACGCGTTCGAGATCGGTCGCCACGAGCGTGGCCCCACCGTGCGGGCCGAGGACGGTGACGCTCCACTCGCGGGCCAGCGGATCGTCCGCGCCCACCAGCGCGTGCCGGATCCCCGGGGGCAGCCGCGGCGGCAGGTCCTCCGCCAACCCGACGACCGTCACCGCGCCGGACGCGGCGATCCGCCGGTAGACCTCGACCTCGCGCTCGAAGTACGACCACTTCTGGAACATCGCGACGACCACCAGCGGCCCGGCGGGCGCAGCCAGCGCGAACCGCTCGATCGCGTGCGAGACGTCGACGAGCACCCGCTTGCCGTAGAGCCCTTCGTCACCGCTGGTGAGCGTCACCCGACGGAGGGTAGCGGAGGCGTCAGCCGGTGTTCTTCATGCCCGCCGCGATGCCGTTGATGGTCAGCAGCAGGGCGCGTTCGAGGTCGGCGTCCGCCACGCCCGTCCTGCGGCGCTGGGCCAGCAGCTCGACCTGCAGGTGGTGCAGCGGCTCCAGGTAGCCGTTGCGCACGGACAGGGTGTGGCGCAGGACCGGGTGGCCCTCCAGCAGCACGGCGTTGCCGGTCAGCGACAGCACCTCGCGCAGGGTCCGCCCGTGCTCGGCCCGGACCTGCTCGAACAGCTCCTGCTGCCCGGGCTCCACCAGCGTGGACACGTAGTACGAGGCGATCCGCAGGTCCGTCTTGGCCAGCGTCATCTCGACGTTGCCGAGCAGGTTCGAGAAGAACGCCCACCGGCGCATCTCGTCCAGCACGTCCCCGTAGCCCGCCTCGCGGGCGGCCCGCAGACCGCTGCCCAGGCCGTACCAGCCGGGGACGACCATCCGGGTCTGCGTCCAGCCGAACACCCACGGGATGGCGCGCAGGTCGTCGAGCGACGGGTTCGCCCCCGGACGCTTCGACGGCCGCGATCCCACGTTGAGCCTGCCCAGCTCGTCCACCGGGGTGGCCGCGGCGAAGAACTCCGGCAGCCGCGGGTCCCCGACGAGCTCGCGGTAGGCCTTCTTGCCCGCCTCGGACACACACGTCATGGCCTCGTCCCAGCGGGCCAGCGTCTCGTCCGGCCAGCGGGACTCGGTGTGGAGCACGCTGGCGTCGAGCATGGAGGCGAGCAGGATCTCCAGGTTGTCGTGGGCCAGCGTGGGCAGCGAGTACTTGTCCGAGATGACCTCGCCCTGCTCGGTGAGCTTCATCGTGGCGTCCACCGAGCCGTACGGGGCGGACGCGATGGCCTCCCCCGCGGGCCCGCCGCCGCGCCCGACCGAACCGCCGCGGCCGTGGAACAGCCGCAGCCGCACGCCGAACCGCGCGGCGGTGTCCCGGAGCTGGCGCTGCGCGCGGTGGATCTCCCACTGCGAGCTGGTGATCCCGGCGCCCTTGTTGGAGTCCGAGTACCCCAGCATGACCTCCTGCAGGTCACCGCGGTTGCGGACCTGCTGCCGGTAGCCGGGGTCGCTGAGCAGGCCCTCCAGCAGGGTGCCCGCCTGCGAGAGCTCCTCGACGGTCTCGAACAGCGGCACCAGGTCCACGGACGAGCGCGGGTCGGACTTGAGCTCGACCATGTACGACTCGCGGGCGAGCACCGCGACGGCGAGCAGGTCGTCCACGTCCTGGGCCATCGAGACGATGTAGGTGCGCGCCACGTCCGGCCCGAAGTCGTGCTGGACCTCGTGGAGCATGTCGAACGTGGCGATCACGGTCCGCGCCGCCTCGGGGACGCCGTAGTGCCGCCGGATGAGTGGGCGGTGGCCCTGCAGCTCCTTGGACAGCAGCTCGCGGCGCTCGGCGCGGGTCAGCTCCGCGTAGGGCTTGTCCAGCTCGCCGAGCTCGTCGTAGATCGCGCCGAGCGCGTCGTGGTGTTTCCGGCTGTGCTCGCGGATGTCCAGCTCGGCGAGGTGTAGCCCCAGCGCCTTCGCCGCCCGGATCGCCCGGGCGAGGGTGCCGCCCGCGATCCGCGCGCCGAGGTGGCCGCGCAGCGAGCGGTCGAGGACCCCCAGGTCGGCGAGGTAGTCGGCCACGCCGAGGTAGTCCACGCCTGCGACGTGGGGGGAGTGCGCGGCGATCCGCGCGCGGGTGTTCTCGAGCTTGGCCTGGACGTAGGACAGCTTGAGCCGGTACGGCTCGAACTGGTTGAGCCGGATGAACCGGTCGTGCACCGCGGGCAGGACCCGGCGGTCTCGGGCCAGCGAGCCGCGCAGCTCCTCCGAGACGCCCATGACCTTGGTGGAGATCGACAGCTCCGAGATGAGCTGCTCGACGAGCGAGTCGTGGATCTTCAGCGCGCGGTCCGAGTACAGCTCCAGGACCTCGCGGGTGACGTCCGGGGTGACGTTGGGGTTGCCGTCGCGGTCCCCGCCGACCCAGACCCCGAGGGTGAGCGGGCGGGAGTCGGCGGGGACCTCGAACCCGTGCGCGGCGGCCTCGGCCTCGAACTCGCCGACCAGGTCGGGGACCGTGGTGGTGCCCAGCCGCTCCATGAACCAGGCGACGTTGCGGGCCTCGTCGGTCACGGTGGGGCGGCCCGGGCGGATCTCGTCGGTCTGCCAGAGCAGGTCGACCAGGGAGCCCAGCTCGGCGTCCGACACGCCGCGGTCCAGCCCGTCCGCCACCCGGCGCAGGATCCGCAGCACGGACTGCCGCGACGCCTCGGTGGGGTGCGCGGTGAACACCGGCCGCAGCTGGGCGCGGGCGAGGACCTCCTGCACCGCCGCGTGGTCGGCGTCCCCGGCGAGGCGCTCCATGACGGTGTGCAGCGGGCGGCGCTCGGCGGGCCGCAGCGCGCGCAGCTCACGCGAGCGGTGCAGCTGCTCGGCGACGTTCGCGAGCTGGAAGTACTGCGAGAACGCCCGGGCGAGGGTGACCGCGGTCCCGGTGTCCAGCCCGGACAGTCGTTCGGTGACCGCGTCCGGGTCCTCCCGGGCGAGCTTGCGGACCTCCTCGACCAGCTCGAGCAGGTCCGGCCCGGCCTGGTTCGCGAGCGACTGCCCCAGCATCGTGGACAGCCGCCGGATGTCCGCACGCAGAGCACTGTGCTCGGACTCGGAGACGACACCGGAGTGGGCCGCCAGCGAGTCCGGGGCCAGCAGTTCGGTGCGGTGGGCGCTCGCGGTCACCGTGGTGGGCTCCGTCCGTCGGAGAGACCGCTCGCGTCGGCGGGAACGGCAGGGCTGTCTCGCATCGTCGCCCCTCGGCGGGGGCGGGGCCATCGCTGGAGGTCCCCCGTTACGGGCACGAAACACGGGCGGCCCCCGGTCGGGGACGCCCGTGGTGCGCGGCGGATCAGCTGGGCACGGCGTCCAGGTCCTGGGCCAGCAGCTCGGCCAGTGCCTCGACGGACTGCTCGCCGTCCTCGGTGTCCTCGGCGGCGAGCACGACCTCCTCGCCGGAGTTCACGCCCAGGCCCAGCACCGAGAGGATGCTGCGGGCGTCCACCGGACCGCGGTCACCCGCGGCGATGGTGACCTTGGCGGGCTGCTGTCCGGCGGCCTTGCAGAACAGGTTGGCGGGGCGGGCGTGCAGCCCCACGGACGATCCGACCTTCACGCGGCGCTCGGCCATGGTGGTCTCTCCCTCTCTCAGACGGTGGCCGCTCGGCGCGGCGCGCGAACGGTCTCGGTGGCGGCCTTCTTCTGGCCCACGGACTTCAGCGCGATCACCAGCGCGGCCGAGACGAGCGTCCCGGCGACGATCGCGACCAGGTAGCCGAACGGGTTGCCGATCAGCGGGATCACGAAGACGCCGCCGTGCGGGGCCCGCAGGGTGGACCCGAAGGCCATCGACAGCGCGCCGGTCACCGCGGACCCGGCCATGATCGACGGGATGACGCGCAGCGGATCGGCCGCCGCGAACGGGATCGCGCCCTCGGTGATGAACGAGGCGCCCAGCAGCCAGGCCGCGCGCCCGTTCTCCCGCTCGGCCTCGGTGAAGAGCCTCTTCCGCACGGTCGAGGCCAGGGCCAGGGCCAGCGGCGGGGTCATCCCCGCGGCCATCACGGCGGCCATGATCAGCAGTGCGGTGTCGGACTGCGTGGACAGCCCCGCCACGGCGAAGGCGTAGGCGGCCTTGTTGACCGGGCCGCCCATGTCGAAGGCCATCATCAGCCCGAGCAGGGCGCCGAGCAGGATCGCGTTGGAGCCGGACAGGCCGTTGAGCCAGTCGGTGAGGCCCGTGGTGGCGGCGGCCAAGGGCTGCCCGACGACCACGAACATGATCCCGCCGACGACCGCGGTACCGATCAGGGGGAGCACCAGCACCGGCATGATCCCGGCGACCGCCTTGGGCGCCTTCCACTTCTTCATCCAGAAGATCAACCCACCGGCCAGCAGACCGGAGACCAGACCGCCGAGGAACCCCGCGTTCGTCTCGACCGCGACCAGGCCGCCGACGAAGCCGGGCACGAGGGCGGGCCGGTCGGCGATCGCGTAGGCGATGAAGCCCGAGAGGACCGGCACCAGCAGACCGAAGGCCAGCGCGCCGAGCTGGAACAGCAGTGCCGCCCAGGACAGGTGCGAGGTCCAGTCGAAGCCCTCGGTGACCTTCGGGGCCTCGGTGATCTGGTATCCGCCGAGCGCGAACCCCAGCGCGATCAGCAGGCCGCCCGCGGCCACGAACGGGATGACGTAGGAGACCCCCGTCATCAGCCACCCGCGGACCCTGCTCGCGGTGCCCGGGCCGGACTGCTTGACCGCGAGCACCGGCTCGGCGGACCGGTCCGCGGGCGCGGCGGTGGCCGCGGCGACGGCCTGCTCGATCAGCGCGTCGGCGCCGGAGATCGCCTTCTTGACACCGCTCGTGACGGTGGGCAGATGGGCGAAGCGGTCCTTGTCCCGGACCTCGACGTCGGCCGCGAGGATGATCGCGTCGGCCTGGGCCAGCTGCTCCGGGGTGAACGGGGTCGAGCCCGCGGACCCCTGGGTCTCGACGACGATCTCGTGGCCCGCCTCCTCGGCGGCGACCTCGAGGGCCTCGGCGGCCATGTACGTGTGCGCGATGCCCGTGGGGCACGCGGTGACGGCCAGGAGCTTCATGCCCCGACCTCCTTCTGGATGTAGTCGGCGACGGCGGCGGCGTCGGTCGCGTCGTGCAGTTCCTGCTTGAAGGCCTTGCGGACCAGGCGGCGGGCCAGTGCGGCGAGCACCGTCATGTGGTCGGTGTTCCCGCCCTCCGGGGCGGCGATCATGAAGACGAGCGTGGCGGGCCCGTCCTCGGCGCCGAAGTCGACGCCGGTGGTGCTGCGGCCGAACGCCAGGCTCGGCACGGTGACGGCAGCGGAGCGGCAGTGCGGGATGCCGATGCCACCCTCGAGCCCGGTGGGCATCTGCTGTTCGCGGGCCTCGATGTCGGCGAGGAACTGCGCGAGGTCGGTGACCCGGCCCGCCTTCGCCAGGCGCTCGGCCAGCGCCTGGACGGCTGCCTGGCGGCTGGTCGAGGGCAGGTCGAGATCGACGAGATCGGCGGTGATCAGCTGGTCGGTCATGCGGCGTCTCCGGTGAGTGCGAGCTCGGTCTGAGGGGTGCCGACGTGGACGTCGGCGAGGGGGATCCCGTGCGGTGCGGGCATCTCGCTGCCCGGCAGGCGGCAGGCCGCGGCTCCGTACGCGACGGCACGTGCCAGGGCGTCCGGCCCGGTGCCCCCGGCGGCGAGGAAGCCCGCCAGGGTCGCGTCGCCTGCGCCCACCGTGCTGCGGACGGCGACGGGCGGGGTGGCGGCGTGCCACTCCCCGGTCTCCTCGACCAGCAGGGCGCCACCGGCGCCGAGGCTGACGAGGACCGCGCCGACGCCCCCGGCGCGGAGCTGCCGGGCTGCGGCGAGCACGTCGCCGAGGCTGTCGAGGGAGCGGCCGACGAGCTCGGCCAGCTCCTCGTGGTTGGGCTTGATCAGGTCCGGTCCGGCGGCGACCGCGGCCCGCAGGGGCGCCCCGCTGGTGTCGATCGCGGTCCGCGTGCGGGACCGGCGGACGAGCGTCGCGTGGAAGTCCACCGGCATGCCCTCGGGCAGCGACCCGCAGCTGACCAGCCACGACGCGTCCCGGGAGCGGGCGATCGCCTGCTCGGTGATCTCGTCGATCTCCTCGACGGTGAGGACCGGTCCGGCCTCGTTGAGCTTGGTCGTGGTCCCGTCCGGCTCGACGATCGTGATGTTCGAGCGGGTCGCCCCGTGGATCGGGACGGTCACGGCGGGCACGCCGAGGACGTCCAGCAGGCCCTGCAGACGCCCTCCCGGCGCGCGGCCCGACGGCAGCACGGCGAGGGTGGGCACGCCCGCGCGGGTCAACGCGCGGGAGACGTTGACGCCCTTGCCGCCCGGGTCGAGCCGACCGGACAGCGCCCGGTGCACCTCGCCGCGGCGGAGCTCGGCGACCTCGACCGTGCGGTCCAGGCTCGGGTTGGGCGTGACGGTGACGATCATGGGCTCACCTCCTCGTGAATGGGGTCGGACGCGCGGGCCGGGATGTCGGGCTCGCGGGTGGTGGGGTCGGGCGGGTCAGGCTCTGAGGACGCGGGGGCCCGCGGCCTCGATGGCCGCGGCGGCGTCGTCGTCGAGCGCGGTGTCGGTGACCAGCGCGTCCACCTGGTCGAGGCGGGCGAACCGGACGAACTGGTCGGTGCCGTACTTGGTGGCGTCCGCCAGGACGACGGTCCGCCGGGCGGCGGCGACCATGGCTCGCTTGGCGGCCGCCTCGGCGGGGTCGGGCGTGGTGAGGCCGCGCTCCGGGGAGAAGCCGTTCGTCCCGACGAACGCGACGTCCACGGTGAGCGTCGCCAGGGTGTCGACCATCCAGTCGTCGACCGCGGCCATGGTGGTGCCGCGGACGCGCCCGCCGAGCAGCCGGACGATGACGTTCGGCCGGGTCGCGAGCATGGACGCGATCGACAGCGAGTTGGTGACGACCGTGATCTCGCGGTCCGTCGGCAGTACCTGGGCGAGGCGGGCGGTGCTGGTGCCCGCGTCGAGCAGGATGGTGAGGCAGCCCTCGAGCTCGACGAGCGCGGCCTTGGCGATGCGCTCCTTCTCCTGGCTGGCGAGGCTGTCCCGCTGGCCGAGGGCGGGCTCGAAGTCGAGCCGGTCGGCCGGGATCGCACCGCCGTGCACCCGACGGACGAGGCCCTGCCGCTCGAGGGTGCCGAGGTCTCGCCGGATGGTCTCCGGCGTGACGTCCAGCTCCTGGGCCACCGAGGCCACGTCGACCCGCCCACCCTCACGGGTGCGGGTGAGGAGCCATTGCTGCCGCTCCGCTGCGTACATCTTCGTATGCTCCCGGATTAGTGCCCGATTCCGCTTGCTTGAGTCTGAGTATGTGGGTTTTACTGGTGTTCGTCAACGGGTCACGGCGAAGTCATCCGAGGAGTTCTCATGCAGCTGACCGGCATCCCCGCGAGTCCCGGCCGCGCCGGAGGGCGCGTGGTGCGCGTGGCGGACGCGCCCGGTGAACCTCCCGTCGGGCCCGTTCCCACCGATCCGGACACCGAAGCGGACCGAATCGGACCCGCGATGGAGGTCGTCGCGGCACGGCTGCAGGCGCGGGCGGACGCGGCGACCGGGGACGCCCGGGAGGTGCTGGAGGCGACGATCACGATGGTCGGCGATCCGGCGCTGCTGGACAACGCCCGCGGTCTCGTCGCCGCGGGTCGGCCCGCCGCGCGTGCGGTGTGGGAGGCCGGGTCGCAGTTCGCGGACATGCTCGCCGGGATGGGCGGCTACCTGGGCGAGCGCGCCGCGGACGTCCGGGACGTGCGGGACCGCATCGTCGCCGAGCTGCTCGGGCTGCCCGCGCCGGGGGTCGCCGACCTGTCCGAGCCCTGTGTGCTGGTCGCGGCCGACCTCGCCCCCGCCGACACCGCCGGGCTCCAACCCGGCATCGCACTGGCGCTGGTGACCGAGCAGGGCGGGCCGACCAGCCACACGGCGATCCTGGCGCGCTCGCTGGGGATCCCCGCCGTCGTCGGGTGCACGGGGGCGCGGTCGCTGGGGGAGTTCGTGATCGTCGACGGGGCCACCGGCACCGTCGACGAGGTGTCCTCCGCCGCCGAGGCACGGGTCGAGGGCGCCGCCGCCGCGCGGGCGACCTGGGACGGGACCGGGCGGACCCGCGACGGACACCTCGTCCCGTTGCTGGCGAACGTCGGGGACGCCGCGGGGGCCGCCCAGGCGGCGGGCCGCGACGCCGAAGGGGTCGGTCTGTTCCGCACGGAGCTGGCGTTCCTCGCCGCCACCGAGGAGCCCTCCGAGCAGCGGCAGCGTGCGGTCTACGACGGGGTGCTGGGCGCCTTCGGCGGCAGGCCGGTGACCGCCCGGACCCTCGACGCGGGCGCGGACAAGCCCCTGCCGTTCCTCACCCTGGACGGCGAGCCGAACCCCGCGCTGGGGGTGCGCGGCCTGCGGATCGCACGGGTCCCGGGTGCCGGGGCGGACGTCCTGGAGCGTCAGCTCGCCGCGCTCGCCGCCGCCGCGAAGGAGACCGGCGCCGAGCTGAAGGTCATGGCGCCCATGGTCGCCACGGCCGAGGAGGCGCGGTTCTTCGTCGAGCGCTGCCGCGTGCACGGGATCGCGAGCGCCGGTGTCATGATCGAGATCCCGGCCGCGGTGCTGACGGCGCGGGAGATCATGGCCGCGGTGGACTTCGTCTCCGTCGGCACCAACGACCTGGCCCAGTACCTGTTCGCCGCGGACCGCCAGTCCGGCCCGGTCGCCGCGCTCAACGACCCCTGGCAGCCCGCGCTGCTGCGGCTGATCCGGCTGCTGGGCGAGGCGTCCGCGGAGACCGGCGTGCCGGTCGGCGTGTGCGGGGAGGCCGCGGCCGATCCGTTGCTGGCCACGGTGCTGGTCGGACTGGGGGCGGCGAGCCTGTCGATGGGCTCGGGCTCCCTGGCCGCGGTGGGCGCGGCCCTCGCCGAGGTGACCCTGGAGCAGTGCCGCGCCCGCGCTGCCGCCGCCTGCGCCGCGCCCGACCCGGCTGCGGCTCGGGCCGCGGCCCGCGGCGGTCCGGACGTACTCTCGGGAGCATGAGCACCGCCGTCGGCATCGCCCTGGACGACAGCTACGCCCGCGCACTGCCGGAGCTCGGCGTGCCGTGGAAGGCCGAGGCGGCGCCGGAGGCCCGGGTGCTGCTGGTCAACCGGGGGCTCGGGATCGACCCCGCACTCGTCACGCCGGAGAACCTGCTCGGCGAGGGCACCGCGATGGCCTACGCCGGGCACCAGTTCGGCAACTACAGCCCCCGCCTCGGGGACGGCCGCGCCCTGCTGCTCGGCGAGCTGCCGGACGGGCGCGACCTGCACCTCAAGGGCTCGGGTCGGACCCCGTTCGCCCGCGGCGGGGACGGCAAGGCGCCGCTGGGGCCGATGCTGCGCGAGTACGTGATCAGCGAGGCCATGTACGCCCTCGGCATCCCGACCACCCGCTCGCTCGCCGTCGTCGCGACGGGGGAGGCGGTGCTGCGCGAGCGCGGGCCGGAGCCCGGTGCGGTGCTCGCCCGCGTCGCGGCCAGCCACCTGCGCGTCGGGACGTTCCAGTACGCCGCCGCGACCGGGGACGTCGCGCTGCTGCGCAGGCTGGCCGACTATGCGATCGCCCGCCACCACCCGACGGTCGACGGGTACCTCGGTCTCTACGAGCGGGTCGTCGAGGTGCAGGCGGCGCTGGTGGCGCGCTGGATGCAGGTCGGGTTCGTCCACGGCGTGATGAACACCGACAACACGACCATCTCCGGCGAGACCATCGACTACGGCCCCTGCGCCTTCATGGACGCCTACGACCCGGCCACGGTGTTCAGCTCGATCGACCGGAGCGGCCGCTACGCCTACGGCAACCAGCCCGCCGTCCTGCAGTGGAACCTCGCCCGGCTCGGCGAGGCCCTGCTCCCGCTGATCGACTCCGACCAGGACACCGCCGTCGAGAAGGCCACCGAGGTGGTGCGCGGTTTCACCGCCCGCTACGACCACCACCTGCGCGCGGGCTGGCAGGCGAAGCTGGGCCTGGGCGCGCCGCCGAAGGAGCTCCTGGACGACCTGTTCACCCTGCTCGCCGAGCGCCGCCTCGACCTGACGACGTTCCTGCGGGACCTCGCGGAGCACCTGCGCGGCGGCCCCGCCCCGGTCGACGACCCGTGGCTCGCCCGGTGGACGGCCGAGCACCCCGACCCGGCCGTGATGGACCGGGCCAACCCGGTCTACATCCCCCGCAACCACCTCGTCGAGGAGGCCCTGACCGCGGCCGTGGCGGGCGATCCGGCGCCGTTCGAGCAGCTGGTCGCGGTGCTGAGCAGGCCGTACGAGGTCCGGGCGGGCCTCGAGCGCTACGCCCGGCCGGGCCCCACCGAGGGCTTCGTCACCTTCTGCGGCACCTGAGCGGTATCGCCGTCCGGATCGTCCCGCTCTGTTCCTCCACGGACGCGGGGGGAGGCCGTGATGGAGACGGCGGACATCGTGGTGGTGGGTGGCGGCATCGCCGGGTCTGCGCTGGCGACGGTGGTGGCCCGCGAGGGCCGCGACGTGCTCCTGCTCGAACGCGCGACGGCCTACCGGGACAAGGTGCGCGGCGAGACCATCGCCTGCTGGGGCGTGGCGGAGATCCTGCGGATGGGCCTCGAGGAGGTGTTCCTCGCGGCGGGCGGGGTGTACGCGACCCGGGCCGTGTTCTACGACGAGATCGTCCGGCCCGCGCAGGCCGAGGCGGGTGCGGCGCCGCTGAGCCGGGTGCTCCCCGGCGTCGCGGGGGCGCTGGACGTCTGGCATCCGCAGGCCTGTGAGGCGCTGATCACGGCGGCCGCCGCGGCCGGAGCCAGGGTGGTGCGCGGGATCGGCCGGGTCGAGACGACGCCGGGGGAGCCGCCCGCGGTGCGGTACACCGACCCGTCGGGCGGGGAGCACACCGTGGTCTGCAGGCTCGTGGTGGGGGCGGACGGCAGGCTGTCCGGTGTCCGGCGGTCGGCCGGGATCGAGCTGGTGGTCGGCACCCCGCGCACCAGGGGCGGCGGCATGCTGGTCGACGGGCTCGACGACTGGCCCGCCGACACCGCCGCCCTCGGCACCGAGGGCGACCTCCACTACCTGCTCTTCCCGCGCGCGGACGGGCGGGTCCGGCTCTACCTGCTGCACGACGTCCGGGACCGCGGCCGGTTCTCCGGCACCGACCGGCCCCGGGCGTTCCTCGACGCCTACCAGCTCGACTGCATCCCGGACAGCGCCATGTTCGGGCGGGCGAGACCTGCCGGGCCCTGCGTCTTCTACCCGATGACGGACTCCTGGACCACGACCGACCCGATCGCCCCGGCCGTCGTGCTGATCGGGGACGCCGCGGGCTGGAACGACCCGATCATCGGCCAGGGACTGTCGATCGCCCTGCGGGACGCCCGCACCGTCGCCGAGATCGTGCTCGACGACGGCGACCTCGCCCCGTACGTCGACGAACGCCGCGAGCGGATGCGCAGGCTGCGGGTCTCCGCCTCCGTCGTGACCGATGTGGCCTGCACCTTCACCCCGGAGGGGGCCGCCAGACGGGCGGCCTACGGCGCGACGATGGCATCCGACCCGGTCCTCGCGGGCCCGCGGGCGGCGGTCCAGGCGGGCCCGGACCGCGTCCCGGGGGAGTCCTTCGGGCCGCGGACGGTGGAGCGCATCCGCGCGCTGGGCTGAGCACCCTCACACGGTCACGCTCAGCGACCTGAGATGCCCGTAACGGACAGTGCACGCCCGAGTAACAGCGGTCCCCGAGGCTGGGTGGTCCACCACCACGAGGAGACCGCCGGATGATCAGCAAGCCCACCTTCCTGCAGGGCATCTTCGGTGTCGAGGGGGCCGGGATCGACAAGCCCGTGCTGCTCGAGGCCGGACTCCGCTACACGGTGCCCCCGGGGGTGGTCACGCAGCCGCTCTACTTCCGCGGCGGCAACAGCACGGACGAGCTGGTCACGGTGGTGCTGGTCCGCGACGGCGCCCCGATGCGCTACTTCCCGATCGGCGCCCGGGCGAGCACCCACGTGCCGCTGGCGGTCGTGGAGGATCTGGACGAGGGCACCGTCCTCGAGGTGCACCTGGCCGCGCGCGAGGGCCTCACCGGCACCGTGGTCGTCGACCTCGGCCTGGTGGAGGTCTGAGGATGGCGGCGAAGGAGCAGCTCGTCGTCGTCGGGAACGGGATGGCGGGGGCCCGCGCGGTGGAGGAGATCCTCGCGCGCGGCGGGGCCGAGCGGTTCGCGATCACCATGTTCGGCGACGAGCCGTACGGCAACTACAACCGGATCATGCTCAGCCACGTGCTGGCGGGCGACGAGTCGGACGACATCTACCTCAACCCGCTCGATTGGTACCGCGACAACGACATCACCCTGCACGCCGGGGTGCGCGTGGTGCGGGTGGACCGGTTCGCGCGCAAGGTGTTCTCCGACGACGGCCAGGTCCTGCCCTACGACAGGCTGATCATCGCGACGGGCAGCCGCACGTTCTTCCCGCCGATGGACGGCATGTGGGTGGACGACCGCACGCTCACCCCGGGCGTCTTCGGGTTCCGCACCCTGGACGACACCACCGCGATGCTGGACTACGCCCAGGACCACTCGTCCGCCGTCGTGATCGGCGGGGGGCTGCTCGGCCTGGAGGCGGCGTACGGGCTGCGCAAGCACGGGCTGGACGTGCACGTGGTCCAGGGCGGCGCGGTGCTGATGAGCCAGCAGCTGGACGAGGAGGCGGGCGCCATCCTGCGTCGCATCCTGGAGGACGAGGTCGGTATCACCGTCCACACCGGACAGCGCCCGGCCGCGATCCGGTCCACCGGCTCGGTCGCCGGGGTGGTGCTCAAGGACGGCTCGGCGATCGACGCGGACATGGTCGTGGTCACCGCGGGCATCCGGCCCAACGTGGGCCTCGGCGTCGTCTCGGGGCTGACGGTGGAGCGGGCGATCGTCGTCGACGACCAGATGCGCTCCGTGGACGACCCGGACATCTTCGTCGTCGGCGAGTGCTGCCAGCACCGCGGCGAGGTCTACGGGCTGGTCGCGCCGCTGTGGGAGCAGGCCGCGGTGCTGGCGGACGTGCTCACCGGCGCGGACCCGAAGGCGGCCTACCACGGCTCGCGGAACGCGACGAAGCTCAAGGTGGCGGGCGTCGACGTCGCGCAGATGGGGCTCAAGCGGCCGGAGAAGGAGGACGACGAGTTCGTCCGGTTCTCCGAGCCGCGCCGCGGCGTCTACAAGTCGGTGGTGATCCGCGAGGGCAGGCTGGTGGGCGCCACGCTCGTCGGGGAGACGGACAAGGTCGCCTTCCTGACGCAGAGCTTCGACCGCGGGCTGCCGCTGCCCGAGGAGCGCGTCGAGCTGCTGTTCTCCCTGGCCGGGCCGTCGGAGGCCGAGGGCGCCGCGGAGATGGACGACTCGGTGCAGGTCTGCAACTGCAACGGGGTCACGAAGGGCGACCTGTGCGGGGCCGTCGCCGGGGGCTGCGGCTCGGTCGCGGAGGTGATGGCCGCGACCCGCGCGGGCAAGGGGTGCGGCTCGTGCAAGTCGCTGGTCGCGCAGATCGTGGAGTGGGCGGGTGGTTCGTCGGCGCCGGATGAGTCCGCGTCCTGGTACGTGCCTGCGATCCCGCTGGACAAGCCCACGCTGATCGAGGCGATCCGGGCCCGGGGGCTGCGCAGCGTCTCGTCCGTGTTCGCGGCGCTCGCCCCGGACGGCGAGGACGCGGGGTCCAAGATGGCGCTCTCCTCGCTGCTCACGGTGATCTGGGCGGGCGAGTACGTCGACGAGCGGGACGCGAGGTACATCAACGACCGGGTGCACGCGAACATCCAGCGGGACGGCACCTTCTCCGTCGTCCCCCGGATGTCCGGCGGCGTGACGACGGCGGCGGAGCTGCGTCGGATCGCGGACACCGCGGACCGGTTCGAGATCCCGATGATCAAGGTGACGGGCGGGCAGCGGATCGACCTGCTCGGCGTCCGCAAGGAGGACCTGCCCGCCGTGTGGGAGAGCCTGGACATGCCGTCCGGGTACGCCTACGGCAAGTCGATGCGCACGGTGAAGACCTGCGTCGGGACGGACTTCTGCCGCTACGGCCTCGGTGACTCCACGCAGCTCGGGATCGACATCGAGGAGCGGTACAAGGGCCTGGAGAGCCCCGCGAAGCTCAAGCTCGCGGTGGCCGGGTGCCCGCGCAACTGCTCGGAGGCGCTGGTCAAGGACATCGGGATCGTCGCGGTCGGGGACGATCGGTGGGACGTGCTGGTCGGCGGCGCCGCCGGTGCCTCGGTGCGGCAGGGTGACGTGCTGGCGACCGTGGACGGCCGGGACGAGGCGTTGCGGCTCACCGGGGTGTTCATGCAGTACTACCGGGAGAACGGGCGCTGGCTGGAGCGGACGTACGACTTCGTCCCGCGGGTCGGGGTGGACGAGCTGCGCGCGCTGCTGGTCGAGGACCGCGACGGGATCGTCGCGGGGCTGGAGGAGCGGATGCAGGCCGCGGTGGACGCCTACCGCGATCCCTGGCTGGAGGGGCGGGAACCCGCGACGGAGGGACAGTTCCACGACTCCCTGCCGTTGATCCCGCTGCCGCAGGTGCCGATCAGGGACGGCTCGTCGTCGCCCGCGGGGGTGGCGCGGTGAGCGCCCCCGGGCTGACGGCACACCGGTTGGGCCCGGCGTCGCAGGTGCCGGTCGGGGAGGGCCGGGGGTTCTCGGTCGAGGGCAGGCAGATCGCCGTGTTCCGGCTGCGGGACTCGTCCCTGCGCGCGTTGGACGCGACGTGTCCGCACGCCGGGGGCCCGCTCGCCGACGGCCAGCTCGATGCGCGCAAGGTCGTGTGCCCGCTGCACATGCGGGCCTACTCGTTCGCGGACGGCTCGTGCCCCGAGGGGCCGGGGGTGGCGGTGCATCCGGTGCGCGAGGAGGCGGGCGAGCTGGTCGTGGAGCTGTGAGGAGTCAGCGTGGGAGGTCCGCGGACTCGCCGAGGGCCTCGGTGAGCAGCCTGCGGACGCGCGCGTTCTCCGCGGTGTAGTAGACGAACGTGCCCTCGCGGCGGCCCTCGACCAGGCCCGCGAGGCGCAGCTTCGCGAGGTGCTGGCTGACCGCGGTGGGGGCGGCGCCGACGAGTTCGGCGAGGCAGGCCACCGACGTCTCGCCCTGGAGCAGGGCCCAGAGGATCTTGATCCGGGTGGGGTCGGCGAGCATGCGCAGTGCGTCCGCCGCCCGCCTGACCTGGTCCTCGGGCGGCATCGCGAAGTCCGGTATGCCCTCGTGCACGCGGCGAGTCTACCGAACACCTGAGCGGTCATACAGATGTGTCCGTTGCTGTATGCGTATCTTCCTGTGTGCGAAGGTATGTTGGTGCGCATGCTCTCCCTCCCGGAGGTGCGGTCCGCCGCGCTCGCCCTCGCCGCATTCGCCCTGGCGGTACCCGCCGACCTCTGGGGCGCGCCGTGGCCGCTCGTCGCGCTGCTGTACGCGGCCTGCTACGTCGCCGGTGGCTGGGAACCCGCCCGGTCCGGGCTGCAGGCGCTGCGGGAGCGGACGCTCGACGTCGACCTCCTCATGATCGTCGCGGCGCTCGGCGCGGCCGCGATCGGCCAGTACCTCGACGGCGCGCTGCTGATCGTCATCTTCGCGGGGTCGGGCGCCCTCGAAGCGGTGATGACGGCGCGGACCAGGGCGGGCATCACCGGCCTGCTCCACCTCGCGCCCGAGACCGCGCACCGCGTGGTGTGCCGGGAACCCGGGTCGGCGGCGGGGGTCGAGGCAGACACCGTGACCGTGCGCGCCGCGGATCTGCTGGTCGGGGACGAGGTCGTCGTCAGGCCGGGTGAGAAGGTGCCCGCCGACGGGACGGTGCTCGCGGGGGCCGGCGAGATCGACGCCTCGAGCCTGACCGGCGAGCCCCTCCCCGTTCCCCGGCGGACCGGTGACGAGGTCTTCGCGGGAACCCTCAACGGCACCGGCGTTCTGCGGGTGCGGGTGGCGACGGATCCCCGCGAGTCGGTCGTCGCGGGGATCGCGGCCCAGGTCGCGCGGGCCGCGGAGACCAAGTCGACGCGCCAGCTGTGGGTGGAGCGGATCGAGCGGCGCTACTCGGTGATCGTCGTTCTGGCGGCGGTCGCGGTCTTCGTGGTGCCGTTGGTGCTCGGTGCGGACCTGCGGTCGGCGCTGCTGCGCGCGATGACCTTCATGATCGTGGCCTCGCCGTGCGCGATCGTGCTCGCCACGATGCCCCCGCTGCTCGCCGCGATCGCGGTGGCGGGCCGGCGCGGGGTGCTGCTGAAGGAGGCGGGCGTGGTGGAGGCGCTCGCCGAGGTCGACGCGGTCGTCCTGGACAAGACCGGCACGGTCACCTCGGGGCGTCCGGAGGTGCGGTCGGTCGAGGCGGTCGTCGACTGCTCGCCGGACGAGGTGCTCGCGCTGGCCGCGGCGGCCGAACAGGGTTCCGAACACGTACTCGGCCGGGCGATCGTGGCGGCGGCGCAGCGCCGGGACCTGCGGGTGCCGGATGCCCGCGACACCACCGCGCTGCCCGGCGAGGGGATCGTCGCGCTGGTGACGCGGGACGGGGCGAGCGTGCGTGTCACGGTGGGCCGCCCCGACCTCGACGCCGGGGACCGCGATCGCCCCCTGCGTGCCGAGAGCGCGGTGGGCACAGCGCTGACGACACACGATCGGCGATCATGCAGCCCTCACGGCACGAAACGTGCCGAGGGGGCGGATCACCTCGCCGCGCTCGTCGTTCGGGTGGAGCGGCGGGGATGGACCGCGGTCGTCGTGAGGGTGGGCGGGGAGGCGGTCGGCGTGCTCGGGCTGGCCGACGAGCCGCGGCCCGGGGCGCGCGACGCGATCGACGGGCTCCGCGCGACCGTCGGCGAGCCCACCCTGCTGACCGGCGACGCCGTCGGCCCGGCTCGCGCGCTCGCCGAGCGGGCCGGGATATCGCAGGTCAGGGCGGGTCTCAGCCCGGCGGACAAGCACGCCCTGCTGCCCGAGCACGCACTCGCGGTCGGCGACGGGCTCAACGACGCGCCGCTGCTCGCCGGGGCCCACGTCGGGCTCGCGGTGGGGGACGGGGCGGCCACGCTCTCGGTCGAGGCCGCCGACGGGGTGCTGCTGCGCGATCCGCTGGGCGCGCTCGCCCCGCTCGTGCGGCTGGCGCGCCGGGCCCGGCGGACCGCGCGGGTCAACCTGGCGTTCGCGGCGGCGGTGATCGTGGGGCTGGTGGCCTGGGACCTCGTCGGGACGCTGCCGCTCGCCGTCGGCGTCGCGGGCCACGAGCTGTCGACCGTCCTGGTCTGCCTCAACGGGCTGCGGCTGGCGGTGTGGCCGGGCTGGTCAGAGGGTGGAGAGCGCCTCGAGGGCCATGCGCCGCAGCAGGCCCGCGACCTCGTCCGGGCTGCTCCGTGACCCGCTGTGGGGGGTGGAGTTGAGCAGTCCGAACGCGCCGTGCGCGGCCACCCTGGCCTCGTCGACCCCCAGGTGGGGATGCAGCCGGCGCAGGGTGTCGACCCAGATCTCGACGTAGGTCCGCTGCACCCGGCGGACCCGCCTGCGGTCCTCCGCGGACAGGTTGTCGAGGTCACGGTCCTGGACCACGATCAGCTCCGGCTCGCGCAGCGCGAACGCGAGCTGGAAGTCCACGAGCGCGGCCAGCACGGCGGCGGGCTCACCGCCCGCCCGTTCGCGCCCGCCCGCGAGCAGCCGCTCGCTGATGTCCACCAGGAGCTCGGCGAGCAGCGCCTCCTTGCCGGGGAAGTGCCGGTACAGCGCGGGCCCGCTGATCCCCACGGCCGCACCGAGCTCGGCGATGCTCACGCCGTGGTACCCGTGCCGGGCGAAGAGGACGGCCGCGGTGCGCAGGATCTGCTCCCGGCGCGAGAGGTTCGGCGCCGCCATGGCCGGTCAGCCTACCCAGTGCCGGCGGTCGGCTCCGTCTCAGCCGGACTTCAGGACCGGGCGTTTACCCTGCTCCCATGGCGCGCGCACCGGGATCAGGCGTGCGCGACCGCCTGCGCGCACGCCTCGGCGTCCGGACGACGACCGCGCTGGCCGCGGCGATCACCGTCGCGGTGGTGCTCCTGGTGGCCGGTGCGGCCCTGGTCCTCGGGCTCAACACGCTGCTGCGGATGCAGCTGATGAGTGCCGCCGACCAGCAGGCCACGCAGCTGGGCGAGCGGGTCGCGGCCAACTTCGCGGGCTCCGAGGACATCAAGCGCAACGGCATCCTGGCCACCGGGAAGCGCTCGGACTACGTCGAGGTCGTCACCGACTACAACGCCGATCCCGGACATCCGCCGGACGTCCAGAACATCGGCTCGTCCGATCCGCTGCCCGAGTACCCGCTGATGGCGGACGTGCTCGTCCGGCCCGGGGACGTCGAGGTCGTCGACTCGTGGGTCACCCTGAACGAGGGCAAGGACGTCGAGGTCCTGGTGGTCGCCAAGGGCTTCGAGTTCCCACCGACCGGGCAGCACTTCACCGTGCTCGCCGCGCAGCCGGTGGACTTCCTGCACCGCGCGGTCGACACCGTGCTGGTCATGGTGCTGTTCGGGGTCCCGGTGCTGGTGGTGCTCGTCGGCGGGGCCACGTACCTGTTCGCGGGCCGGGCCCTGCGCCCGGTCGAGGCGATGCGGGCGCGGGTGGCCGGGATGTCGGACCGCGACCTGAGCGGGCGGGTGCCGGTCCCGCCCGCGCGGGACGAGGTCGGCAGGCTCGCGGTGACCATGAACCAGCTGCTGGACCGGCTGGACGGCGCCCAGACGACCCAGCGCCGTTTCGTCGCCGACGCCAGCCACGAGCTGCGCAGCCCGCTGGCCACGATCGCCTCCGGCCTGGAGCTGCTCGACGGCAGCGTCGCCCCGGCCGACCGCTCCACCGTGCGCACCCTGCGCGGGGAGGCGGGCAGGCTGGACCGTCTGGTCGACGGCCTGCTGCTGCTCGCCCGGTCGGACGAGCGGGGGCTGCAGCCGAACCGCGAGGACGTCGACCTCGACGAGATCGTGGAGGCCGAGCGCGGGCGCCCGTCGGACGTCGGCGGGGTCGCCCCCGAGGTCCGCGCCGATCCCGTCCGGGTCTCCGGCGACCGCGCGCAGCTGGTGCGTGCCGTGCGCAACCTGGTCGACAACGCGCGCAGGCACGCCCGTACCCGGGTCCTGGTCTCCCTCACGGCGGACGGCCCGACGGCCCTGGTCGAGGTCGCCGACGACGGCCCTGGGGTGTCCCCGGCGGACCGGGACCGGATCTTCGAGCGCTTCGTGCGGCTGGACGAGTCCCGCGCGCGCTCGGACGGAGGCGCCGGGCTCGGGCTGGCGATCGTGCGGGAGATCGTGGCGGTACACGGCGGAACTGTCGAGGTCGCCGAGTCCGAGCTGGGTGGTGCTCTGTTCCGGCTGCGGCTCCCGCTGGTCGAGGCCGGACCGCCCCAGCCGGAACCCGAGCCCGGTCCCGAGCTGTTCGACGACCGCCCGGAGCCGCCGACCCTGCCCGCCCGGATCCCGCCGACGTCGGGGCGACGCCCCAGCCCGGCGCCGCGCACCCCTGTCCTGCCCCGCCCGGTCCCGATCCGCCTGGGCGACGCCCCCTCACCCGCGGACGTCAACCCCACCGGCCCGATCCCGACGGTCCCACCCGGCCGCTGAGGACGTCGTCAGGCGGGTTCGGGCATCCGGTAACCGACCCCGCGGAGGGTCTCGATGCTCTGGGTGCCGAAGGGGACGTCGATCTTCTTGCGCAGGTAGCCCACGTACACCTCGACGACGTTGACCTCGCCGTCGTAGTGGGCGTCCCAGACCGCGCGCAGGATGTCGGTCTTGGTGACCACCTCACCCGCGTGTCGCATGAGGTGCTCCAGCACCCCGAACTCGCGCGGGGTCAGCGTGATCTCGGTGTCCCCGCGGTGCACCCGGTGGCGGGCGGGGTCCAGCCGCAGGTCGCCGACCTCCAGGACCGCCGGCCGGGCCTCGCCCGAGCGGCGCTGCAGGGCCCGCAGCCGTGCGAGCAGCACGACGAAGGAGAACGGCTTGGTGAGGTAGTCGTCCGCGCCGAGGTCGAAGGCGTCCGCCTCGTCGTACTCGCCGTCCTTGGCGGTGAGCATCAGGACCGGCGTCCACACGCCGGCCGCCCGCAGCCGCTCGAGGATCCGGTACCCGGACAGCCCCGGCAGCATGATGTCCAGGATCACCACGTCGTAGCCGCCGCGGATCGCGGCGTCGAGGCCGCTGGGGCCGTCGTGGCGCAGGTCCACGCCGTGCCCCTCCCGGGCGAGGCCCCGACGGACCATCTCCGCGAGCGGGCGTTCGTCCTCGACCAGGAGCAGGCGCACGCGTCCACCGTAGGCCGGCCCGGGCCGCCCGGGTCGGCGGCCGGTGCTGGCGCCCGAGGTTAGTGAACGTTAACCTGGTGCTGTCGGACGTCGAAAGGGACAGCCATGGACCTCGAACTCAGCGAGGAGCACGCGGCCCTGCGGGCCACCGTCGAGGACTTCGCGCAGAAGGAGGTCGCGCCGGTCATCGGCGGCTTCTACGAGCGCGGCGAGTTCCCGTACGAGCTGGTCGCGAAGATGGGCGCGATGGGCCTGTTCGGGCTGCCGATCGCCGAGGAGTACGGCGGCATGGGCGGGGACTACTTCGCGCTGTGCCTGGCCCTCGAGGAGCTCGCCCGGGTCGACTCCTCCGTGGCGATCACCCTGGAGGCCGGGGTCTCGCTGGGGGCGATGCCGCTGGCCCGCTTCGGCTCCGCGGAGCAGCAGGCGCGCTGGCTGCCGCAGCTCGCGGCAGGCGAGAAGCTGGGCGCCTTCGGGCTGACCGAGCCCGGCGGCGGGTCGGACGCGGGCGCCACCCGCACCACCGCGAGGCTCGACGGGGACGAGTGGGTGATCAACGGGTCGAAGTGCTTCATCACCAACTCCGGCACCGACATCACCGAGCTGGTCACCGTCACCGCGGTCACCGGGGAGCGCGAGGGCGGGAAGAAGGAGATCTCGGCGATCGTCGTCCCGTCCGGTACCCCGGGGTTCACGGTCAGCGAGAAGTACTCCAAGGTCGGCTGGTCGGCCTCCGACACCCGCGAGCTGTTCTTCGACGACGTCCGGGTGCCCGCCGAGAACCTGCTCGGCGAGCGCGGTCGCGGGTACGCCCAGTTCCTGTCCATCCTGGACGAGGGCCGGGTCGCGATCGCGGCGCTGTCGGTCGGTCTGGCGCAGGGGTGTGTCGACGAGTCGGTCCGCTACGCCCACGAGCGCGAGGCCTTCGGCCACGCCATCGGCACCTACCAGGCGATCCAGTTCAAGATCGCCGACATGGAGGTCCGCGCGCACACCGCGCGCCTGGCCTACTATGCGGCGGCGGCGAAGATGCTGGCGGGCAAGCCGTTCAAGAAGGAGGCGGCCATCGCGAAGCTCGTCGCCTCGAACGCCGCGATGGACAACGCGCGAGACGCCACCCAGGTCTTCGGCGGCTACGGCTTCATGAACGAGTACCCGGTCGGGCGGTTCTACCGGGACGCCAAGATCCTGGAGATCGGCGAGGGCACCAGCGAGGTGCAGCGGATGCTCATCGCCCGGACCCTCGGGCTCCAGTAGGGTCGGCCTCCGCGAGCGTCGGAGCGTCCGGCGCCGAGGGGAGGAGCCGACGTGGCGAGCTGGGACGACCTGGTGTCCTACGTCCGGGTGCGGTACGAGATCATGCGCTCGGCCGAGACCGAGCTGTGGTTCAACCTCCCGACGACGGCCGAGCGCACCCAGCTCGTCGTCGTCCGGAGCGTCACCGGGCCGGACGGCGAGCCCGGCGCGCAGATCGCCTCCCCGGTGGGCAAGCTGTCCGACCTGGACCTGCCCCACCTGCTGACGAAGGCGGGCGAGTCCGCGATCGGCGGCGTCGTCGCGCAGGACGGCGTGGTGGTGTTCCGGCACGCCATCCCGCTGCACGAGGGCGAGCTCGCGGCGTTCGACGGGCCCTTCAAGCACGTCACCCACGTCGCCGACGAGCTCGAGGAGCTGCTCACCGGCGGTGACGAGCACTAGTCAGCCGACCGGCGTCGGCTCCAGCGCCTGCTCGACGACGGTCCGCAGGCGGGCGAGCAGGATGTCCGCCTCCGCCCAGGTCAGTGCCCCCGCGGCCACACCGCCGCGAAGTTCCTCGGCCACCGAACGCGCGAAGCGGGTCGACCACTCGTATCGCTGCTGCCCGTCACCCATTGCGACAGTGTGGGCTATGCCACTCGTCACGCCCGATCCGGGGACGCTGCGTGTCGCAGGGTCCCCGCGGCCGCGGACGACGGGGCCGGTCAGGTGAACGGCGGGTGGCCTGAAGTCCTCCGACGGGTGACCTCGGGGTGGCGCCGCGTCACAGCAGGCCGGGGACGGCCGACACGGACCGCAGCTGGGTGATCGTGGGGTGGCCCGCGGCGAGCAGCGCGACGTCCGTGCCGGGCTCGGAGGGCTCGTCCGGGCTCTCGATCGTGGCCTGGAGGGTGGCGGGCGCCCCGTCCACCCCACTCGTGTGGGCGATGCGGACCTGGACCGCCCCGACCGCGGCCAGCGCGGCCTCGCGCAGCGGACCGATCTCCGCGGCGGGGCGGTCGGGCACGTTGAGCGACAGTACGGACCCCGCGGGCCTGCCCGCGAGCAGGGCGAGGCTCTCCGGCAGCACGGCGAGCACCGTCTCCCAGTTCGCCTCCGCGGCGACGGCGAGCCCGCAGTCCAACGAGGTCGCGAGCGCCGACCGGCCGTGCATGGCCGCGGTCAGCGCCGCGCCGACGGTGCCGGAGTGGATCACCGAGCCGCCCACGTTGGCGCCGATGTTGATCCCGGAGAGCACGACGTCCGGCAGCCGGTCGAGCCAGCCCTCGAAGGCCGAGTGCACGATGAAGGCGGGGTGGCCCTCGACGGAGAAGGCGGGCACGTCCAGGCCCGGCAGCGGCCGCTCGTGCACCTTGACGCGGCGCTCCTCCGCGACGGCGTACACCGAGGCGCCGACCCCGGTGGAGTCGACGTGCGGCGCGGCCACGACCACCTCGAACCCGGCCGCGAGGGCGCCGCGGGTCAGGGCCGCGAGCCCCGGGGAGTCGATGCCGTCGTCGTTGGTGATCAGTGCCAGCACCCGTCGACGCTATCCCGACGGCCCGCGCGACCCTCAGGTGCGGGGGCGGCTCACCGCCGTCAGGGCGAGCGCCACGAGCGGCGCCACCGCCGTGGCCGCGAAGCCGAGGGCGCCGAACGCGGTGTGCAGCGGCACCCAGAGCACCGGGGCGAGCGCCCCGCCGAAGAACTGGAAGGACAACGCCAGCGACGCGGCCCCCGCCCGGTTGTCGGGCGCACTCGTCGCGGCCACCGAGTTGACCGTGGTCCGCAGCCCGGTCACCGCGATCCCCACCGCCGCGATCCCGAGCCCCAGCACGAATACCGACGGCCCGAGCGCGGCGGCCAGCAGACCCACCGCGAGCAGCACGTTCATCGCGACCCCGGTGCGCCGGGGCCCGAACGCGTCCAGCCTGCGGCCGAGCAGCGGCGCGGCGAGCAGGCCCGCTACACCGAACGCGGCCGCGAGCAGTCCGCGCTCCCACGGGCCGAGCCCGAACTCCTCCTGCGCCCGCAGGATCGACAGCACGGTCAACCCGACGGCGGCGAGGTAGCAGAGGAACGACAGCCCACAGGCCAGGGCGAGGTCCCGGTTGGCGAGGGCCATGACCGACGGCCGACCCCGCGGGGCACCGGTGGTCATCGTCGGCGGGAGCACCGCCAGCAGCAGCGCGACGACGGCGGGGAACGCGAAGGCCAGCCGCCAGTCCAGCGCGGCCGACGGCCCGGAGACCAGCGGGCTGGCCGCCTGCCCGGCCGCCTGCAGCCCAGCGAACAGCCCCAGCGCGCGTCCCAACCGGGCCCGGGGGACCAGGTCGGTGATCGCGGCGACGAGCAGCGGGGTGGTGAAGGCGTTGGTCGCGCCCTGCGCCGCGCGCGCGGCGAGGAACCAGCCCATCGACGGCGCCAGCACGCACGCCGCGCAGGACAGCACGAACAGCACCAGCGAGACCTGCATCGTGCGGGCCCGGCCCCACCGCTCGGCGAGCGTGCCGCTGACCAGCATCAACGCCGCGAACGGCAGCATGTATGCGGTCACCGCGCCCGCCGCGAGCTCCGGCGTGGAGCCCAGGCCCGCCGCGACCTCGTGCACCATCGGCGTGACCATGGTGCTGGCGTACGGGCCGAGGAACCCCCCGGCGTAGAGCGGCCACGCCCGGATGGCCGGGCGTGGCCGGACCGTCGTCACGTCAGACCTGGACCAGGTTCTTCACGACGGAGTCGTAGGAGTTGGTGTCCTCGATCAGGCCCCACGAGACCATCCAGTCGTAGGTGCGCTGGAACTGGTCCTGCGGGTACGGCGCCGGGTCGACGTAGCGCAGCCGACCGAGCGGGATCTCCTCCGGGGCCACCGATCCGAGCTCGGCCGGGATCTCGTTCGTGAGGTGGTGCAGGTAGGGCCGCGGGTCCTCGTTGATCTTCGCGACCGCCCGGACGACCGCACGGTTGATCCGCTCGTAGGTGTCCTCGTCCACGTCCGGGCTGGCGATCTCCGCACCGACGTAGAACGCCTCCGCGAGCACCTTGTAGCCCTGCTTCTCGGCCAGGGTGATCCACGGCTCCATCAGCGCCGCCGCCTCGACGGTGCCGTCGCGCAGCGCCTCGAAGCGGGCCTGCGGGCCGCCGTAGTGGGCGATCGCGATCTCCTCGCGGGGCAGGAAGCCCTCGAGGGTCTGCAACGCGACGTAGTGCGAGCCGTGGTGGAAGTTCACCGCGACGGTCCTGCCCGCGAGGTCCTGCGGGTGGGTCGCCGGGTGGTCGCCGCGGACCATGATCGCCTGGCCGTTGACGGCGGCGCGCTTGGACACGATCCGCCCGCCGACGGTCGTGTCCTGGGTCCGGCGGACCTGGCCCCACTCGCAGGCGCGGTAGAGCGAGGCCTCGCCGGACTCGAAGTGCGACTTGGTGGAGCCGAAGGAGCTGAGCAGCTCGTGGTCCTCCAGCGGGGAGATGCCCGGCTTGGCGTACTCCTTGGTCACGAACTGCACGTCGACGCCCTCGTCGTCGAAGTAGCCCTCGTCCTTCGCGACGAGCTGGGGCAGCGAGAAGACCAGGGAGAGCAGCTCCATGGTCACCGTGGGGCGGGTCATGGCGGTTCCTTCCTTTACAGCGCGGAGACGATGCGGGAGTGGAGGTCGAACAGGTGGGGGTCCTCGGCGGACCGCGGCCGCGCGTGGTCGACGCGGTACTCCGCGGCGATCCGGGCGGGCCGTCCCGCGAGGACGATCACGCGGTCGGCGAGCAGGGCGGCCTCGAGCGGGTTGTGGGTCACCAGCAGACCGGTCCGCGGGCGCTGCATCCAGAGGTCCTGCAGGAGCAGCCGGAGCCTGCGGGCGGTGAGCTCGTCGAGCGCGGAGAAGGGTTCGTCGAGTAGCACCAGGTCGGGCTCGACGGCGAATGCCCTGGCCACGGCGACGCGCTGGCGCTGGCCGCCGGAGAGCACCGTCGGGTAGGAGCCCGCATAGTCGGTGAGCCCGACGGCTGCGAGCACCTCGTCGGCCAGGGCGGGGTGGTCGCAGGCCAGCGTGATGTTCTCGCGCACCGATAGCCAGTCCAATAGCCGGGGCTGCTGGAAGACGATGCCCAGCCGCGGGTCGCCCGTCTCCACGGTGCCGGTGTCCGGTTGCACCAGGCCCGCGACGAGGTGCAGCAGCGTGGTCTTCCCGGTGCCGGACGCGCCGACGACGGCGACCAGCTCCCCGGGCTCGACGGTCAGCGAGAAGTTCGCGAGGACCTGCTGGGGGGTGCCGCTGCGGGCGTCGACGAAGGTCTTGCCGATCCCCGCCAGGGTGACGGTCACACCGACACCGCCTTGCGCCAGCGGGAGACCCTGCGTTCGAGACCCTGCAGGACGCCGTACTCCAGGATCGCCATGACCACCGCGAACAGCAGCGTCCAGGCCAGGACCGCGGCCACGTTCTGGGCCGCGAAGGCGTTGTTGAGCTGGTAGCCGACGCCGGAGGACATGCCGAACACCTCCACCAGCACGATCACCTTCCAGCCCAGCGACAGGCCCAGCCGTGCCCCGGCGAACAGCGACGGCGCGAGGGCGGGCAGCCACAGCTTGCGCAGCCGGGTGGTGCGGGAGAACCGGTAGACGTGCGCCATCTCCAGCAGGTCGGGGTCGACGGACCGGGTGCCCTGGTAGATCTGCAGCATCAGCGCGGGTGCCGCGGACAGCGCGACGGCGGCGACCGGGTTGACCAGGTCGATGCCGAACCAGATGACGCACAGCAGCGCCCAGACCAGCCCGGGGATGGTGAGCCCCAGCAGCACCGCGGGCTCGAAGAACCGCCGGGCGAACGCGGAGCGCCCCATCGCGATCCCGATCGCCACCGCGACGACGAACGCCAGTGCGAACCCGAGCGCGACGCGCAGCACGGTGATACCCAGCTGGTCCAGGAACGCCCCGTCCGACACGATGTCGACCAGCTCCGCGGCGATCGCCGGGACGCCGGGGACGAGCACGCTGTCCAACAGGACCGCCATGAGCTGCCACGCGCCCGCGAGGAGCACGAGGAACAGCAGGGCGGGCAGGAACCGCAGGCCGCCCTGGGGCTTCGGGGCGGCGGTGAGGGCCGCGGACACGCGGGTGGGTCGGACCTCGGTCGCGGTCACGCCGACCCTCCGAGGTCCAGCCACGGCACCTGCGCGGGCGTGGCCTTGATCAGACCGACCTGCTGCGCCACCTCGGTCTGGCGGCGGAGGTTGGCGAACACGGACTCGCCCCAGGCGACCGGGTAGACGTTCTTCATCCGCTCCGGGAGCAGCGCGATCGCGGCCTTCTCCTCGGCGGGGATGCCGTAGGCGTCGGCCAGGTCGGCGAGGACCTGCGGGTTCTCCTGGACGACCTGGTGCGCCTTCAGCCGCAGGGTGGCGAGCGCGGCCGCGGTCTCCCGGTTGCCGTCGACCCAGGTGCGGGTGGCGCCCTGACCGTTGAGGAACAGCGCGTTCGGGTCCTCGCCGGTGCCCTGCGACCACAGCTCGCCGACCGTGGCGAGCTGGCGGGCGCCCTTGCCGACGAGCCGGGTCGCGTTGGGTTCGATGGTCACGATCGCGTCCACGTCGCCGCGGTCGAACAGCGCCAGACCGGCGAGCACGGCGCCGGGGAAGAGCTGGTGGTCCGCGGCGAGGTCACCGCCGTTGACGGCGACCGCGAGCTGCGTGGAGCGGAAGGCGTCGGAGTTGTTCGGCGGCGTCGCGATCTTCTTGCCGCGCAGGTCGGCGATGGTGCGGTAGGGACTGTTCTCCGGGACGAGCCAGCGCACGTGGTTGTTCAGGCTGGTGGAGAAGATCACCAGGTCCGCGCCCGCCTCCCCGGCGACGACCGCCCCGAGCGGACCCATGCTGGCCACGTCGAGCGCGCCGGAGAGCAGCTTGTTCTGCACGTCGCCGGGGCCGGAGCCCGCCACGTAGGTCAGGTCGAGGTTCCCGACCAGGTGGTTCTGCTCGCTGATCGGCCGGATCACCGCACCGGCGGTGCCCGCCTGGGTGTCCTCGACGCGGGCCGCGAGTGTCCCGCCGGTGGGGGCGCCGCCGCACGCGGCCAGCAGCGGCGCGGTGGCGACGAGACCGGCGCCGAACAGGCCGGCGCGGAGCAGGGAGCGGCGGTCGAGGCCGCGGTCGAGCAGCGGGGGACGTGCGGGCATGGGGACTCCTGGAGGGGCGGCCCGGGGCGGTGGGGCCGGGGGCGGGCAGGCGGGACGACGGCGCAGGCCGACGAGGCAGAGCCGGGAGGGTGTGGCGGAGGATCGACGCGGGGCTAGTGGCCCGGACACGTCCCGCCGTTGATCCGACAGAGGTCGATGTGCCTGCGGCTGGTCAGCCTCATCGCATCGCCCGCAGGGTCTCGTAACCGGAGCGGCCGTCCGTCAGTCGCCACGAGCGCATCCAGGCGTAGGTCTCGGTGAAGCGGCGCTCCGTGAACGGCACCAGGTGCGTGTAGCGGTGGTAGTCCGGGCGCAGCAGGGCCGGCTCGAGGCCGGCCTCGGCGGCGATCGTGGGGGCCCAGCGGGCCCGGTCGCCGTTGATCAGGTCCACGGCCTTGTCGACGGCGCCCCGGTACGCCTCCTGCTGCGCGGCGGTGAGGTGCGGCGCCACGACCTGCGAGCCCCGGTAGGTGTAGGTGCCCAGCACGTGCGCCCCGCGGCTCAGCGCGAGGGACAGGAAGGGCTCCATCAGCATCGTGGCCCGCGAGTCGCCCCCGAGGAGCCGCTCGAGGCGCTGGGCGGGCGGACCGGCGTGCACGAGCGTGATCCGCTCGCGCGGGACCGTCCCCTCCAGCAGGTGCAGGGCCGTGTAGTGCGAGCCGGTGTAGAGGTTCACCGCGAGCGGCACGTCGGCCAGGTCGTGCGGCTCGTTGAGCTCCGGGTCGATGCTGACCAGGGCCTGCGCCACGACGGCCGCGCGCAGGTGCCCGATCCGGCCGCCGCGGGTGTCCCGCTCCAGCCGGTCGATCCCGCCCCACTCACAGACGTTGTAGACATCCGCCTGCGCGGCGGTGAACTGCGACTCCTTGTGCCGGGCCGCGGGGTTGCGCTCGTGGTCGGCCGAACGGTCCGTGGCGTCCGCGAAGCGCACCGCGAGCCCGGCCGCCTCGAACAGCCCCTCGTGCACGGCGACGATCTCGGGGAGGTCGAAGACGACATGGTTCGGCGACACGACGATCTCGTCCGTGCCCATGGTCCTCGCCTCCTCCCGCTCGGGTCGCTCCGAGGTTAGGCATCGCGTTCCGCTGCGGTCAACGGGTCTTTGCAGGATGCGGGAATTTGTTGCGCATCGCGGAATGTCCGGTCAGGAGCTGGGCGAAGCGGCAAATGTCCGGTCAGAAGTCGCTGAACGCGAGGGACACCGGCAGGCCCTCCAGGGCGTCGGCAGCGGCGCGCACGACCGACCCCAGCGCGTCCAGCCGCTCGTCCGGGAGCCTGCTGGTCGGGCCCTGGATCTCGACCCCCATCCGGACGTGCTCGCTCGCCCCGACGACGGGGGCGGCCACGGCCCGCAACGCGGGGTCGTGGGGATCGTCGAGCACCGCGTAGCCCCGGAACTGGGTGGCCAGCAGGTCGACCTCCGCGGCCCACGATTCGGGACCGGCGGCGCCGGCGCGGGAGAGTACCTCCGCGGCCTGCTGCACGGGATCACTGCCGAACGCGACGATCGCGCAGCCGATCGCGGACTCGAGCAGCGGGACCCGCGCCCCCGGGCGCCCGATGTAGCGCAGCGCGCGGGTGGACGGGACGGACAACAGCACGAGGACCTCGTCCCCGCGGCGCATCCCGATGCTCGCGGTCTCCCCGGTCCGGTCGGCGAGCTCCTTGAGCACGTCCGCGGCCTCGGGCACCCCGCTCGCGCCGAGGGCCTTGCGGGCCAGGCGCAGCAGCAGCGGGCCGGGCAGGAAGCGCTCGGCGTCCCGGCAGAGCAGGTTGCCCGCGACCAGGGTATGCGCCAACCGGTGCACGGTGCTCACCGTCAGCCCGGTGGCCTTGGCGATCTCGGTGGTCGTGAGGCCGTCGCCGCTGTCGACGACGACGCCCAGCACCGCCGAGGCCCGCGCCACCGACTGGATCTCCGGCCCGCGGGAGGCCTTCGCCCCCACATCCTGCGCCATGGACAGAACGGTAGCCCGCCTCAGTTCAGGTGGGCGAGGAGCGCGGCCGCCTGGTGGCGGAGGTGGCGGGCGACCTCCGGTGGGTGGTCGCCGCCGTCGAGGAAGGTCGAGATCAGGCGGGCGCCCTCGTCCCAGCGGGCCTGCTCGCCGAGGACCTCGCCCAGCTCGGTGAGGGCGGCGGCGTCGGGGCGCAGGGCGAGGCGCATCCGCAGCACCCACTCCCGGTCCGCGGGCCCACCCCGGTGGCGCTGCACCGTGCGCAGGTTCTCCAGCATCCGCAGCAGGATGTCCCGGGTGGACGCGCGCGGCAGCAGGTGCGCGCCGAAGGGTGCGTCCGAGCCCGTCGCGGCCCGGAACAGCGCCTCGCAGGCCGCGCGGTCCAGCCGCCTGCCGTGGTCGAAGACGTCCAGGTGGTGGCCGGTGTAGGGCACGCGCACGAGGAAGTGGCCCGGCATCCCGACGCCCTCCAGCGCGATGCCCGCCCGCCTGCCGACCTCGATGCACACCACGGCCAGCGTGATCGGGATGCCGGTGCGGCGGGTCAGCACGTCCGGCAGCAGCGAGTTGCGCGGATCGGAGTAGTCGCCGCTGTTGCCGGTGAAGCCCTCCTCCACGAAGAGCCTGCGGACCAGGGCGGGCAGCGAGTCCACGCCCGCGGCGAGCCGGTCCAGCTCCGCGAGCCACGGGGCGGGATCGAGGTCGGGGGCGGCGCCTGCGGCCAGGGCGAGGGCGGCCTCGTCCAGCGGGGGCTCCGGTCCGCGGACCAGGGCCACGAAGCGCGCGACCGCCTCACTCACCGCTGTCGACGAAGAGTCGGACGGTGGTGCCGGTCTCGTCGCTCCACACCTGCAGCACGTCGGTCAGCTCGGAGGCGAGCCAGAGCCCGCGCCCGCGCTCCCCGGACGGGGGTGGCGGGACCATGCCCGGGAACGGCACGTCCATCGACCCGACGTCGAACACCTCCGCGACGGTGCTCGGCCCGCCCCAGATCCGCAGCTCGCCCGCGCCCGGGCCGTGCTCGACGCTGTTGGTGGCGATCTCGTTGACCGCCAGCACGAGATCGGCGGTGTGCTCGGGGTCCAGCCCGGTCCGCGGGCCGGTCTCGGCGACCAGCCTGCGGACGGCCGCCAGGGTGTCGAGGGTGAACGACAGCGCGGCCAACGGCGGCCCGAGGTCGGCCGGGGGCGGCGGCGGGAACTCGGCGACCAGCTCCACCGGGTCCCGCAGCGGGCCCGCGGGCAGGCTCGAGCCCCCCATCCGCAGGGTGGGGTGCGTGGCACGCAGCAGGTCCAGGTCGCCGGTCTCGTGACAGGCGCAGAGCATCGTGATCGGGAGATCGGCGAGCGCGACCGTCAGACCCGCGTCCAGCCGCGCCCAGTGCCCGCGGTCCACCCCGGGCAGCTCGGTGTGCTGGGCGACGACGGTGGTGCGCTGCTCGGGCCGGGCCGCGCGGCGGGTCAGCCGGGCCCAGCGCATCGCCACGGTGAACGCGGGCACCCGGTGCACCTCGACCATGTCCAGCCACTCGACGTCCACGGCGGCGGAGCCCAGCGCCGCGGACAGGGCGGCGCGGTTCTCCGGGTCCAGCACCGCGATGACGGACTCGCCCGCCTCCAGGGCCCGGCCCAGCGGGGCGGCCAGCTCGGCGGCCAACCGGTCCGGTGAGGCGTACGGGACGCCCTCGTGGACCGTGCCCGGGGGCGTCGCGGGAGCCGCCGCCTCCTGGTCCATCCCCTGCTCCACCCCCGCTCAGACCGCCAGCCGCACGATAGTGGGCGTGCCCCGGCAACGCCGAACGGAGCAGCGCCGTCGCGGACGGCGGTCGCTCAGCGGCGCACGCGGCCTGCGGAACGGACGAGCGCGAGGCCGCCGACCACCACGACCAGCCCGGCCGCGAGCCAGAGGGCCGTCGGGTGGCGCCGACCGGTCGGACCCGTGTCCCGGGCCGACGCCGCGGTCTCGACGGCGGGGGCGAGGGTGAACAGGAAGGTCCCGGAGCGGAGGCTCCCGTCCGGGTCCCGCAGCCGCCAGTCGACCGTGTAGCTGCCCGCGGCCAACCCGGGGGTGAGGTCCACCGCCCCGACGGGCCCGTGGACCGCCGGAGCACCGACGTCTCGCCGGACGCCCGCCGCGTCGGTGACGAGGATCTGCAGGTCGGTGACCCGCTCCTCGACGGCGATCTGCACCCGCGCGGGCGCGCTGGTGAGCAGGGCTCCGGGCTCGGGGGTGGACACGGGGGCGGCGGCGGCGACCCCGACCGGCCACAGCAGTGCCACGAGCACGAGCACCGCCAGCCTGATCCACACGCCGCGACTCTAGGAAATCCCCATTTCCCCGGCGTTACGAAACGTGGGGAGATCCGCCGACGAAATGCGAATCCGCAGATTGACCGGAAAGCGGGTGGATCGTGGCACGTTGGGGTGAGAACTGTGATCCAGCAGACGGAGCCCCTGGTGACGACGGGACCCGAACCCGGAACGGGGTCGCCCCTTTCGGGTGGCGGACCCCTCGGCGTCGTCACCGGCTGCGGTCGTGTCCGTGTTTCTCGGCGGGCTGCCGAAAAACCAGCGACCGGGGCCGTCGTTGTCCGTTCCGGGGCGCATGGCGCCCTGTCCGCAGGACGACACGGCCGAGGAGGTGGCGATGACGGCGGAGCTCACCGACCCTCGTTCGCCCGATCCCGGGGCCGCGGCGGTCCACCTGCTCGACGCGCCCGCCGCGAGCGCGGTCGTCCGGCGGCCGCGGGTCGCGGACCTCACCGCCCCCGTCGGCTGGGGGGTGCTCGTGCTGCCCGTCTTCGGGGCGGACCCGGAGCTGAGCGTGGAGTTCTCGGAGCCCGCGGGCGAGGCCGGCGGTCCCGCCGGACCGCGGTGGCTCGCCTGCGCGGACCTGCGTCGGATCCGGCACGACGTCGTCGCCGTCCGGGGGCTGCTGCGCGCAGGCCCCGCGCTGACCCCCGACGAGGAGTCCGGTCCGGAGCCGCCCGAGGGGGCCGCGCACCGCGTCCAGGGGGTGTTCCGGATGCGACCGCTCCCCGGCCGTCGGATCCAGATCGTGCTGCACGCGGTGATCGCCGCGCCCGGCGCGGCCGAGTCGCGAGGGGGTCCGGTCCGGCTGGAGTTCACCGGCGCGTTCGTGCGCTGACCGAACACCTCGTTAGCCGGCCCACGACCGCCCCGCCCGCCCTGTTCGTTGTGGCAGTGTGGCCCCGGACCGACGGCAGTGGGGAAAGGGTGGGTATGCGCGTCTTCAACGGTGTGGACGAGATCAGCGGGCTCGTGGGGGAGCACCTCGGCACCTCCGAGTGGGTGACGGTGGAGCAGTCCCACATCGACCAGTTCGCCGAGGCGACCGGCGACCACCAGTGGATCCACGTGGACGCGGAGCGCGCGGCGCAGGGCCCCTTCGGCACCACGATCGCCCACGGCTTCCTCACGCTGTCCCTGCTGCCCGTGCTCGTCGCGCAGGTCTACCGGATCGACGGCGTGCGGATGGGCATCAACTACGGCCTGAACAAGGTGCGGTTCACCGCGCCCGTTCCGGTGGGCAGCAAGGTGCGCGGCAGCGTCGTGCTGGCCGGGGCCGAGCGGACCAAGGACGGTGCGGTGCAGCTCACCACGACGGTCACCGTCGAGCTGGAGGGCTCCGAGCGTCCCGCCGTCGTGGCCGAGTGGCTGACCCGCCAGTACGTGTGACGAGAGAGGGACAGACATGCGCGACGCGGTGATCTGCGAGCCGCTGCGGACGCCGGTGGGCGGCTTCGGCGGTTCGCTGAAGGCGGTCCAGGCCCACGAGCTGGCGGCGACGGTGATCAAGGCGCTGCTCGAGCGGACCGGCCTGGCCCCGGAGTCGGTGAACGACGTGGTGCTCGGCAACTGCTACCCCACCATGGAGGCCCCCGCGATCGGCCGGGTCGCCGCGCTGGACGCCGGGTTGCCGGTCACCGCGGGCGGCATCCAGATCGACCGTCGTTGCGGATCGGGCCTGCAGGCCGTGCTCTACGCGGCGATGCAGGTCCGGACCGGTGCCTCGGACGTCGTCCTCGCCGGCGGCGCGGAGTCGATGTCGAACGCGCCCTTCTACTCCACCGCCATGCGCTGGGGGGTCAAGGGCGGCCCGGGTGTGCTGCTCAACGACGCGCTGGCGCGCGGGCGGGTCACCGCGGGCGGGAAGAACTTCCCGGTCCCCGGCGGCATGATCGAGACCGCCGAGAACCTCCGGGCGGAGTACAAGATCCCGCGCGAGGAGCAGGACGAGTACGCGGTCCGCTCCCACCAGCGGGCGGCGGCGGCGCAGGCCGAGGGCCGGTTCGCGGACGAGATCGTCCCGGTCACGGTGAAGGGCCGCAAGGGCGACACCGTCGTGGACGCCGACGAGCACATCCGGCCCGACTCGTCCGTGGAGACCCTGGCGGCGCTGCGCCCGATCATGGGCGGGCAGGACCCGGAGGCCACGGTGACCGCGGGCAACGCCTCGGGCCAGAACGACGGCGCCGCGATCGCGGTCGTGACCACCCCGGAGAAGGCCGCCGAGCTGGGGCTGCGGCCCCTGGTCAAGCTGGTGTCCTGGGGGTTGGGCGGGGTCGCCCCGAAGACGATGGGCATCGGCCCGGTCCCGGCCGTCGCGAGCGCGTTGGACCAGGCCGAGGTGGCACTCAAGGACGTCGACCTGATCGAGCTGAACGAGGCCTTCGCCTCCCAGGTGCTGGCCTGCACGCGGGAGTGGGGCTTCACCCCGTCGGACTTCGAGCGGACGAACGTCAACGGCTCGGGGATCTCGCTGGGGCACCCGGTCGGCGCCACCGGCGGCCGGATCCTGGCCACCCTCGCGCGGGAGATGGTCCGCCGGGACGCCCGCTACGGCCTCGAGACGATGTGTATCGGCGGCGGCCAGGGACTCGCCGCACTCTTCGAACGAGTGTGAACGACTACACGACGGACCAGGCGGACGAGCTGGGGACCCAGCTCGCCCGCCTGATCCGGCTGTTCGACCGGATGCAGGCCCAGCAGCTGGCCGAGAACCCCGACGCCGTGGAGCGGGCGGCCTACCTGCTGCTCGTCCACCTCGTGAAGGACGGGCCGCGCAGGCCGGGCGCACTGGCCGAGGCCGTGCACTCCGATCCCTCGACCGTCAGCAGGCAGATCGCGCAGCTCGGCAGGCTCGGGTTCGTGGCCCGCACCCCGGACCCGGGGGACGGCCGCGCCTCGCTGATCGCCGCGACGGACGAGGGCCGCCGCGTGTTCGCGGAGAACCGCAGGCTGCGCAACGAGCGGCTGGTCGCCCTGCTCGCCGACTGGCCGACCGAGGACCGGGACGCGCTGACCCGGCTGCTGGGCCGCTTCACCACCGCGATGGAGGAGGCCTGGACCGCCTGACACCGTGCGCGGGGAGGGTGCCGGAGCACCCACCCACCGCGCACGAGCACGTCAGTGCTGGGACTCCTCCGCCTCGGCCTCGGCGGCCAGGCGGTCCTGCTCGCGCTTGCGGGAGTTCATGATCTCGCGCTCGGCGTCCGCGCGGCCGACCCAGGAGGCGCCCTCGACGCTCTTGCCCGGCTCGAGGGTCTTGTAGATCTCGAAGAAGTGCTGGATCTCCGCCCGGTCGAACTCGGGCAGGTGGTGGATGTCGCGCAGGTGCTCCTGGCGCGGGTCGTCCGCCGGGACGCAGAGGACCTTGTCGTCCCCGCCCTTCTCGTCCTTCATCCGGAACATCCCGATCGCGCGGGAGCGCACGAGGCAGCCGGGGAAGGTGGGCTCCTGGATGAGCACCAGCGCGTCGAGCGGATCGCCGTCCTCGCCGAGGGTGTCCTCGATGAAGCCGTAGTCCGCGGGGTACTGGGTCGCGGTGAACAGAGTGCGGTCCAGACGGAGCCTGCCCGTCTTGTGGTCCACCTCGTACTTGTTGCGGCCGCCCTTGGGGATCTCGATGAGAACGTCGAAGTCCACGGGTGCTCCTCTGGTCGGTGCCTTGCGGTCAGCGATGGTGCATGCACAGGCCGTGCCCTCGGGCCCGGCGCCTACCTCTAGTGTGGGGGACCGCGTCCGGCCGGTCGTGACCGGCCGGTTGGTCCGTGCGCGATCGGGAGAGGGCGGTGGGTGGCGTGGGACTCGGCCGCCGGATCGGCGACACCCTGCGGTTGCCCACGCGCCCGGGTCGCGTCGTCCTCGTCGTGCTGGTGGTGCTCGCCCTGGCCGCCGCCGGGGGCGGTGCCGTCGCCCTGCAGGCCCCGAATGTGTTGTCGGACTTGGGTTTGCGCGCTGCGGCCGTGCCCGAGAAGACGCTCGACGTGCCTGCTCCGGACCTCGTCGCGCTGCCCGCCGCGGCGCCCACACCGAGCTCCGCGGGACTCGGTTCGGTGCTGGACCCGCTGGCCGGATCGACCGCCCTCGGCGAGTTCTCCGGCATCGTCGTGGACCCCGCGGCGCCGCGCGGTGCCGCTCCACTGTGGCAGCAATCACCGGCGCGACCTCTCGTTCCGGGCAGCACGGGCAAGCTGCTGACCGCCGCGGCGACGCTGCTGACCCTCGATCCCACGGACCGGCTGGCCACCCGCGCGGTCGCGGGCGCCGAGCCCGGGCAGGTCGTCCTCGTCGGCGGCGGGGACCCCACGCTCACCGCGCTGCCCGAGGGCCGGACCGGCACCTACCCCGATCCCGCCCGGCTGGACGAGCTGGTCGCCGAGGTGAAGCAGGCGCTGCCGGGCCAGGCGATCACCTCGGTCGTGGTGGACACCAGCGCGTGGACCGGCCCGGAGCTCGCCGAGGGCTGGGATTCGGCGGACGTCGCGGGCGGGTTCGTCGCGCCCATGACCCCGCTCATGCTCGACGGCGGCCGCCGCGACACCGGCGTGCAGGACACTCCGCGGGTCGCCGACCCGGCGCGGGCGGCGGGGCAGGCGTTCGCGGACAAGCTGGGCGCCGCCCGGGTGACCGAGGGCACCGCCCCGCCGAACGCCAAGGAGCTCGGCCGGGTCGTGTCGGCGCCGGTGTCCATCCTCGTCGAGCACCTCATGACCACCTCGGACAACGTCCTCGCCGAGAGCCTCGCGCGCACGGTCGCGCTGAACCGACAGGCCGATCCGTCGTTCACCGGGTCGGCCGAGGCGGTGCTCGCCGCCCTCGCTCAGTCCGGGTTCGACGTCTCCGGCGCCCGGATGGTGGACGGCTCCGGGCTCTCCACCGCGGACGCCGTGCCCGCCACGCTGCTCGCCTCGGTGCTGCAGTCCGCGGCGGCGCCGTCGGGGCCGGACCAGGGGCCGGAGTTCCTGCGGCCGATCGTCACCGGGCTCCCGGTGGCGGGCGGGGACGGCACGCTGGACGACCGCTTCGGCACCGGCGCGGCCGCAGCGGGCCGCGGGGTGGTCCGGGCCAAGACCGGCACGCTGACCGGGGTGAGCAGCCTCGCCGGGGTGGTCACGGACGTCGACGGCAGGCTGCTCGTCTTCGCCCTGATGTCCAACGGGCAGTCCCCGGCCACCGTCCGCCCGCGACTGGACACCATCGCCGCGACCCTGAGCCGCTGCGGCTGCCGGTAGTCGGTGGGTAGCCTCGCGGGGGTGACTGTCCTCGCGGAGACCGACACCCTGCCCGGCCTGCCCGTCAACTGGGCCCTGGCCCGGCGGACGGCCGCGCGGCTGGTGCCCGCGGGGCCCCCGGTCTCGGCCGGGGTGGCCACCGAGCTCGTCGAACGGCTGCGCGCGGACGCCGCCGTCGCCGAGGGGCACGTGCGTGCCGTGACCGGGCTGGGCGGGGGACTACCGCTGCTGCCCGCGGACGTCGTGGACCGGCCGACCTGGGCCGCCGCCGCGATCGACGGGATGGCCGAGCTGACCGCGGGCGCGCGGCTGCCGAGGACGGCCAGGGCGGCCCGCGCGGTCACCGCGACCACCTCGGGGCTTCAGCTCGGCGGGGTGCTGGCCTTCGTCGGCTCCCGCGTGCTGGGCCAGTACGACCCCTTCGGGGGGTCGGACTCCGAGGGCAGGCTGCTGCTGGTCGCGCCGAACGTCTACGCGGCCCAGCAGGCGCTCGACGTGCCCGCCGAGGACTTCGGGCTGTGGGTCTGCCTGCACGAGGCCACGCACCGGCTGCAGTTCACCGCGGTGCCCTGGCTGCGGGACCACTTCGCCGCCGAGGTGTCGGAGTTCCTGTCGATCAGCACCGCGAACGGCGGCGCGATGATCGAGCGGCTGCCCGAGGCGCTCAAGGCGCTCAGGGAGTCCAAGGGTGACTCGCTGGCGCTGGTGGAGCTGCTGCAGGGGCCCGAACAGAAGGCGGTGCTGGACCGGCTGCTCGCGCTGACCACCCTGCTGGAGGGGCACGCGGACCACGTGATGGACGCCGCCGGTCCCGAGGTGGTGCCGAGCGTGGCCACGATCCGAAGGCGCTTCACCGCACGCCGCCGCGGCGGCGGCCTGGTGGACCGGGTGCTGCGCGCGCTGCTGGGGGTGGAGGCGAAGGTCAAGCAGTACGCCGTGGGCGCGGCCTTCACCGACCACGTGGTGCGGGAGGTGGGGATGGCGGACTTCAACGCGGTCTGGCAGTCCCCGGACTCCCTGCCCACCCGCACGGAGCTCGCCCACCCCGAGCAGTGGCTGACCCGGGTCGCCTGAGGGTCGAGGGCGCCGTCCGGGCGGCGCTCTCGCGGCTGCCCGCGGCGGTGCGGGCCGCGCCGCCGGTGGTGGCGTGCTCCGGTGGGGCGGACTCGCTGGCCCTGCTGCTCGCCACGCGCGCCCTGCGCCCGGAAGCCTGCGCCGTGATCGTCGACCACGGGTTGCAGGAGGGGTCGGCGGAGCGGTCCGCGGAGCTGGCCGCCACCCTGCGGGGCCGCGGGATCGCGGCCGAGGTGCGGACCGTCGTCGTCGGGGCGGACGGGGGGCCGGAGGCCGCCGCGCGGCAGGCCCGCTACGCCGCGCTGGCCGCCGCCCGGCCGTCCGCGGACTCGCCGGTGCTGCTCGGCCACACCCTGGACGACCAGGCGGAGACCGTGCTGCTCGGCCTCGGGCGGGGATCGGGCGCCCGGTCGATCGCCGGCATGCGCGAGTGGACGGCGCCCTGGCTGCGCCCGCTGCTCGGCGTCCGGCGCGCGGACACCCGGGCCGCCTGCGCGGACCTCGTGCCCTGGGAGGACCCGCACAACGCCGATCCCCGGTTCACCCGCGTCCGGCTCCGCCACGAGGTCCTGCCGCTGCTCGAGGCGGCCCTGGGCGGCGGCGTCGCGGGGGCCCTCGCGCGCACCGCCGCACAGCTCCGGGAGGACGACGAGGCTCTCACCGCCTGGGCGGACCGGGTGCGGGCCGAGGCGGCGGAGGGGTCCGCGCTGCGGGCGTCGGTGCTCGCCGCGGTCCCCGCCGCGGTCCGCAGGCGCGTGCTGCGGGACTGGCTCGCCGCTGCGGGCGCCCCCGCCCCGACCGACGCCCACCTGCGCGCGGCGGACGCACTCGTCGCCGAGTGGCGCGGGCAGGGCGGGCCCCGCCTGCCGGGCGGGTTGGACGTGGTCCGGCGAGATGGCAGGCTGACGGTGCAAGGCGCCATCTAGGGAAGGGCCGAACCCCGTGTACGACGGCGACATCGCATCCGTGCTGGTCACCGAGGAACAGATCGGGGAGAAGACCACCGAGCTCGCCGAGCGGATCGGCAAGGACTACGCCGACCGCTGCACCGACGGCGGGGACCTGCTCCTCGTCGGGGTGCTCAAGGGTGCCGTGATGTTCATGACGGACTTCGCCCGGGCCCTGCCGTTGCCCGTGCAGCTGGAGTTCATGGCGGTCAGCTCGTACGGGTCGTCGACCTCGTCGAGCGGCGTGGTGCGGATCCTCAAGGACCTCGACCGCGACATCGCGGGGCGGCACGTGCTCATCGTCGAGGACATCATCGACTCGGGCCTCACGCTGTCCTGGCTGCTCAAGAACCTGGAGTCGCGGGGGCCCGCCTCGCTCGAGGTGGTCACCCTGCTGCGCAAGCCGGACGCGATCAAGGTGGACGTGCCGGTCGCCTACGTGGGCTTCGACATCCCGAACGAGTTCGTGGTCGGGTACGGCCTGGACTACGGCGAGCGCTACCGGGACCTGCCCTACATCGGCACCCTGGACCCGAAGGTCTACGCCTGAGCGGTCGTCAGGAGCCTGCGCCCACCGGCGGGCCCGCGGGCGGGGCGACGTCCTGCAGCGGGATCCCCGGCGGGGTCGGGGTGAAGGGCGCGGTGCCGTCGACCAGCCCGATCGGGCCCAGCCCACCGTGCAGGTTGGCGTAGGCGAGGGCTTTGGCCAGGTCGGTGACGCCGTTGCTGACCGGCAGCGGGGCGAGGTTCAGCGTGGACAGCAGTCCGAGGGCGCGCCCCGAGGCGTCCAGGAAGGCGCTGCCGGAGTCCCCGGGGACCCCCGGCGAGACCGTGTAGACCTGGTGCGACCAGCCGCTCGCCATGTCGCCCGCGCTGATGCCCGCCTTCGGGCTGAGCGCCGCCGCCCCGCCCCGGGTGGGCGAGTTGCCGTAGGTGAAGGTCTGCGCCCCCTCCGGGAGCCCGGTCGTGTTGACCCCCGTGGGTCCGCCGAAGAAGGGGACGGTCGGGTTGGTGACGGGGGCGGCGTCCGCAGGCAGCTGGACGAGCGCGAAGTCGTTGTAGCCGCAGGCCACCCGATCGGCCTCGGCCCGCTGCTGCATGGTGATCCACGAGCTGTAGACCATGCGCCCGGTCGTGGTGAAGCCCCGCTCGCCGCGCACGGTGACCGGCGTGCCCAGCGGCATGGTCGACGACGTGCAGCCGTCCGTCTCGGTCACCTGGCCGGTGCCCGCGCAATGCGCGGCCTGGCCGAGGAAGAGCGTGCCGTCCCCGCCGCGGAAGACGAAGTTGCTGGTGCAGGAGCCGCCGCCCTGCGTCACGGTGGTGACCCCCGGGTGCACGCCCGCCGTCTCGCGGGGGGCCCACGCGGGAGCGGGCGCAGCCGCGGGCGCCGGGGCCACCGCGGCCGCCGGTCGGGCGTTCGCGGTGGAGGGCAGGACCACGATCACCGCGGCGAGCGCCGCGACCGTCGCCGCGGGCAGCACGCTCCGCCTCGACCGGACGCCGCTCCACCGGATGCGCATCCGCACCCCACCCCCGCACCCGCTCGCCCACCGCTGACACCCTCATCGGGCCAACGACTCCCGGGGGTGCGGGGATACCCCACCATCCCCGCGAGGTTCGGGGCGAGCCGGGTCACCGGTTCGGTGCGGGGCCGAGACCGGATCGTGAGCGCAGCCGGGAACTCCGGTGCCCGGGCCGCGCGTTGAGCCGGACGGAACACCCCGCCACCGGCCCCGTGAGGCGGTTGGCGCGTGACCGGCCTCCGGCGGCTATCCTGGCGGATCAGGCCGGTCGGCGCGTCGCCGCCCGCGCGGTACCGGCGAAGCTCATCTCGGGAAGGTGAAGGCCACCAGGCCGAAGCTGCATGGACCGCAAGCGCCTGCTCCGTAACCCACTGATCTGGATCCTCGTCGTGGTCCTGGTCTACTTCGGGTTCTCCGTGCTCTTCGACGACACCCGTGGCTACACCCAGGTCCCGACGTCGGTCGGCATCCAGCAGATCGACTCGGGGAACGTGGCACAGGCCACGATCGAGGACAAGGAGCAGCGGCTCCGCCTCGACCTGACCAACCCGGTCGACGGCAGCACGAAGATCATCACCCAGTACCCCGCCGCGTCCGCCAACGGTGTCTTCACCAAGCTGCAGGACTCCGGGGTCGCGAACTTCAACACCGTGGTGCGCCAGGACTCGTTCCTGACGACCATGCTCATCTACCTGATCCCGCTCGGCCTGGTGCTCCTCGTCCTGTTCTGGATGATGAACAACGCCCAGGGCGGCGGGAACCGGGTCATGTCCTTCGGCAAGTCGAAGGCCAAGCAGCTCAACAAGGACATGCCGAAGACCACCTTCGGAGACGTCGCGGGCGCCGACGAGGCGGTCGAGGAGCTGTACGAGATCAAGGACTTCCTGCAGAACCCGGGCCGCTACCAGGCCCTGGGCGCGAAGATCCCCAAGGGCGTGCTGCTCTACGGCCCGCCCGGAACCGGCAAGACCCTGCTGGCGCGGGCCGTCGCGGGCGAGGCGGGCGTGCCGTTCTACACGATCTCCGGTTCGGACTTCGTCGAGATGTTCGTCGGTGTCGGCGCCTCGCGCGTGCGGGACCTGTTCGAGCAGGCCAAGCAGAACAGCCCCTGCATCATCTTCGTGGACGAGATCGACGCCGTCGGCCGCCAGCGCGGCGCGGGCCTCGGCGGCGGGCACGACGAGCGCGAGCAGACGCTGAACCAGCTCCTCGTCGAGATGGACGGGTTCGACGCGCGCGGCGGGATCATCCTCATCGCCGCGACCAACCGGCCGGACATCCTGGACCCGGCACTGCTGCGCCCGGGCCGCTTCGACCGGCAGATCCCCGTCGGCGCCCCGGACCTGGCGGGCCGCAAGGCGATCCTGTCCGTGCACTCCAAGGGCAAGCCCTTCGCGAACGACGTCGACTTCGACGGGCTGGCCAAGCGCACCGTGGGGATGTCCGGCGCCGACCTGGCCAACGTGATCAACGAGGCCGCGCTGCTCACCGCCCGCGAGAACGGGACGCTGATCAACGGCGCCGCGCTCGAGGAGTCGGTCGACCGCGTGGTCGGCGGGCCCCGGCGCAAGGGCAAGATCATCTCCGAGCAGGAGAAGAAGATCACCGCCTACCACGAGGGCGGGCACGCGCTGGCCGCGTGGGCGATGCCGGACCTCGAGCCGGTGTACAAGCTCACGATCCTGCCGCGCGGGCGTACCGGTGGGCACGCGCTCGTCGTCCCCGAGGACGACAAGGGCCTGATGACGCGCTCGGAGATGATCGGGCGCCTCGTGTTCGCGATGGGCGGCCGCTCGGCCGAGGAGCTCGTGTTCCACGAGCCGACGACGGGCGCGTCCAGCGACATCGACCAGGCCACGAAGATCGCCCGCGCGATGGTCACCGAGTACGGCATGAGCGCCAAGCTCGGCGCCGTGCGGTACGGCCGCGAGCAGGGCGACCCCTTCCTCGGCCGCTCGATGGGCAACCAGGCCGACTACTCGCTCGAGGTCGCCCACGAGATCGACGAGGAGGTCCGCAAGCTCATCGAGGCCGCCCACACCGAGGCGTGGGAGATCCTCAACACCTACCGGGACGTGCTGGACGACCTGGTGGTGGAGCTGCTGGAGAAGGAGACGCTCACCCGCAGGGACCTGGAGCGGATCTTCGGCTCGGTGGAGAAGCGGCCGCGGATCACCGCGTTCAACGACTTCGGGGAGCGCACGCCCTCGGACAAGCCGCCGATCAAGACCAAGGCGGAGCTGGCGCGCGAGCGCGGCGAGGTCTGGCCGCCCGAGGTGGAGCGCGAGCCCGCACCGGTCGGCTCGTACCCGGGTGGTGGCGGCGGGGAGGTCCCCGCCCCCGGCCCGAACGGTGGCCCCGGCCCACTGCCCGGCCCACTGCCCGGCCCCGGTCCGAACGGCGGCTACCCCGGTGGCTTCCCCACGGAGCGCAACGGCAACGGCCACGCCCCGAACGGCAACGGCCACGCCCAGCCGCAGCCGGGCGCCCATGCCGCGCCGCAGCCGTCGAACGGCGGCTACCAGGGCCCGCAGCCGCCGAACGCGGTGGCGCCCAACTACGGGGCGCCCGCGGACTGGCGGCCCGCCACCACGCCGGCCGGGCAGACCTGGCCGCCGCCGAACTGGGCCCGGCCCCAGCAGGCGCAGCAGGGCCCGTCGTCCGAGCAGCCCACCCGGGCCCTCGGGCAGGAGCCTCCCGCGCCGCGTCCGGCGCCCGAGGAGCCGCAGGGCCCCGAGTCAGGGAGTTCGCACTGAGCACCGGAACCACCGAGGGCGCTGCCGTGAACGGCCGCGCGGCGCCCACCGGAGTGGATCACGCGCGCGCCGAGGCGGCCGTCCGCGAGCTGCTGCTGGCGGTCGGGGAGGACCCGGACCGCGAGGGGCTGCGGGACACCCCGGCCCGGGTGGCGCGGGCCTACGAGGAGCTGTTCGCCGGGCTCTACACGGACCCGTCCGCGGTGCTGGAGAAGACCTTCGACGAGGGACACGGCGAGCTCGTCCTGGTCAAGGACGTGCCGCTGTACTCCACCTGCGAGCACCACCTCGTGCCCTTCCACGGGGTGGCGCACGTGGGGTACATCCCGTCGGTGGAGGGCAAGGTCACCGGGCTGTCGAAGATCGCCCGGGTGGTCGACCTGTACTCCAAGCGCCCGCAGGTGCAGGAGCGGCTGACCGGTCAGGTCGCGGACGCGCTGGTGCGCAAGCTCAACCCGCGCGGCGTCATCGTGGTGATCGACGCCGAGCACCTCTGCATGGCCATGCGCGGCATCCGCAAGCCGGGGTCGCGCACGACCACCTCCGCCGTCCGGGGGCTGTTCCAGACCTCCCCGTCGTCGCGCGCGGAGGCGTTGTCGCTGATCCGGGGCACCTGATGGCCGTCCCGGTCCCCCATCCGGGCCGGTGCGTCGTGCTCGGGATCCTCAACGTCACGCCGGACTCGTTCTCCGACGGCGGCCGGTACCTCGACCGTGAGCACGCCGTCGCGCACGGGGTCGCCATGCGCGATGCCGGCGCGGATCTCGTGGACGTCGGCGGGGAGTCCACCCGGCCCGGTGCCGTGCGGGTGGACGCGGAGAGCGAGCGGGCGCGCGTCGTCCCGGTGGTCCGCGACCTGGTCGCCGAGGGCGTGCGGGTCAGCGTGGACACCACCCGCGCGTCCGTGGCCGAGGCCGCGGTCGAGGCCGGCGCGAGCGTGGTCAACGACGTGTCCGGGGGGCTGGCGGATCCGCACATGGCGGTCGCCGTCGCGGGCTTGCGGGTGCCCTGGATCCTCATGCACTGGCGCGGGCACAGCGACCGGATGCACGAGCTGGCGTCCTACGAGGACGTCGTCGGCGAGGTGCGCCACGAGCTGGTCGCGCGGGTGGACGCCGCTGTGATGGCAGGCGTCGACCCGGACCGGCTGATCCTCGATCCCGGGCTGGGCTTCGCCAAGACCGCCGCGCACAACTGGGCCCTGCTGCGCAGGCTGGACGTGCTGCTCGCGCTGGGCTTCCCGGTGCTGGTCGGGGCCTCGCGCAAGCGGTTCCTCGGGCAGCTCCTGGCGGACGCCGAGGGCCGGGTCCGCCCTCCCGCGGGCCGGGACGGCGCCACGGCCGCGATCAGCGCGCTCGCCGCGGAGGCGGGGGCGTGGGGTGTGCGGGTGCACGCCGTCGAGCCCACGATGGACGCCATCGCGGTGTCCACGGCCTACCGGCTCGGCGCGTCCCGGGCCCGGACGGAGTCGGGGGACCAGTGACCGATCGCATCGAGCTGACGGGTCTCCGGGTGCGCGGGCACCACGGGGTGTTCGCGCACGAGAAACGGGACGGGCAGGACTTCGTCGTCGACATCACGCTGTGGATCGACCTCGTCGAGGCCGCCGCCACGGACGACCTCACCAAGACGGTGCACTACGGCGAGCTGGCCGAGCTGGCCGCGGGAATCATCGCCGGGCCCCCACGGGACCTGATCGAGACGGTCTCCGCCGAGATCGCCGACGAGGTGATGAAGGACGACCGCGTGCACGCCGTCGAGGTCACCCTGCACAAGCCGCACGCACCGATCCCGCTGGACTTCGCGGACGTCGCGGTGGTGGCACGGCGCTCCCGAGGGGCGGGCCGCGGGCGGATCGTCCCGGCATGAGACACCACCGACCGCACGAACGGCACTCTTGTGCGGACCTAGCGCACAAGAGTGCCGTTCGTGCGGTTCGGGGGGTGCGCTGATGACGCGTGCGCTGCTGTCCCTCGGGTCCAATCTCGGAGACCGGGCCGGGTATCTGCGGCTCGCGGTCGCCGGGTTCCGGGACGTGCTGGTCGCGGCCTCGCCGGTCTACGAGACCCCGGCGTGGGGCGGGGTCGAGCAGCCGGACTTCCTCAACGCCCTGCTCCTCGTCGAGGACCCGGACACCGACCACTGGGGCTGGCTGCGCCGCGCCCAGGAGCTGGAGAAGGCGGCCGAGCGTGTGCGCGAGGTGCGGTGGGGGCCGCGGACCCTGGACGTGGACGTCGTCACCGTCGACTCCGCCGACGGCCCCGTGACCAGCGACGACCCGGAGCTGCTGCTGCCCCATCCCGGCACCCCGGAGCGGGCGACCGTGCTCGTCCCGTGGCTGGACCTCGACCCCGACGCGGTGCTCCCCGGACACGGCAGGGTGGCGGACCTGCTGGCCGCGCTCCCGCAGGCCGAGGTCGCGGGGCTGCGCCGGACGGAGCTGAGGTTGCGGTGACCACGACCCGTCCCCGCGACCTGCTGCTGGCGTTCGTGGTCGCAGGCGTCGTCGGCAACCTGCTGGTCCTGCTCACCTACGGCACGCTGCCGAGCTTCCCCGCGCCCGCGGGCGCCACGCTCGGGGTGCTGGGCCTGGCAGAGGCGGCGGCCGGGTGGGTGCTCAAGGGCCGGGTCGACCGGCGGCCGGGCAGCAAGCCGGTGGAGCCCCTGGTCGCGGCCCGTGCCGTGCTGGTGGCGAAGGCCTCGGCGCTGGGCGGGGCGTTGGTCGCGGGGCTGTGGGCCGGCCTGCTGCTCTACGTCGCCCCGCGCGCGGGATCGGTCACCGCGGCGGCCTCGGACACGGTGGCCGCGGTCGTCGGGCTGGTGTGCGCGCTGGTGCTGGTGGCCGGGGCGCTGTGGCTGGAGCACTGTTGCCGCGCACCGGACGATCCCGAGGACCCCGACGCCGTCCGGTGATCGCGGAGTCCGACGGGCATCCGTAGGCTCCCGGGGTATGGCCTACCCCGTCCCCACCGGAGCGCCACCCGAGCAGACCCGGCACACCCACGCCGCCCGGCGGCGGGGCGTGCTGCTCCCGGTCGTCGGGTTGGTGGCGCTGGGGATCTGCGGGCTGGTCGTGCTCGGCATGGTCGGCAACTCCGTCGGGTTCGGCGGGGTGCTGGTGGGGGCGCTGTGTGCGCTGCTGCCCGTCGGTCCGGTCGTCGCCGCCTTCCTGTGGCTGGACCGCTGGGAGCCCGAGCCGCCGCGGATGCTGCTGGTCGCCTTCCTCTGGGGCGCCTGCTTCGCCGCGCTGTCGGCGCTGCTGATCAACTCCAGTGCCTCGCTGGCGGCGGACTCCCTGCTGGGCCGCGGCTCGGGGGACGTGCTGGGGTCGGTGGTGATCGCCCCGTTCGTGGAGGAGGGCGTGAAGGGCCTGTTCCTGGTCGGGCTGCTGGTCTGGAGGCGCCGCGAGTTCGACGGGATCGTGGACGGCGTGGTCTACGCCGGGATCGTGGCCGCGGGGTTCGCCTTCACCGAGAACATCCTCTACATCGGCCGCGCGTTCGCCGAGGACACGATGGTCGGCCAGAGCGGCGGGGTGCTCGCCGTGCTGCTGCTGCGCGGCGTGCTCTCGCCCTTCGCCCACCCGCTGTTCACCTCGATGATCGGGATCGGGGCGGGAATCGCCGCGGCCAAGCGCAGCGTCGCCGTGCGGGTGCTGGCGGTCCTGGCGGGCTACCTGGTCGCGGTGCTGCTGCACTCGCTGTGGAACGGCGCCGCCTCGATCCTCGGCGGCACCGGCTTCTTCCAGGTCTACGTGCTGATCATGCTGCCGCTGTTCGTCGCGGTGATCGTCGTGGTGGTGTGGCAGCGGCGCCGGGAGGCGCGGACGGTGGCCGAGCAGCTGCCGTCCTTCGCCCAGGCGGGCTGGATCGCGTGGAGCGAGGTCCCGCTGCTGGGCAGCCTGGCCCAGCGCAAGGGCTGGCGCCGCGAGGTCCGGCGCCGGTCCGGCCCGCACGCCGCCCGCGCGGTCGCGGACTACCAGGGTGCGGTCACCGAGCTGGCGTTCCTGCGCTCCCGGATCGCGCGCGGCGCCGTCCGGGACAGCGCCGAGGAGCTGCTGTCCGGGCGGTTGCGGGACCTGGCCAAGGCCCGCGCCCGCGCCCTGGGCATGCCGGACGCCCTCACCGCGGCCTGGGGCGGCGACCACCCGCCGGGCTGGGCCCCGCCCGCCCCCCACACGATCTCCGCGCCGCTGCCGCAGGCCCCGCCGCCAGGCTACGCACCCCCCGCGTACCCGCCGCAGCAGTACCCGGGCCGGCAGTACCCGCCGCCGGGCTACGGCCCCCCGCCGCAGCAGGGCGGCCCGACCTACGGTGCCCCCGGCCTCCCCGAGCCCCGACAGGGCCCGCCCCCGGGCTGGGGCGGCCCGCCACGCTGACCCGCAGACGGTCACGTGCGGGTGACCGGGATGTGACCGCCGCGTCTCGGTGAAGCGGGTCACCTGTGCTCCGCGATCAGAGTGCTCGGGCCTACCCTCGCAACCGTCGTCGATGAGTAGCCGACAGATCGTCCGGTACCCCTGGTGGACTGGAACGACTTCAGGAGCGCGTGATGAGTGCTGCCCGGCCCGCCCGGCTGGCCGTCGGAGTGGTCTCCGCCGGCCGCGTGGGTGCCGTCCTCGGCGCGGCGTTGTCCGCGATCGGCCACCGCGTCGTCGCCACCGCGGCCGTCTCCAAGGCGTCGCTGCACCGCGCCGAGACCCTGCTGCCCGGTGTCCCGGTCCTCCCCCCGGACGAGGTCGCGCTACACGCCGACCTGGTCCTGCTGGCCGTCCCGGACGACGTCCTGCCCGGCATGGTCCGCGGCCTCGCCGCCGCCGGTGCCTTCCGGCCCGGGCAGATCCTGGTCCACACCGCCGGGGCGCACGGGATCTCGGTGCTCGAACCCGCCGTCGAGCACGGGGTCCTGCCGCTCGCGCTGCACCCGGTGCTGACCTTCACCGGCCGCTCCGAGGACGTCCAGCGGCTCACCGGCGCGTGCATCGCGGTGACTGCCCGGGAGGACGACGAGGTGGCCTGGAGCGTCGGCGAGGCGCTGGTCCTGGAGCTGTCCGCCGAGCCCGTCCGGGTGCCCGAGCAGGCGCGCCCGCTCTACCACGCCGCGCTCGCGCACGGGGCGAACCACCTGGTCACGCTCGTGCGGGACTGCGCCGAGCTGCTCCAGCGGGAGGTCCTCGTCGCGACCTCGACCGGCAGCACGGACGAGTCCATGGTCGGTTCCGCGAGCTCCACCTCCGCCGAGCGGGTGATCGGCCCGCTGCTGTCCGCCGCCCTGGACAACGCCCTGCGCCACGGCGACCGCGCGCTGACCGGCCCGGTCGCGCGCGGGGACGTCGGGACCCTCCGCACCCACCTGCGCGAGCTGGACCGGGTGGACCCGGAGCTCGCCGACATCTACCGCGTCCTGGCCCGCCGGACCGCGCACCGCGCGGTCGCGGGCGGACTGCTGCCCGACCATGCGGCTGCCGAGGTCCGCGCCACGCTGGAGGAACACCGGTGAAGACCAGGAACGGCTACGCGCGCGGCGCGCTGACCGTGCACAGCGATCCCGCGGCGCTCACCGCGGTCACCCGTGCCCTGCGCGGCGCAGGCCGCAAGATCGTCCTGGTGCCCACCATGGGTGCGCTGCACGACGGGCACCGCGAGCTGATCCGGCACGCGCGCAAGGTGCCCGGCGCCGTCGTCCCGGTGGTGAGCATCTTCGTCAACCCGCTCCAGTTCGGGCCGAACGAGGACCTCACCCGCTACCCCCGGCCACTGGAGGCGGACCTGGAGGCCTGCCGCGAGGAGGGCGTCGAGCTCGTCCTCACCCCGCAGGTCGAGCACATGTACCCGCCGGGCTCGCAGACCCGGATCGTCGCGGGAGGGCTCGGTGCCGACCTGGAGGGGGCCTCGCGTCCGGGGCACTTCGACGGGGTGCTGACCGTCGTCGCGAAGCTGTTCCACATCGTCGGGCCGGACGTCGCGCTCTTCGGCGAGAAGGACTACCAGCAGCTCGCGCTGATCAAGCGGATGGTCCTGGACCTGGACTTCGGGGTGTCGGTCGTCGGCGTGCCGACGGTCCGCGAGCCGGACGGGCTGGCCCGCTCGTCCCGCAACGTCTACCTGTCCGCCGAGGACCGGGAACGCGCCCTGCTGCTCTCCCGGGCCCTGCGCGCGGGCGCCGCGGTCTCCGCGTACGGCGCGGACGCCGTCCTGGAGCGGGCCCGCGAGGTGCTGGCCGGGCTCCCGGTCGAGTACCTCGAGCTGCGGGACGCCGAGACCCTCGGCGCCCCGGTCCCGGGCGCCCGCGCCCGGCTGCTCGTCGCCGCACGGGTCGGCACCACCCGCCTCATCGACAACGTCCCCGTCCAGCTGTAGAGGAGTCCCCGTGCTGCGCACCATGATGACCTCCAAGATCCACCGCGCCACGGTCACCCAGGCCGACCTGCACTACGTCGGCTCGGTGACCGTCGACCGCGACCTGATGGACGCCTCGGGCCTGCTCGAGGGCGAGAAGGTCGCGATCGTCGACATCACCAACGGCGCCCGGCTCGAGACCTACGTGATCCCCGGCGAGCGGGGCAGCGGGGTGATCGGGATCAACGGCGCCGCCGCGCACCTCGTGCACCCGGGTGACCTCGTCATCCTCATCGCCTACGGGATGCTGGACGACGCCGAGCTGCTCACCTACTCCCCGAAGGTCGTCTTCGTCGACGGGGACAACCGGATCGTCGAGCTGGGCTCGGACCCCGCCCACGCGCCGGAGGGATCGGGCCTGGTGTCCGGCTCGCGATGATCCTCTGCGTCGACGTCGGCAACACCCAGATCGCCCTGGGTGTCTACGACGGCGAGACGCTGGTCCGGGACTGGCGGATGCGCACGGACCCGCAGATCACCGCGGACGAGCTGGAGGTCGCCTTCCGCGGCCTGCTGCGGGAGTACGCGAAGCGGATCACCGGGGTGGCGGCGTTGTCGACCGTGCCGACGTTGCTGCGCGAGCTGCGCCGGTTGTTCGACCGCAGCGAGGTCCCGTCGGTGATCGTCGGTCCGGGGGTGCGGACGGGCGTGCCGCTGCTCGTGGACAACCCCCGCGAGGTCGGTACGGACCGCGTGGTCAACGTGCTGGCCGCGCACCAGCGCTTCGGCACGGCCTGCGTCGTGGCGGACTTCGGGACCTCGACGAACATCGACGTCGTCTCCGCCAAGGGGGAGTTCCTCGGTGGCTCGCTCGCGCCGGGCATCGACATCTCGATGGACGCGCTGGCCGAGCGCGCGGCGGCGCTGCGCGTCGTCGAGCTGGTCCTGCCGCGGTCGGTCATCGGCAAGAACACCGTGGAGGCGCTGCAGTCCGGAGCGCTCTTCGGCTTCGCGGGCCAGGTCGACGGGCTGGTCCGACGGATCCTCGTCGAGCTCGGCCCCGCGGCGGGCCCGGTGACCGTGGTCGGCACCGGCGGGCTCGCGCCGCTGATGGAGGGCGTCTCGGACACCATCACCGAGTACGTGCCCGAGCTGACCCTGGAGGGTCTGCGGCTGACCTACGAGCGCAACGTGCGGAGCACCAGCGTGAAGCCGGGCAGCACGAACGACCCGGAGGCGGTCTCCGGGCGGGTTGCCAGGTAGTCGCGCATCCGGGCGAGCGCGGCCTCGCGGTCCTCCTCGCTGCTCGCCAGCGCCCACGACTGGGTGCGCACCGAGGCGACGAGGTCGTCCGTCGTCGTCAGGCGGTCGTTGCGGAACGTCGCGCGCTCGGTCGGGCCGAACGGCTCGGGGAGGTCGAGCTCCGCCCCGTCGCCGCCGCGCGGGTTCGCCATCCCGTGGGCCAGGGCCGAGGCGTACCCCGTCACCCAGTCGACGGCGCCGTCGTCGCAGTTCCAGAGGCCGGCGAACACCCCGCCCGGCCGCAGGACGCGGGCGATCTCCGGCCAGGCGCGCTCCGGGTCGAACCAGTGGATCGCCTGGCCCACCAGCACGGCGTCGACCGACGCGGTGGGCAGCGGGATGTCCTCCGCGCTGCCCTCCAGGGCCTCGACCTGAGGGAGGTCGGCCCGCAGCCGAGCCAGCATCCCCGGATCGGGATCGACGGCCACGACGTCTCGCTCGAGCAGCCTCGCCGTCAGCTTGCCGGTCCCGGCGGCGAGGTCGAGCACCCGGGGCCCGGGCGTGTGTTCGAGCGCCCACTCGACCGGCGCGGCCGGGTAGTCGGGGCGGTGGCGGGCGTAGTCGTCCGCGGCGGAGCCGAAGACGAGACGGCGTGGGGGCACCCGCCGACGCTAACCCGTGTCGTTCATCTCGACACCGGGGGGAAAGCGCGGAACGCGGCCGTCTAGCCTTTCTCGGCGTGACCGACGAGCCGCGCCTTCCCGTTGACGACCTGCCCGAGCAGATGCAGGTCCGCTCCAAGAAGCGCGCGGACATGCTGGAGGCCGGGCAGGACCCCTATCCCGTCGAGGTCCCCCGCACGCACACCCTCAAGGCCGTCCGCGAGGCGTACCCGGACCTCGAGTCCGGCGCGGAGACCGGCGACACGGTGACCGTCGTCGGCCGGGTGCTGTTCCTGCGCAACACCGGCAAGCTCTGCTTCGCCAAGCTCACCGAGGGGGACGGGACCGAGCTGCAGGCCATGCTCAGCCTGGCGAAGGTCGGCGAGGAGGAGCTGGCGCGCTGGAAGGCGCAGGTGGACCGGGGCGACCACGTGCTGGTCACCGGCGAGGTCGTCGCGTCCAAGCGCGGCGAGCTGTCGGTCATGGCGGACTCGTGGCAGATGGTCGCCAAGGCCATCCGCCCGCTGCCCAACGCCCACGACGACCTCAGCGAGGAGACCCGCGTCCGGCAGCGGTACGTCGACCTGATCCTGCGTCCCGAGGCCAGGGACATGGTCCGCACCCGCTCGACGGTGCTCCGCACGCTGCGCCGCCAGTTCGAGGAGTGCGGCTACCTCGAGGTCGAGACGCCGATCCTGCAGCTGCTGCACGGCGGCGCCACCGCGCGGCCCTTCGTCACGCACACGAACGCCCTGGACGCCGATCTCTACCTGCGAATCGCCCCCGAGCTGTTCCTCAAGCGCGCCGTGGTGGGCGGGATCGAGCGGGTCTTCGAGCTGAACCGGGTGTTCCGGAACGAGGGCATCGACTCGACCCATTCGCCGGAGTTCGCGATGTTGGAGGCCTACCAGGCGTATGCCACCTACGACGACATGGCCATTCTCACGCGCGAGTTGATCCAGGAATGTGTACGCGCCGTGTTCGGCTCGACCATCGTGCGTCACTCCGACGGGTCGGAACACGATCTCGGGGGTGAGTGGCGTTCGGTCACCCTGCACGATTCGGTGGCCGAAGCGGTCGGAGAATCGGTGACGCCGGACACCTCGGCGGAGGAGCTGAGGAAGATCGCGGCCACCCACGAGGTCGCCCTGAAGGATTCCTGGAGCGCAGGCGAGATCGTGCTGGAGCTGTTCGAGAAGCTCGTCGAGCACACCCTGCGGGAACCGACCTTCGTGCGCGACTATCCGGTCGAGGTCCGGCCGCTCACCCGGCAGCACCGAGACGACCCGCGGCTGGCCGAGGCGTGGGACCTCATCGTCTTCGGCCACGAGCTGGCCACGGCGTACTCCGAGCTGGTGGACCCGGTGGAGCAGCGGCAGCGGCTGTACGCGCAGTCCCTGCTCGCCGCGAAGGGCGATCCCGAGGCCATGCAGCTCGACGAGGACTTTCTGCGCGCGATGGAGTACGGAATGCCACCTACCGGCGGCATGGGAATGGGCGTGGACCGGCTCCTGATGACGCTCACCGGAACCGGTATCCGGGAGACGATCCTGTTCCCGCTGGTGCGGCACGAGGCGTAGGGTTCGCGCGCTCGACAACACGCGACGAATAGCAGTACTGTTTCCGCCGACGGCGCTGCCGTAGGAAAAGTCCTGTTTTCTCGATGTGTTGGAGGCTGCGGCGGTGGCGCAGATCCGTGAGATCAAGCTGATCGACGACCTGGACGGCAAGAAGGCCGACGAGACCGTCGAGTTCGGGCTCGACGGAAAGAACTACGAGATCGACCTGTCGAAGGGCAACGCCGACAAGCTGAGGGACGCGCTCGCGTCCTATGTCGGCGCGGCCCGGAAGGCGGCCGGAAGGCGGCGTGCGAGTGCGCCCGCGGGGTCGGCGAGCAGGCGGCCGTCCATCGATCGCGAGCAGAACCAGGCGATCCGGGACTGGGCCCGCAAGCGCGGGATGAAGGTCTCCGACCGCGGCCGCATTCCGGCCGAGGTGCTGGAGGCCTACCACCAGGAGAACTGAGCCCACTCCTGTCGCACGGGGCCGATCGGGGTGCACCCGATCGGCCCTTCGTGTTCGCGTGGCCCTCCGACTTAGGGTTGCCTCTCCACCCCTGCGGCGTAGCGTGGGACGTCGGATCCGCTTCCCCGGAGGTAGCCCATGGCGCGCCGCGTCACCACGCTGACGGTCGCCCGCACCGAGCGCATCACGCCGCACATGGTGCGCGTGGTCGCCACCGGTCCGGAGCTCTCGTCGTTCCCGGACACCGAGTTCACCGACCGGTACGTGAAGATTCTGTTTCCGGTCCCCGGTGTCGAGTACCCGGAGCCGTTCGACCTCGAGGTCGTCCGCGAGCAGCTGCCGCGAGAGGCGCAGCCGCGGGTGCGCACCTACACGGTCCGCGCCTTCGACCCCGCGAAGGCGGAGCTGACGATCGACTTCGTCCACCACGGCGACAGCGGGCTGGCGGGACCCTGGGCGGCGTCGGCCCGGCCCGGGGACACCCTGCGGCTGATGGGTCCCGGCGGCGCGTACGCACCGGACCCGGCGGCGGACTGGCACCTGCTCGTCGGGGACGAGGCCGCGATCCCGGCGATCGCCGCGGCGCTGGCGCGAATCCCCGCGGGCGTCCCGGTGCACGCGATCGTGCAGGTGGAGTCCGCGGCGGACGAGCAGCCCCTCGACACCCCCGGTGACCTGCGGCTGCAGTGGCTGCACCGGACCGGCGAGGGGCAGCTGCTCGAGGCCGTCCGCGGGGTGGAGTTCCCCGCGGGTCGGGTGCACGCCTTCGTCCACGGGGAGGCCGCGGAGGTCAAGGAGCTGCGCAGGCACCTGCTGAACGAGCGCGCCGTGCCCCGGGAGGACCTGTCGGTCTCCGGGTACTGGCGCCGCGGCCGGGACGAGGAGGGCTTCCGCGTGTACAAGCAGCAGGAGGCCGAGCGGGAGAAGATCGGCGCAGGTCGCTGACCGTGCACCCGTTCGCGCAGGGCTGAACTCCCGGGGTCCGGGAAGAGACGCGCAGCTCACATCGTTCTGTCGGGGTGAGTGCGTACCGTGCGCGTTACGTGACACCGCGGCGGAGGCGCCGTGCCGCTGGGGACCGATACAGTGGTAAGGGGCGCCCGCGGCGCAGTGTCACTGGGATGCTGGACGCGCCGCATGTGTGGGCGCAGCAGGCAAGGAGTGCAAATGTTCGAGAGGTTCACCGACCGAGCAAGGCGTGTTGTCGTTCTGGCCCAGGAAGAGGCCAGGATGCTCAACCACAACTACATCGGCACCGAGCACATCCTCCTTGGCCTGATCCACGAGGGTGAGGGTGTCGCCGCGAAGGCGCTCGAGTCGCTCGGGATCGCCCTGGAGGGCGTCCGGCAGCAGGTCGAGGAGATCATCGGTCAGGGCCAGCAGGCCCCGTCCGGTCACATCCCCTTCACGCCGCGGGCGAAGAAGGTCCTCGAGCTCTCGCTGCGCGAGGCGCTGCAGCTCGGCCACAACTACATCGGCACCGAGCACATCCTGCTCGGCCTGATCCGCGAGGGCGAGGGTGTCGCGGCTCAGGTGCTCGTCAAGCTGGGCGCCGACCTCAACCGCGTCCGCCAGCAGGTGCTGCAGCTGCTGAGCGGCTACCAGGGCAAGGAGCCCGCCGAGGCCAGTTCCGGCCGCGGTGAGGGCACCCCCTCGTCCTCCCTCGTGCTGGACCAGTTCGGTCGCAACCTCACCCAGCAGGCCCGCGAGGGCAAGCTGGACCCGGTCATCGGCCGGGCGAAGGAGATCGAGCGGGTCATGCAGGTCCTCTCGCGGAGGACCAAGAACAACCCCGTCCTCATCGGCGAGCCCGGCGTGGGCAAGACCGCCGTCGTCGAGGGGCTCGCCCAGGACATCGTCAAGGGCGAGGTCCCGGAGACGCTGAAGGACAAGCAGCTCTACACGCTGGACCTCGGCTCCCTGGTCGCGGGCTCCCGCTACCGCGGTGACTTCGAGGAGCGCCTCAAGAAGGTGCTCAAGGAGATCCGCACCCGCGGGGACATCATCCTGTTCATCGACGAGATCCACACCCTGGTGGGTGCGGGTGCCGCCGAGGGCGCGATCGATGCGGCGTCCATCCTCAAGCCCATGCTGGCTCGTGGTGAGCTGCAGACCATCGGCGCCACCACGCTGGACGAGTACCGCAAGTACGTCGAGAAGGACCCCGCGCTGGAGCGTCGTTTCCAGCCGATCCAGGTGGGCGAGCCGAGCGTCACGCACACCATCGAGATCCTCAAGGGCCTCCGGGACCGCTACGAGGCGCACCACCGGGTCACGATCACCGACCCGGCGCTCGTCGCCGCGGCCACTCTGGCGGACCGCTACATCTCGGACCGCTTCCTCCCGGACAAGGCGATCGACCTGATCGACGAGGCAGGCGCCCGGATGCGCATCAAGCGGATGACGGCCCCGCCGGACCTGCGCGAGTTCGACGAGAAGATCGCGAACGTGCGCCGGGACAAGGAGTCCGCGATCGACGCGCAGGACTTCGAGCGCGCCGCGCACCTGCGGGACTCCGAGAAGCAGCTGCTCGGCCAGAAGGGCGAGCGGGAGAAGCAGTGGAAGTCCGGTGACCTGGACGTCGTCGCCGAGGTGGACGACGAGCAGATCGCCGAGGTCCTGGCGAACTGGACCGGCATCCCCGTCTTCAAGCTGACCGAGGAGGAGACGACTCGGCTGCTCAAGATGGAGGACGAGCTCCACAAGCGGATCATCGGCCAGGAGGAGGCGGTCAAGTCCGTCGCCCAGGCGATCCGCCGGACCCGTGCCGGCCTGAAGGACCCGAAGCGCCCCTCGGGCTCGTTCATCTTCGCCGGCCCGTCCGGTGTCGGTAAGACCGAGCTCTCCAAGGCGCTGGCGAACTTCCTCTTCGGCGAGGACGACGCGCTCATCCAGATCGACATGGGCGAGTTCCACGACCGCTACACCGCCTCGCGGCTCTTCGGTGCCCCTCCCGGGTACGTGGGCTACGAGGAGGGCGGCCAGCTCACCGAGAAGGTGCGCCGCAAGCCGTTCTCGGTCGTGCTGTTCGACGAGATCGAGAAGGCCCACCAGGAGATCTACAACACGCTCCTGCAGGTCCTCGAGGACGGCCGCCTCACAGACGGCCAGGGACGCACCGTGGACTTCAAGAACACGGTCCTGATCTTCACCTCGAACCTGGGCACCCAGGACATCTCGAAGGCCGTCGGGCTCGGCTTCGCGCAGAGCAACGACGAGCAGTCGAACTACGAGCGCATGAAGACCAAGGTCAACGACGAGCTGAAGAAGCACTTCCGCCCGGAGTTCCTGAACCGGATCGACGACATCATCGTCTTCCACCAGCTCACGCAGCCGCAGATCATCCAGATGGTCGACCTGATGATCCGTCGGGTCGAGGCTGCGCTCGCCAACAAGGACATGGCCATCGAGCTCACGGACGCCGCCAAGGGCCTGCTGGCCCGCCGCGGGTTCGACCCGGTCCTGGGTGCCCGGCCGCTGCGCCGGACCATCCAGCGGGAGATCGAGGACCAGCTGTCCGAGAAGATCCTGTTCGGCGAGATCGAGCCCGGCCAGATCGTGATCGTCGACGTCGAGGGCATCGACGAGGACGCTCCCGAGGGCTCGCCGGCCCACGACGACAAGGCGACGTTCACCTTCCGCGGTGAGCCCCGCCCCCTCGCCGAGGTTCCGGACGCCCCGCCGGTGGACATCGCCGCCGGTGGCGGCACCGCCTCGGAGGAGTCCGCCTGATCGGCTAGCCGACGAGGAACGGCCCGCCTTCCCCACCAGGGAAGGCGGGCCGTCCGCTTTCCCGGACCGCCCGCGAGCCCCACCCCACCGCCCGTGGGTTCGACGACGACCGCCGGGGCGGGAGCGGCTCCCGCGTCGGCTGATCGTGACCGTGGGGGCCATGAGCTCGGTCCGGGCCGTCCCCGAGACCGAGCTGATGTCCGGCGCGCAGCTCTCCGCGGACGACGCCTGGCACACCGTCCGGCGTTCGCCGGGGACCAGCGACCAGCTCGTCGCGCCGCGGCGCAGCCAGGATCACGCGCCGGTGTGCGCGCCACGACCTCGGCTCGCCGTGGGCGCCGCGGTGACGGTCCTGGCCTGGCTCGCGGGTTCGGGCGCACTGGCGCTCTACGTGGTGGTGGGCGCCGACTTCGGCGACACCTACGGCCACTCACGGCGGTCATGGCGCTCTTGCTGTGGGCGAACGTCACGGGGATCGCCCTGCTGGCCCCCGACCACGTCGACGAGCACCCGCGCTCGCCCCGCCGCTGAGATGGCCCTCGTCCCGTACCCCCCTCGAGACGAGGGCCACTTCGACTCAGATCATCAGGGGTCTGCCGGTGATACGGATGTCGGCGAGATCACCCTCCACCCCTCACCGGTCGGCGGGGATCTCCGGGGCGAGCAGAGCGCCCAGCCGCTCCCACACCAAGGGCAGGCAACCCTGCTTCAGATCCGCCTGTTCGGACTGTCCGAAAGTAGGGGTCCGCATCTGCGTGCAACGCTGGTGCAACCCTCGACTTCCTACTGTCCGGCGTCACGAGCTGGACCCACTGTTGTGAAAGGTGAGGACATGGCCAAGTACGCCAACCCCGGGCAGCCGGACAGCGTCGTCAGCTTCAAGCCCCGCTACGACCATTTCATCGGCGGCGAGTACGTGGCACCTGCGAAGGGCCAGTATTTCGAGAACCCGACCCCGATCACGGGGCAGACGTTCACCGAGGTCGCACGCGGCACGTCCGAGGACGTCGAGAAGGCTCTGGACGCGGCACACGCCGCGGCGCCTGCGTGGGGGAAGACCTCCGTCGCCGAGCGGGCCGCCATCCTCAACAAGATCGCGGACCGGGTCGAGTCGAACCTCGAGCTGATCGCCATCGCCGAGTCGTGGGAGAACGGCAAGGCGTGCCGCGAGACCCTGGCCGCCGACATCCCGCTCGCGATCGACCACCTCCGCTACTTCGCGGGCGCGCTGCGCGCCCAGGAGGGCGGCATCTCGCAGATCGACGAGGACACGGTCGCCTACCACTTCCACGAGCCGCTGGGCGTGGTCGGCCAGATCATCCCGTGGAACTTCCCGATCCTGATGGCGATCTGGAAGCTGGCACCCGCCCTCGCGGCGGGCAACGCGGTCGTCCTCAAGCCCGCCGAGCAGACGCCGGCCTCGATCCACGTGCTCAACGAGCTGGTCCAGGACCTGCTCCCGCCCGGCGTGCTGAACATCGTCAACGGCTTCGGCGTCGAGGCGGGCAAGCCACTGGCCTCGAGCAACCGCATCCGCAAGATCGCCTTCACCGGTGAGACCACGACCGGACGGCTGATCTCGCAGTACGCCAGCGAGAACCTCATCCCGGTGACGCTGGAGCTCGGCGGCAAGAGCCCCAACGTCTTCTTCGACGACGTCGCCGCCCAGAACGACGCCTTCTACGACAAGGCGCTCGAGGGCTTCGCGATGTTCGCGCTCAACCAGGGCGAGGTCTGCACCTGCCCGTCCCGCGCGCTGATCCAGGGCGGGATCTACGAGGAGTTCCTCCAGCAGGCGGTCAAGCGCACCGAGCAGATCAAGCAGGGGCACCCGCTGGACACCGACACGATGATCGGCGCCCAGGCCTCGAACGACCAGTTCGAGAAGATCCTGAGCTACATCGACATCGGTCGACAGGAGGGCGCGAAGGTCCTCACCGGCGGCGACAGGGCCGACCTGGGCGGCGAGCTGTCGGGCGGCTACTACATCCAGCCGACGGTGTTCGAGGGTCACAACGCGATGCGGATCTTCCAGGAGGAGATCTTCGGGCCCGTGGTGTCCGTCGCGCGGTTCAGCGACTACGACGAGGCGATCACGATCGCCAACGACACCCTGTACGGCCTGGGGGCGGCGGTCTGGTCGCGCGACGGCAACACCGCCTACCGTGCGGGCCGCGACATCCAGGCGGGTCGTGTGTGGGTGAACAACTACCACGCCTACCCGGCGCACGCGGCATTCGGCGGCTACAAGCAGTCCGGCATCGGGCGCGAGAACCACAAGATGATGCTCGACCACTACCAGCAGACCAAGAACCTGCTGGTCAGCTACTCGCAGAACGCCCAGGGCTTCTTCTGATGGAGCCGGCCACCGGTGTCGAACGGGTGGCACTCACGCCCGCGGCGGCGGAGCTCCTGGCCAGGCTCACGGCGATCCACGGGCCGCTCATGTTCCACCAGTCCGGCGGGTGCTGCGACGGCAGCGCACCCATGTGCTATCCCGAGGGCGACTTCAGGCTGGGGGGCCAGGACGTCCACCTGGGCGACCTGACCGTCCCCGGTCTGGAGAAGCCGATCGGGTTCCACATGTCGGCGTCGCAGTACGAGTACTGGAGGCACACGCACCTCACCGTGGACGTGGTGAAGGGCCGCGGCAGCGGGTTCTCGGTCGAGGCGCCCGAGGGTGTCCGATTCCTGATCCGCTCCCGGCTGTTCACCGACGAGGAGTACGCGGCGCGGTAGTCGAGCGGCCCTTCCGTCCCCGGGCGGAAGGGCCGCCCGCGCGTCACAGGTCGGCGGTCTGCGGGCCGATCTCGGCGGTGACCCCCACGACCAGGTCGGCGGGGAAACCACCGCGCCGGGCGTGCTCGAGCACGGTCTCGGTGTCGTCGGTCTCGTGCACGCAGTAGATCTTGTCCCCCGCGACGTAGCTGTGCCGCCAGGTGTAGGGGACCCCGAGGTTCTCGACGACCTCGTTGGACGTCGCGGCGATCTCCTGCAGCTGCGCCCGCGTCAGCTCGGAGGCGCCGGGGATGTTCCGCTCGATGAGGAAGGTTGCCATCGTCACTGCTCCTGTTCTCCGTGGTCGGTGTGTCCGACTCCGGAACGACGCTAGGAGCGGGCGACGGGCGCCACGTCGGTACGCCTACCTATCTCGGGGCGGCGGCACCCCATCCCGGAGCCGGTCGTCCAGCGCCTGCAACGTTGCCGCGGCGGGTTCGGCGATGCCGACGCCCCGGCCGTGTCGGACCTCCGGCTCGCGGACGTTGATCCGCACCAGCCGTCCGGACGCGGCGGTGGCCAGCTCGGACTCCCGACGCACCGTGGGCACCGCCGTCCCCGCCCCGATCTCGACGACGGCGAGGTCCCGCCGGTGTGTGCGGATCCACTCGTGCAGCTTCTGCAGACCGGGCCCGGAGCGCGCCGGGTCCCACGACCAGTCCCCGAACATCAGGATGTTGGGTCGGGCCAGGGCACCACACCCCGGGCAGCTCGGCAGCGGAGCGCGCGCCCGCATCGTGGTCTCGTCGATCTCGGGGACCTCGTCGGCGGGCCAGATCTCCTGCCCGCAGTCGGCGAGGCACTGCAGGTGGTGGATCGAGCCGTGCACCTCGGCGACGTCCTGCTCGGCGAAGCCGGCGACCTGGAACTGCCCGTCGACGTTCGACGTGAACACTCGCGTCGGCCTGTCCTCGGCCCACCGACGCAGCACGGCGAACCCCGCGTGCGGCACGGTCTGCCGGTACAGCGCCAGCCGGTGACCGTAGAAACCCCAGGCCAGCGCGGGGTCGTCCGCGAAGTGGACGGGATCGGCCAGCTCCTCGAACCGGAGGCCGAGGCGCGCGTACGGCGGGTACGCGCGCCAGAAGCCCTCGGTGCCGCGGAAGTCCGGCAGACCGGAGTCCACGCCCATGCCGGCCCCCGCGCAGACGAGCAGGGCCGAGGCGTCCCGGATCAGCGCGGCGGCCTCCTGAACGCTCAGACCCGATTCCTCGCTTCGCAAGCTCCTCTCAGAGCTCCACGACCTCGAACTCGAGCAGGTCCGCGCCGCTGGCGACCGGCTTGCCGCCCGCGTCCGGGGCACGCGACCCCGCGTGCGCCTCGACGGCGGGACCCTGCCGCCAGGCCTCGAACGCCTCGTCAGACTCCCAGGTGGTGACCACGAAGTAGCGGTCGTCGCCCTTCACCGGGCGCAGCAGCTGGAAGCCGAGGAAACCGGGCTGCCCGTCCACGGCGTGCTTGCGGTTGGCGAACCGCTTCTCCAGCTCGGGGCCCGCGTTCTCGGGCACGTGGATAGCGTTGATCTTCACGACGGCCATGGCCTCCACGTTAGTCTCACCCGCGATGTGGGGGCGGAGATCGGTGCGGACGTCCGACGGGACCTATCTCGCGGTCGTCGAGTTCGGCGGGGAGGGCACCCCGATCCTGCTGCTGCACGGACTGATGGGGCGCGCGAGTACCTGGTGGTCGCTCGCGCGCGGGCTCACCGCGCACGGCAGGGTCCTGGGGCTCGACGCGCGGGGGCACGGTCGGTCCCAGGCCACCGGTCCGTGGACCGTCGAGCGGATGGCGCGAGACGCCGCGGAGGTCCTCGAGCCGCTCGGCCCCGGCCTGGTGGTGGGGCACTCGATGGGCGGGCTGCACGCGCTGGCCCTCGCCGCGACCCGGCCCGACCTGGTCAGCGGCCTGGTGGTGCTGGACATGGGCGCGGACCTCACCGGCCTGCCGCCCGGCACCATGGCGGACGCCGAGGTCTGGTTCGGGGCGGTCCCGCAGCCGTTCCCCTCGCGGGCCGCGGTGGTGGAGGCGTTCGGGCACCCGCGGCGCGAGCTCGGCGAGTACATGGCCGAGTGCGTGGACGAGCGCGCGGACGGCTTCCACCTGCTCACCCGGGTCCGGGACGCCGCGGAGATCGCGGGGGAATGGGTGCGGCGGGACTTCTGGGCGGAGGTCGACGGCGTGCGCTGCCCGGCGTTGTTCGTGGAGGCGGAGGAGTCGGTGGTGCCGAGCGGCCAGATGGCGGAGATGGCGGCACGGACACCGCGCGGTCGGCACGTGCGTCCGGCGGGTACCGGACATCTCGTGCACGCGGACGAAACGGCATTCCTCGATCTCGTCACGCCATTCCTGGCCGACGTGATCGCGGACGCTCCGTAGTCGGCCGACTTTCCCCCGTAGCCGCCATTCTGGCCGAAGATCGTTGTGCCGCAAGGGTCCAAAGCCTGGTTGCGGCCCTCCATGGGCTGTGCAACGCTCGAATCTCCTTAGTGCGGGCCGCGGGAAAGGGGTGGTTCCCGGGTCCCGTCCGAACGTCGAGATCTGCGCGCCACCGGTCGTCGTCGAGACCGGCTGCGGGTTTTCCGTGGGAACGCGTGCCGAGGTGTGCGATGTACCAGGGACAGGAGTCGGCCCGAGCGGGGGACACCGGAGGGGCCGTCGGGGTCGAGGACCGGATCGACCAGCTGGTCGATCCGGCGCGGGCGGGGGACGACGGCGCGCTCACCGAGCTGCTCGAGCTCGTGCGGCCGATGATCGTGCGCTACTGCGAGACCAGGCTGAAGGGGTCCGCGGTGTCGGCCGAGGACGTCACCCAGGAGGTGTGCCTGGCGCTGCTGCGCTCCCTGCCCGCCTACGAGGACCGGGGGCGGCCGTTCCTGGCGTTCGTGCGGACGGTGGCCAGCCATCGGATCGCCAGCGCCTGCACGTCCGCCACACGGACCCACGAGTACGCGGTCGCGGACCCCCCGCAGGAGCTCGCCTGCTGCGACCCGTGCGACGAACCCGAGCAACACCTGCTGGAGCTGGCCACGGGTGACGAGGTCGCCGAGCTGTTGGCGCGGCTGCCCGCCCGCCCGCGGGACATCCTCGTGCTGCGCGTCGCCTGGGGGCTGTCGGCCCGCGAGGTCGCCGAGCTGCTCGGCCTGAAACCGGAGACGGTGCGCCTGGTCCAGCACCGGGCCCTGAACTCGCTGCGCCGCACGCTGTCCGAGCGCGGCGGCCCGGACTGAGCGGACGGCCGTGGAACGCCCGCCACTCGATCTCAGCGCCGTCCTGGCGGACGACGCGCTGCTCGACGCCCTCGGCCGGGACACCGACGCCGAGATCCTGGCCCGCCATTCCGGCGATCCGCTGGTCGAGGCGTTGCTGGAGTGGCGGTCGACGGGCGTTCCGCCGGTCGTGCGCAGGCCCTGCCCGAGAGGGCGCCTGCCCGCCGTGGCGCCGCCCGCCCCATCGGCGGGCGCGGAACGCCGTCGGCCGAGGCTCCCGGTCGCCGGGGCGGTCGCCTCCCTGGTGGCCTGTCTGGTCGGGGTCGGGCTCGTGGTGGGTCCTCCGGACGCCGGCAGGCCGGCGCGCTCGTCCGTGGAGGCGGCGCGGGTGGTCGACGAGCGCCTCGCCCTCGCCGCCGCGGAGCTCGCCACCGGCGACCGCCTGACCGCTCGCACCCAGCTGGAACTGGCCGAACAGGTGCTGCGGACCGTGCGGCCGGAGGACGGGCGGGCGGTGCTGGAGGCGCGTCGGTCCGCCCTCGAACGCGCCACGAAGGACGACCCGCCCGCCGCGCCCCCGAGGCCCGCGGCCCACCGTGAGGGCGGGGGCCGGTCCTCCGCGCCACCGGTCGCTCCCGAGCCAGGGCCCGCGGTGCGGAACACCGGAGCGGCGGAAACGGTGCAGCGGACACCCCACCGCGCCCCCGAGCCGACCGCCGACCGGCACGTGGAGGACCGGCCCGCCGACCATCGCGCGGACGACCGGCTTACCGACCACCCCGCGGACCGCCACACCGAGACCCAGCGCGTCCAGCCCCAGCGCGTCGAGCCCCAGCGCGCCGAGGCTCGCCACCCCGACGCTCAGCAGGCCGACGCTCAGTACCCCGACGCTCAGTACAACGACGTTCACCGCGACGCCCGGCGGGGCGACGCCGAGCGCGGCGACGCCCCAAGCCACGCTCAGCATGGCGACGCCCAGGGCAGCGGGGCCCAGGCCGTCGGTTCCCGGCGCGCCGAGGACCGCCGCGCCGAGGACCGCACCGACGACCGCAGCACGGACGACCACCGCTCCGACGACCACCGCTCCGACGATCACCGCTCCGACGACCACCGCTCCGGTGGGAAGCACGCGAACGACCCCACCGACGCCGCCCGTCCCGCCGACCGCGATCCGGGTCCCGCAGCCGACCCCGCCCCGACCCACAGCACTCCGCCGACCGATCCGACGCCCGTTGGGCGACCACGGTCCCGCCCGGCCGCTCGGCACGATGACACCCCCTCAGAACAGCGACAACGCTCCGCCGAGCACCCCGACAGGACGCAGGACGGTATTGGTCCGTTCGAGTGGGGAAGGACCGAGGCCGCAACGCCCGACCGGTCTGCGGGGCTATACGGGCGCAATCCCGAGATGGGGCACACATCCACTGTGGAGCCCGGATCCGGCGTGCCCGGAACCGCTCCACACCAAGGGGGAGTCGACCATGAGTGACCACGACTGGGGCTGTTACCACGGCAAGAAGCACAAGAAGGACGACCACTGGGGCAGCTGGGGGGACGACGACTGCAAGGACACGTCGAAGGACTGCTGGGGCAGTGACGACAAGTGCGACGACGGCTGGGGGAAGTGGGGTGACTGCCACTGATCCGCAGCACTGAGGCGGTGGCCCCGCGGAGGCGGGGCCACCGCCGTCTGTCGTGAGGCCGTCGCCGAGGGGGGAAACGTGCGCGAGGTCCTGCGCTCACTGCTGAGCCGCGCACCCGTGGACAAGGGCGACCTGGTGGACGCGGCACCGGCCGTGGCCGTCCGGGAGATCTTCCGCCGGTTCGGACCCGATACGCGGCCGTTCCGTCGGCGGATGGCGTTCGTGCTGGTCCTGGTGTGCATCGCGCCGGTGCTCGACGCGGCCGTCGTGTGGCTGTTCAAGCTCGTCATCGACGACGTCCTGGTGCCGCAGGACTTCGCCGCCTTCCCGCGGCTGGCGCTCCTCTACATCGGGGTGACGATCGCCGTCGGGCTGATCGGGGTCTGGTCGACCTACCTGACCGCATGGATCGGCGAGCACTTCCTGCACCGGTTGCGCACCCGGGTGTTCAGCCACGTCCAGTCGCTCTCCCTGGGCTTCTTCGACCGCCGCAGGCTCGGCGACACCCTCAGCAGGCTGACCGGGGACGTCTCGCAGATCGAGGGCCTCGTGCTCTCCGGCGTCACCCGGCTCGTCTCGTCCCTGGTGACGATCGTGGTGTTCGCCGCCGTGCTCTTCTACCTGAACTGGCGCCTCGCGCTCGTCTCGATGCTCACCATCCCGCTGTTCTGGCTGGTCGCCCGGCTGTTCTCGAGCCGGATCCGGAACGCCTCGCGGGACGTCCGGCGCTGGTCCGGCGGCATCAGCGCGGTCACCGAGGAGAGCCTCGGCAACGCCATGCTCATCCAGGCGTACGGCGGCGAGGCCACCGAGTCCCGGCGTTTCGCCGCGCAGTCCCGCGGCGCGATCGACGCCGTCCTGCACACCACCCGGCTCCGCGCGCTGTTCAGCCCGGCCGTGGAGCTGATCGAGGTCATCGGGGTGATGCTGATCCTGGGGTTCGGGATCTGGCAGCTCACCGCGGGCGCGATCTCCCTCGGCGGGCTGCTCGCCTTCCTCGTGTACCTCTCGCAGCTCTACTCCCCGGTGCGCGGGCTGGGCGCCTACTCGAACTCGGTCTACGCGGCCGCGGCGTCCGCCGAGCGGATCATCGAGCTGCTCGACCAGCGCACCTCGGTGCCCGCGCCCGAGAACCCGGTGCCGCTGCGCCGACCCGGCGTCGCCGTCTCCCCGCTGCCCCGCGTCCGCGGCGACCTCCGGCTCGACGGGGTCGGGTTCCGCTACCCGGACAAGACCGTCGACGTGCTCGACGACGTGAGCATCGACGTGCCCGCGGGTTCCACCACCGCGATCGTCGGCGCGAGCGGAGCAGGCAAGACCACCCTGGTCAAGCTGCTGCTGCGGTTCTACGACCCCACCCGCGGCGTACTCACCCTCGACGGCCACGACCTGCGCGACCTGGACCCGGCCGACCTGCGGGCGTGCGTCGCCGTCGTCTTGCAGGAGACCCTCCTGCTCGACGGCACCATCGCCGAGAACATCCTCTCCGGCCGCCCGGGTGCGAGCCGGGAGGACCTGGAACGGGCGGCCCGCGCCGCGGACCTCGACGACGTGATCGCCGCCCTGCCGGACGGGTTCGACACCCGTGTCGGGCAGCGCGGGCGGATGCTCTCCGGCGGGCAGCGGCAGCGGGTCGCGGTGGCCCGCGCGATGATCCGCGACGCCCCCGTGCTGCTCCTGGACGAGCCCACGACCAGCCTGGACGCCGAGTCGACCGAGCGGGTGCTCGGCCCGATGCGCAGGCTGATGGCGGGCCGGACGTCCATCGTCATCTCGCACAACCTGCTCACCGTCACCGACGTCGACCAGATCGCGCACCTCGAGGGCGGTCGGGTCGTCGAGCGGGGCACCCACACCGAGCTGCTGGCCGCGGGCGGGCGCTACGCCCAGCTGTACCGGCTGCACCACGAGGAGCCGGACGATCTCACCGCCCGGCGCCGGAGGAGGGCCGCACGATGAGGATCGTCTGCGTGGGCGGCGGGCCCGCCGCGCTCTACTTCGCGATCTCGGCCAAGCGCCGGGACGCGGCGCACGAGGTGACCGTGCTGGAGAAGGACCCGCCCGGCGCCACCTACGGCTGGGGTGTGGTCTGCCAGGACGGCCTGCTGGACATGCTGTACCGCAACGACCGCGACTCGGCGCAGGCGATCCGCCGCCGCTCCCGGTTGTGGCAGGAGCAGGAGGTACACATCGGAGGGGAGGGGGTCGGGTACCTGCCCGGCTACGGGTTCAGCGTGCCGCGGGCGGGCCTGCTGGAGGTGCTCGCCTCCCGCGCCGACGACCTGGGCGTCGACGTCCGCCACGAGCACCCGGTGCCCGACTCGGCGCTCACCGACGGCACCTTCGCCGACGCCGACCTCGTCGTCGTGGCGGACGGGGCCCGCAGCAGGCTGCGGGACAACGATCCCGAGCGCTTCGGCACCACGACCACCCTGGGCCGCAACCCCTACATCTGGCTCGGCACGGAGAAGGTGTTCTCCGCCTTCACCTTCGCCTTCGAGCGGACCCACGCCGGCTGGATCTGGTGCTACGCCTACCCGACGAGCGCGGGGGTGAGCACGCTGATCGTGGAGTGCGCGCCGGAGACCTTCACCGGCCTCGGACTGGACACACTGCCGCACGAGGACGGGATCGCCCTGCTGGAGAAGGTGTTCGCCGACGTGCTCGAGGGGTGCGCGTTGATCAGCAGCTCGCGGGGCCGCGAGGCGCCGTGGCTGCGGTTCCTGGAGGTCCGCAACGAGACCTGGCGGGACGGGAACGTGGTGCTGCTCGGCGACGCCGCCCACACCACGCACTTCACGATGGGCCAGGGCACGCGGCTGGCGATGGCCGACGCGGTGATGCTGGGGCAGTCGTTGGCCGAGCACCCGTCCGTGGCCGCGGCCCTGGCCCGGTTCGACCGGCGGGGGCGTGAGGCGCTGGGCAGCGCACAGGCCTCGGCCCGGACCGGCGCGGCCTGGTTCGAGCGGGTGGACCGCTACCTCGACCGGGACCCCGTCGAGTTCGCCTACGCCCTCGCCCACCGCCAGGGCTCCCAGCCGGAGTGGCGCTTCCAACAGCACCGGGCGACCCAGTACGCGGCGTACCGCCGCGGCCGCAGGCTCGCCCAGACGGGTCGGCGCTGGTGGCGGGCCCGCAAGCGCGGCGAGTCGCTCTAGTCCGCGAACAGGGGCTCGGCGGTGCCGTCCCGGGTGTCCGCGATCTCCACGCCCTCGATGGCGGCGCGGACCGGGCGGATCGGGTGCAGCAGGGTGAAGGCCTCGGCGGGCTTGTCGTGGGCCAGCACCACGTGCGGCAGCCAGGCGCCGGGCAGGTAGGAACCGAAGGGGGACTTGACCTTCCCGGCCAGTGCGTCGTGCACCGCGTTGTGCACCGCGAGCAGCTCGGTGTCCACGATCGCGGACAGGACGAGATCGTCGTCGTGGCCCGCGACGGAACCGAGGGTGGCCAGCCAGAGCGACGGCAGGCTCAGCCCCCGCAGCGCCTCGGTGAGCTCCACCCGCGCGCCCGCCGGGATCTGCGCGGCCGCGGCGAAGGTCACCGTGGGCAGCTCGTGGGGGATCCGCAGGCCGTGGTCGGACAGGGTCTTGCGCAGCTCGAGGACGCGGTCCTCCGCGGCCATGTCGAGCCGGAACCGGACGATCTGCGCCATCGAGCTCCTCGCACCTGAGTTTCGCGATCAGTGTCCCGCATGCGGCGCGGTGCCGCCCAGTACGAATCGGCCGTCCGGGGTCTGTTCGGCCAGCCCGTCCACCAGCAGGGAGTCCAGACAGCGGTCCCGCTGCGGCCCGTCGGCCCACACGGCGTCCAGCAGCGGCTTGTCGACGGGCGCGTCGGCGGCCCGCAGGACGTCCAGCAGCTTGCCGCGCACCTGCCGGTCCGTGCCCGCGAATCCCTGGACCGGCCGCCGCGGACCGGTGTACTCGGGCCTGCCCGCCGCGACCCAGGCACAGTCCGACTCGACCGGGCAGAGCGGGCAGCGCGGGGCGCGCGCGGTGCAGACGACGGCGCCGAGCTCCATCAGCGCGGCGGAGACGACGGCGGCCTCGGCATCCTCCGGGGGGAGGAGCGCGTCGACGTCCGCGAGGTCGGCCCTCGTCCGGGCCGGGCCTGCGTCCCCGGCGCCGTGCACGGCGCGGGCCACCACCCGTCGGACGTTGGTGTCGACGACCGGCGCGCGCAGCCCGTAGCCGAACGCCGCGACGGCCCTGGCGGTGTACGACCCGATGCCCGGCAAGGACTCCAGGACCGCCACGTCCGACGGCACCCGGTCGCCGTGGTCGGCGGCGATGGCCTCCGCCGCGGCGTGCAGCCGCATCGCGCGGCGCGGGTAGCCGAGCTTCCCCCAGGCTCGGAGCACGTCCGCCCGGGAGGCCGCGGCGAGCGCGGAGGGGGTCGGCCACTCCTCCATCCAACGCAGCCAGACCGGCTCCACACGGGCCACCGGCGTCTGCTGCAACATGAACTCGCTGACCAGTACGCCCCAGGGCGTGGTTCCCGCGCGGCGCCACGGGAGGTCGCGGGCCTGCGCCCGAAACCACTCCGCAGTGCGACCCGCGAGGCCGCCGGGGAGCACAGAGGTCACCCGGTGATCGTGCCATCGCTCTGCGGAGTGGTGCCCGGCAGGGCTGCGAAGAGTCCGACGCGGTCCCCCACACCGGTGGAACGGGCGCGCCGCGCCGGACGAGGTCCAGAGACGTGTAGTAATCACGGTTCTACGCTGCGTGACATGTGGGAGCCGGTGGGACCGCTGCCCGCGCACGTCTACTGGAAACGGCGCTGGTTGGCGCTGGCGGGCGTCATCGGCATGTTCATGGTCATCGGGTTCTCGGTCGCCGCCCTCACCGCGCCGTCGTCGGACCTCGGTCCCCAGGAGGAGCCCACCACCCAGGCCGCCCACCGCTCCGAGCTCTCCGCGAGCGCCGCCGCCGATCCGACCGGCACGGATCCCACCACGACGGACCCCACCACGACGGATCCCACCACGACGGACCCCACCGCGACCTCGACGTCCGGCGCCACGCCGCTGCTCTCCGCCACCGGCGTCCCGGCGGGCACCGGGCCCCTGGTCGAGGGTGCTCCGGAGACCACCGACGAGTCGAAGCGCCCGGACGACACCCCGCGCGCGGCCGTCCCCGTCCCGCCGACCGAGTCCGCCCCGGCGACCGGCCCGCCGGTCTGCACCAACGACATGATCGACGTCGGCGCCGAGATCGACGCGCCGCAGCACACCGTGGGGGACCGGCCCGAGCTGCGCCTGGTGGTCGTGAACGTCTCCCCGCAGGCCTGCGTGCGCGACCTCGACGGGGCGCTGCAGGAGATCGTGGTGTGGGACCGTGCGATCCAGAACCGGCTGTGGTCCAGCAACGACTGCGTGAACCCGTCCACCCAGGACCTCCGCACGCTGGTCCCCGGTCAGCCCGTGGCGTTCGCCGTGACCTGGTCCGGCCTGTCCTCCAACCCGGGCTGCACGGCCCCCCGCACCAGGCTCCCGGCAGGGGAGTACACCCTCCTGACGCGCGTGGCGGACCGGATCAGCGGCCCGACCCCGTTCACCCTCGTGCCGAGGTGACCCTCAGCGCTCCGCGGTCCGTTTCGGGCCGGTGATCCGGGTCAGGACCTGGGTGACGTCGGAGACCTCGGTGATGCGCATCCCGGTGCCGCCCGCGTCGCTGTCCGGCGGGACGAGGGCGTGGGTGAAGCCGAGACGGGCGGCCTCGGCCAGCCGTCGTCGGACGCCGGAGACGCGGCGGACCTCGCCCGCCAGGCCGAGCTCGCCGAGCACGATCAGGTCCGGCGGCAGGGCGACGTCGCTCTTCGCCGACGCGACGGCCATGGCCAGCGCCAGGTCCGCCGCGGGCTCGGTGACCTTCATCCCGCCGACCGTCGCGGTGTACACCTCGGAGTCCTGCAGCCGGATGCCTCCGCGGCGCTCCAGGATCGCCAGCAGCATGGCCACCCGCGAGCTGTCCAGGCCGCTGACGGCGCGGCGCGGGGTGGGCATGGGGGAGCCCGCGACCAACGCCTGCACCTCGGCCAGCAGCGGTCTGCGCCCGTCCATCACGACGGTGACCGCGGTACCGGAGACCGCGGAGGCCTGGGTGGCCCCGAACCGGGCCAGGAACAGCCCGGACGGGTCCGGCAGCCCGACGATCCCCGAGTCCTGCAGCTCGAAGCAGCCCACCTCGTCCGCCGGGCCGAACCGGTTCTTCACCCCGCGCACCATGCGCAGCGTGGAGTGCTTGTCGCCCTCGAACGCCAGCACGACGTCCACCAGGTGCTCCAGCACGCGGGGCCCGGCGATGTTGCCGTCCTTGGTCACGTGCCCGACGAGGAGCACGGGCAGGCCGCGCTCCTTCGCCAGTGCCGTCAGCGCGACCGTCACGGCACGGGTCTGGGTGACCCCGCCCGCGGTGCCGTCCACCTCCGGCGAGGTCATGGTCTGCACCGAGTCGACGATCAGCAGCTCGGGCGCCAGCGCGTCGACGTGCCCGAGGATCGACGACAGGTCCGACTCCGCGGCCAGGTAGAGCCGGTCGTGCAGGGCGCCGGTGCGCTCGGCGCGCAGCCGCACCTGCCCCGCCGACTCCTCGCCGGTGACGTAGAGGACGGTCCGGGTGGCCGCGGCCTGCGCCGCCACCTCCAGCAGCAGCGTCGACTTCCCGACGCCGGGCTCACCGGCCAGCAGCACGACCGCGCCGGGCACCAGGCCCCCGCCGAGGACCCGGTCGAGCTCGTCCACCCCGGACGGTCGGGCCTTCGCCGAGTCCAGCTCGACCTCGGAGATCGGCCGGGCCGGGGTGCTCGGGGCGCCCGCGGCGACCTTCCGCGCGACCGTGGCGGTCGGTGCGGCCTGCTCGGAGAGCGAGCCCCAGGCCTGACACTTCGGGCACCGCCCGGTCCACTGGGCGGCGCGGTGCCCGCACTCCGTGCAGACGTAGGCCGAGCGGGTGCGGGAGCGCGGCTGTGGGCTCAGTGCCCGCCGCCCTCGCCCGCGGGCGCCTCGTCGACCCGCGGGACGGTGGGGCTCGCCACGGGCAGGCCGACCTCGACCCGGCCCGCGTTCTGGAAGTTCAGCACCAGCGGGTAGGTGCGGCCGGACAGGATGTCCTCGCGCAGCCCGGTGATCTCGATCGTCAGCTGCTTGGCACCGGGCAGCGCGGCCAGGTCGTCCTGCGAGCCGGACACGACCGCGAGCGCGGGCGCCAGGGTCTGCTCACCGGTCAGGGTGACGGTGCCGCCCGCGGGGCTGGAGGCCGACAGCAGGCGGTCGGTCCGCGCGCCCTGGTTGACGATCGTCAGCGCCACGGGGGCGGTGCCGCCCGCGCGGTAGATGGCGGCCTCCGGGGACAGCCCGGACGGGTACGCGATCTCGGCGTTCCGCACGGCGATGTCCCCCGCGCTCGCGCTGGCGCCCGCGACCGCGGCGACCTGCTGGGCGGTCTGCGCCTGCTGGCCTGCGCCGCATCCGGCGAGGGCGGCCCCGGCGACGGCTACGGCGCTCACGGCGCCCAGCACGCGGACGAGTCGCGCGGACGGGCGCTGAGTGGTGGACGCGCGGCTCACGGTGCGGTGTCCTTCCTGGAGGCCTGCACTTGCGCGAGCAGCCTAGTCGGAGCATCCGGGACTTCGTGCACTCGGTGCGCATCCGTCACACCGGGGGGTGTGCGGACACCGGTGTGGGCATGTTTTCCGCCAGATGTCAACCCCGTGACCTGCGACGATACGCCCGCCCGGCCGACGGGTGGTGGGTCGGGCGTGTTAACCTGGGTACAGCGAAAGGGGCCAGAGGACACATGGTTTTCAAGGTCGGAGAGACCGTCGTCTACCCGCACCACGGTGCCGCGCTCATCGAGGCGATCGAGACCCGGACCATCAAGGGCGAGGAGCGCAAGTACCTCGTCCTGAAGGTAGCGCAGGGCGACCTGACGGTCCGTGTTCCCGCCGAGAACGCAGAGGTCGTCGGCGTTCGGGATGTCGTGGGCCAGGAGGGGCTGGACAAGGTGTTCGAGGTGCTGCGCACCCCGCACACCGAGGAGCCCACGAACTGGTCCCGCCGGTACAAGGCGAACCTCGAGAAGCTCGCGTCGGGAGACGTGAACAAGGTCGCCGAGGTCGTGCGCGACCTCTGGCGCCGCGAGAAGGACCGCGGGCTGTCCGCAGGCGAGAAGCGCATGCTCGCCAAGGCGCGGCAGATCCTGGTCAGCGAGCTGGCGCTGGCCGAGGGCACCGACGAGGAGCGGGCCGAGGCCCTGCTCGACGAGGTGCTGGCCACCACCAACGCGTGAGCGTCGCGGCGGTCGTCCCGGCCGCCGGATCGGGGACCCGCCTCGGGGCGGGTGCCCCGAAGGCGTTCGTCCCGTTGGCGGGCGTACCCATCGTGGTCCGCGCAGTCGACGGTCTGCTGCGGTCGGGTGCGGTCGACGAGGTCGTCGTCGCCGTGCCCGAAGCGCTGCTCGAGCATGCCCGGGAGCTGCTGGGCGGGCGTCCGGTCGCCGTGCTCGCGGGCGGCGCGGAGCGCACGGCGACGGTCCGCCGTGCGCTCGATCTGCTCCGTCGCCCCCATGATGTGGCGCAACGACAGGGAGGCCCGTCGGGTGACGGTCCGCCGGACATCGTCCTGGTGCACGACGCCGCCCGCCCCCTGACCCCGCCCGCGTTGATCGCCGCGGTGGTCGCCGCCGTGCGTGCGGGGAACCCGGCCGTGGTGCCCGCACTCCCCTTGGCCGACACGGTGAAACGGGTCGCCGGGTCGACCGTGGAGTCCACGGTGGACCGGTCCGCGCTGCGGGCCGTGCAGACGCCGCAGGGCTTCGCCCTCGACCTGCTCCGCGCGGCCTACGCGGCGTCCGGTGTGGACGCGATCGCCACGGACGACGCCGGGCTCGTCGAGCGGATGGGTGAGAAGGTCGTCACGATCCCGGGCGACCCGTTGGCGTTCAAGGTGACCACGCCCTGGGACCTGCGGATCGCCGAACTGCTGCTGGAGGGCTCGTGAGGACGGGAATCGGCACGGACGTGCACCCGATCGAGGCCGGGCGGCCGTGCTGGATCGCCGGGTTGTGGTGGGAGGGCGTCGACGGCTGCTCCGGGCACTCGGACGGAGACGTCGCCTGCCACGCACTGTGTGACGCGCTGCTCTCCGCCGCCGGCCTCGGCGACCTGGGCGCGGTGTTCGGCACCGGTCGTCCGGAGTGGGCCGGGGCCAGCGGGCTCACCCTGCTCGCCGAGGTGCACCGGCTGCTCGCCGCGGAGGGCTGGCGGGTCGAGAACGCGGCGGTCCAGGTGATCGGCAACCAGCCCAAGATCGGCACCCGGCGGGACGAGGCCCAGAAGGTCCTCGGTGAGGTCCTGCGGGCCCCGGTGAGCGTCAGTGGGACGACCACGGACGGCCTGGGCCTGACCGGGCGCGGCGAGGGCATCGCCGCGATAGCGACCGCCCTCCTCGGCGCAGCCTGACCGAGTCGCGCCGGGGTGCGCTCAGGAGTCGAACATCTCCCGCGTACGCCGCTCGATCTGTTCGGGGGTCAGGTCCTCGGTGCGCTGCGCGACCATCCACTGGTGGCCGAACGGGTCGGTGAACCTGCCGGCGCGCTCGCCGTAGGGCTGGTCGGCGATGGGGAAGCGGACGATGGCGCCCGCCTTCTCCAGAGCCGCTCCCACCGCGTCGACATCGTCGACGTAGAGGGCGAGGACGGCGGAGTCGCCCGGGTCGTACTCGTCGGCCTCCTTCACCGCCCAGACGACGGCACCGGCGCGGAGCAGGGCGTGGACGACCGTGCCATCCGGTGCGGCGTAGCGCTCCGCGAGCTCGGCGTCGAAGGCGTCCCGGTAGAAGGCGATCGCCGCGTCGGCGTCACGGACGGCGAGACGCGGGTACAGCTGCTCGAGGCGTGTCATGCCGCCCAGCGTGCCGCGGGGACCGTCCGCCGTCTTGGAGGAATGTGATGCAGACCTGCCGCAACGGCGGTACCTGGGCGTCCGTACCCTGGTAGAGGTGAGCGTCCGACTCTTCGACACCCTGATGCGGAAGCAGCGTGACTTCGTCCCGCTGCGGACCGGAGCCGTGTCGATGTACGTCTGTGGCGCCACGGTGCAGGGCCTGCCCCACATCGGCCACGTCCGCAGCTCGCTGAACTACGACGTGCTGCGCCGCTGGATGGCGCGCGAGGGGTACGACGTCACCCTCGTCCGGAACGTCACGGACATCGACGACAAGATCCTCCGCAAGGCCGCCGACGCGGGTCGTCCCTGGTGGGAGTGGGCGGCCACGCACGAGCGGGCCTTCTCCGCCGCGTACTCGGCGCTGGGCTGCCTGCCCGCCTCCCTCGAGCCGCGGGCCACCGGGCACGTCACGCAGATGGTCACCTACATCGAGCGGCTGATCGACGGTGGCCACGCCTACGCCGCGCGCGGGGACGTCTACTTCGCCGTCCGCACGTTCCCCGGCTACGGGCAGCTGTCGGGCCAGAAGCCGGACGACGTCGCGCAGGGCGAGGGCGAGCTGCCGGGTAAGCGGGACCCGCTGGACTTCACGCTGTGGAAGGCCGCGAAGCCCGGCGAGCCCGCGTGGCCCACGCCCTGGGGCGAGGGGCGGCCCGGCTGGCACCTCGAATGCTCCGCGATGGCCACCGCGTACCTGGGCCCGGAGTTCGACCTGCACGGCGGCGGGCTGGACCTGGTGTTCCCGCACCACGAGAACGAGCGCGCGCAGTCGCAGGCCGCCGGGGACCCGTTCGCCCGCTACTGGCTGCACAACGCCTGGGTCACCATGGGCGGCGAGAAGATGTCGAAGTCGCTGGGGAACACCCTGTCGATCGACGCACTGCTGCAGCGGGTCCGCGGCGTCGAGCTGCGCTACTACCTGGTCGGCCCGCACTACCGCTCGGCGATCGAGTACTCGGACGCGGCACTGTCCGAGGCCGTGGCCGCCTACCGGCGCATCGAGTCGTTCGTGCACCGGCTGGGCGAGCGGGTCGGCGCCCCGGGGATCGCCGACCGGGTGCCCGCCGAGTTCGCCGCCGCCCTGGACGACGACCTGGGCACCCCGGGCGGGCTCGCCGTCGTCCACACCACGGTGCGGGAGGGCAACGCCGCGCTGGACAAGGGCGACCACGAGGCCGCCCTGGCCGCGGGCGAGGCCGTCCGCGCGATGACCGCGGTGCTCGGCGTCGATCCGCTGGACGCGCAGTGGCGCACGTCCTCCACCGGCGACGAGGCGGCGCTGGGTGCGCTGACCGCGCTGGTCGAGGAGCTGTTGGAGCGCCGCCTGGCGGCGCGGAAGGCGAAGGACTTCGCCGAGGCGGACGCGGTGCGCGACCGTCTGTTGGCCGCGGGGATCAGCGTCGAGGACGGCGCCGACGGTCCCACGTGGTCACTCAAGAACAACTGAGCGATAGGGATCATGGCCGGCAACTCCAAGCGCCGCGGTGCGGTGCGCAAGGACGGTACGAAGAAGGGCGCGGTCGTCGGTTCCGGCGGCCAGCGCCGCCGCGGGCTCGAGGGCAAGGGCCCCACGCCGCGCGCGACCGAGCGCAAGGGGCACCCGGCCGCGCGCCGGGCGGCCGCGAAGGACCGGGTCGCGGGCCAGCGGGGCCCCGGCCGCCGGGCGAGCGACGGCGAGGGCCCCGAGACCGTGCTCGGCCGCAACCCGGTCGTCGAGTGCCTGCGCGCGGGTGTCCCCGCGATGTCGTTGCGGGTGGCGGTCGGTGCCACGTCGGACGAGCGGGTCGCCGAGGCGGTGCACCTCGCCGCGGACATGGGACTGCCGATCCTCGAGGTCGAGCGCAAGGAGCTGGACCGGATCGCGGGCGGTGCGCTGCACCAGGGCGTGGCGCTGCAGATCCCGCCGTACGAGTACGCGCACCCGGACGAGCTGCTCGAGGCGGCCTCGGACTCCGGGAACCCGGCGCTGATCGTGGCGCTGGACGGCGTGACGGACCCCCGCAACCTCGGCGCCGTCGTGCGGTCGGTGGGCGCGTTCGGCGGACACGGGGTCGTGGTGCCGCAGCGGCGCTCGGCCGGGATGACCGCCGTCGCCTGGCGCACGTCCGCGGGCACGGCCGCGCGGCTGCCCGTCGCTCGGGCCACCAACCTCACCCGCACCCTGCGCGAGTACGCCCAGACCGGCCTGATGGTCGCGGGCCTCGACGCGGACGGGGACGTCTCGCTGGACGAGTTCGACCTGGCCACCGACCCGCTCGTGGTCGTGGCGGGCTCCGAGGGCAAGGGCCTGTCGCGGCTGGTCCGCGAGACCTGCGATGTGATCGTCTCGATCCCGATGGCGGGCCGCGTCGAGTCGCTCAACGCCTCGGTCGCGGCCGGTGTGGTGCTGGCCGAGGTGGCCCGGCGGCGTCGGCTCAGTTCTTGACCGGCGGCGCCTGTTCGGGCGCCACGTCGCACCGATCCGGCTCCAGCCGGTGCCCGGTGCCGAGGACGACCACCGGCGCGTGCCTGCGGTGCTGCACCACCTCGCGGGCTGAGACGCTAGTGCTGCACGGTGCAGACGGTCGGGTCGACCGTCTGCGCGATCACCCGGTCCAGCTCGTCTCGGGTCTCGATCAGCTCCCGGATCTGCCGGTCCAGCCGCTCCCGCTCGATCGCGAGCCGGGCGCGGGACTCCGGGGTGCTCGTGTGCGAGTCGATGCAGGGCATGAGCTCGGCGATGGTCTTCGACGACAGCCCGGCCCGGTAGAGCTGCTGGACCAGCGCGACCCGTCCCACCGCCGCCTCCGGGTAGCGCCGCTGGCCGCTGGCGCTGCGCATGGCGGGGAGCAGGCCCTGCTCCTCGTAGTAGCGCAGTGACCGCACACTCACGCCCGTCTCACGGGCGAGCTCGCCGATCCGCATGATCTGCCTCACCATCCTCAGCCTCTGACGTCAATGTCAGGTTTTACCGTTGGCGCCATGCAGATCGCAAGCTCCGTCGCCCTCGTCACGGGCGCCAACCGCGGCCTCGGCCGTGCCTTCACCGAGGCCCTGCTCGAGCGGGGCGCGGCCAAGGTCTACGCGACCGCCCGCCGTCCCGAGACCGTGGACATCCCCGGCGTCGAGGTCCTGCCGCTGGACATCACCGACCCCGCGTCCGTCGCCGCGGCGGCCGAGGCCGCCCCGGACGTCACGCTCCTGGTCAACAACGCAGGCATCTCCACCGGGCAGAGCCTGCTCACCGGCGACCTCGCCGAGATCCGCCGCGAGATGGAGGTGCACTTCTTCGGCACGCTCGCCGTCACCCGCGCCTTCGCGGCTCGCCTCGACGGGCTCGTCAACGTGCTCTCCGCCCTGTCCTGGTTCTCCTTCCCCGGCGCGACCTCGTACGCCGCGGCGAAGGCCGCCGAGTGGAGCCTGACCAACGGGCTCCGACTCGAGCTCCCCGACACCCTGGTCACCGGAGTCCACCTCGGCACCGCGGACACGGACATGACCAAGGACGTCGTCGGCTTCCCGAAGCTGGCCCCCGCCGAGCTCGCCCGCATCGTGCTCGACGGCGTGGAGGCGGGCGAGATCGAGATCCTGGCGGACGAGTGGTCGGTGATGGTCAAGAAGGCGCTGCAGGAGCCGGGGGTGTTCGTGCCCTGATCAGGACACGCGGACGCGTCCCCGCGCGCGGCCGACCAGCCTGCAGGCGAGGTAGGCCAGGAACGCCAGCGTGGCGACGTACCCGGAGATCGGCAGGCCGGGGGCCAGGGACAACAGCGTGCCGCCGAGCAGCGAGGCCTCGGCGATCGCCACCGCGAGCAGGGTCGCCTTGAGCGGGTTCGCGGTGACCCTGGCCGCCGCGGCCCCCGGGATGATCGTCACCGACAGCACCAGGATCGCGCCGACGATCGGGACCGCCAGCGCGGTCACCCCCGCGACGAGGACGGCGAACAGCGGCGACAGCGCCCGCACGGGCACGCCCCGCGCGGTGGCGACATCCGGGTCCGCGCTGGCGAACAGCAGTGGCCGGTAGATCGCCGCGAGCACGGCCAGCACCACGATCGTCACGCTGACGAGAACCGTGATGTTGCCGCTGTCCACGGAGACGATCGACCCGGTGAGCAGGCCGAACTTGTTGGAGGCGCGGCCGTCGTAGAGCGCCAGCAGCAGCACGCCGAGGCCCAGCCCGAATGCGAGCACCACCCCGATGACGGAGTCCCGCTCACGCTGGCGCAGCCCGAGCACGCCGAACACCAGGCCCGCGACCACCGCCCCGACGACCGCCCCGACGCTCACCGAGATCCCGGCCAGCAACGCTGCCGCGCCGCCGGTGAAGGCGAGCTCGGCGGTGCCGTGCACCGCGAAGCCCATCCCACGCGCGACGACCAGTGGGGCGAGCGCACCGGCCACGAGTCCGAGCAGGGCGGCGGCCAGGAAGGCGTTCTGTACGAAGGGCAGCGCCACGAGGTCGCCGAGGCCGTCGAACGAGATCAGCGCGCTCACGTGTGTGCCTCGTGGTGGGCGTGCTGGTCCTCCACCCCGACGACGACGAGCCGGTCCCGCACCCGTAGGACCTCGACGTCCGTGCGGTACAGCTCCGAGAGCGTCTCCGAGGTCATCACCTCGTCCGGGGTGCCGATCCGGAACCGGCCGTCCACCAGGTAGAGGACCCGGTCGACGAGCGGCAGCACCGGGTTGATCTCGTGGGTCACGAACACCACGGCGGTGTCCGCGGTGCGCCGCCGGGCGTCGATCAGGGCGCTGACCACGCGCTGGTTGGCCAGGTCGAGGGAGAGCAGCGGCTCGTCGCACAGCAGCACCCGGGGATCGCCGACCAGGGCCTGCGCGACCCGCAGCCGCTGCTGCTCACCGCCCGAGAGCCGCCCGACCGGCTCGTCCGCGTACCCGGTCGCCCCCACGGCCTCCAGCGCCGCAGCGACCCTCCGCCGACGCGCACCCCGTCCGCCGAGGCCCAGGCCCCAACGGTGCCCGTCCAGCCCCAGCCCGACGAGGTCCGCCGCGCGCAGCGGCATGTCCTCCGGCAGCGCCTTCTGCTGCGGGACGTAGCCGATGCCCCCGCCGCCGCGCTGCGCCGGGTGCCCGTCGACGAGCACCTCGCCGCCGGAGAGCGGCTGCAGGCCCAGGAGCACACGGAGCAGGGTGGTCTTGCCGGAGCCGTTCGGGCCCAGCACCGCCAGGAACTCGCCGGGCCGGACGTCGAGGTCCAGCCCCTCCCACAGCACCCGCCTGCCGAACCGGACCCGGGCGCCGCGCAGGGACACGGCAGGGGTCATGGCTGCATTCTTCACGCCGCTCGGTTCAGCGCTCCCGCGAGGGCGTCGAGCTGAGCGGACTGCCAGGCCACGTACGAGTCGACGCCGTCCGGCAGCGTCTCGGTGAACTGCAGCACGGGGACGTTCGCGGCGGCCGCGGCCTTCTCCACCTCCTGGGTGGACGTGCTCTCGGTCTGGGCGTTGGCCACCACGGCCCGTGCCGTCGGCACGACCTGCAGCGTCTCGGCGAGCACCGCCGCGGCCGGGTCGTTCCCCTGCTCGACGGCCTCGGAGAAGGCCTCCGGGGTGACGTTCTGCAGGCCCGCGGCGTCGGTGAGGTAGAGCGGCACGGGCTCGGTCACGGCGATCCGCTCGCCCTGCCGGGCGGCCTTGAGCGCGTCCACCTTCTGCTGCAGGGTGTCCAGCTCGGCGCCGAAGGCCTGGGCGTTGGCGGTGTAGGTGGCCGCGTTGGCCCGGTCGGCCGTGCCGAGGTCGGCGGCGATCGCGTCCGCCACCGTGCGGACGGTGCCGAGGTCGTACCAGACGTGCTCGTTGAACTCGCCGTGGTCGTGGGTCGCCTGGTCCTCGTGTCCGGCGTCGAGCCCGGACAGTGCGACGGCGTCGACCACCGCGGGGTTCGTGCCCGCGGACTCGACCAGCCTGGAGGCGAAGTCGTCGTACCCCCCGCCGTTGATCACCACGACCGTGGCCTCGGCGACGGCGGCGGCATCGGTCGGCGTGGCCTCGTACTCGTGCGGGTCGGCGTTCGGCGAGTCGATGATCGACCGGACGTCGACCAGGCCGCCGCCGACGGCAGCGGCGATGCTGCCGTACACGTCCGTGGAGGCGACGACGGTCGGTCGGCCACTCTCGGCAGCCGCGGGCGTGGCGGCTCCGGAGCCGCAGGCCGCGAGGGTCAGCAGGGCGGCACCGGCGAGCAGGGCGGTGGGCAGGCGGGTCGACATGGACTTCCCATCAGGCTGTGCGCATGGTTTTATTGAAAACCGTTGTCAGTTCACTCTAGCGGGTGGGGTACCCGCCGCCCACCACGGACGGCTACCTTTCTGTGAATGAGCGGTCCACCCCACGTCAGACGGCCCGCGACGCTGGCGTCGCTCGCCGCGGAGCTGGGCGTGTCCCGCACCACCGTGTCGAACGCCTACAACCGCCCGGACCAGCTCTCGGCGCCGCTGCGGGAGAAGGTGCTGGAGGCTGCGCGCCGGCTCGGCTACCCGGGCCCGGACCCGGTCGCCCGCTCGCTGCGCACCCGTCGCGCGGGCGCCGTCGGCCTGCTGCTCACCGAGGCGCTGTCGTACGCCTTCCGCGACCCGGTGGCCACCGGCTTCCTCGAGGGCCTGGCGCTGGCCTGCGAGCGGGCCGGGCAGGGCCTGCTGCTCGTCCCGGTGAGCTCCGAGCACGCGGACGTCGCCGCCGTCCACCAGGCGGGGGTGGACGGGTTCGTCGTCTACTCCGTCAGCGAGGACGACCCGCACTTCCGCGCCGTGCTGGAGCGCCCGGTGCCGACCGTGGTGTGCGACCAGCCCGTCGGCGTCGAGGGAGTGGACCGGGTGAGCGTGGACGACCGCCAGGGCATGCGCGCCCTCGGTGAGCACCTCGTCGGCCTGGGACACCGCCGCATCGGGGTGGTCTGCATGCGGCTCGGCACGGTCCGCCACGACGGGCCCGCGCCGATCGGGCGCCAGGAGGAGTCCACCTATCCGGTGCAGCGCGAGCGGATCGGCGGGTTGCGGGACGCGTTCACCGCCGTCGGCGTGGACTGGTCGCAGGTGCCCGTCGTCGAGCGGTACGAGCACAGCCCGGAGGCCGGGGCGTCCGCCGCCGCGGAGCTGCTCGCCACCCACCCCGAGGTCACGGCGATCGTCTGCACCTCGGACGTGCTGGCGATCGGCGCCCTGCAGCACGCCGCCGAAGCGGACATCGACGTCCCCGGCAGGCTGACCGTCACCGGGTTCGACGGCGTGCCGGAGGCGGACCGCCTCGGCCTGACGACCGTGCGGCAACCCGTGCGCCGCAAGGGTCAGGTCGCGGGCGAGCTGCTGCTGGACCGCGGCGAGCGGAACACCCCGAAGCAGGTCGTGCTGCCCACGGAGCTCGTCATCGCCGCGACCAGCGGACCGGCTAAGCGCCGCGAGGAGTTCTTCTCAGGCTGGTGAGCTCGGTGAGCACGCCGGCCAGCTCCCGAGGGTCGGCGACGCGGTGGGTCGCGGCGGTCTCCCCGTCCCCGACCTTGATCCCGATGTCCCCGGGGCGCAGGCTCCGGAACACGGTCTCGTCCGTCGTGTCGTCCCCGGCGAAGAGCACCGCCTCGACGCCCAGCTTCTCGCGCAGCGCCTCCACGGCGGTGCCCTTGGTGGCCTGCAGCACGGCGAGGTCGATCACGGCCTTGCCCTCGATCGCGTCGACGCCCGCCCACGTGCACGGGCCGCTGCGGACGGCGTCCAGCACGCGCGCACCCACCTCGGGCTCGGCATTGCGCACGTGCACCGCCACACCGGCCGGCTTGTCCTCCAGGGTCACCCCGACGGCCCCGTCCACCAGGTCGGCGAGCGCGTGGGTGAGCTTGTCCTTCAGCGTCTGCTGCTCGGCGGTGAGCAGGGCGTCGTCCTCGTCCGCGAGGCCGGGGCCGAACTCACCGCCGTGGCTGCCGACCAACCCGACAGGCGGCCCGAGGCCGGACACGGTCGCGAGGTCGGCGAGGCCGCGCCCGGAGACCAGCACGACGGTGGTGTCCGGGGCCTCCGCCAGCGCCCGGACGGCCGCCGCGGACTCGGGCAGGGGCCGGGCGTCGGAGGGCACCGGCACGATCGGCGAGAGCACGCCGTCGAAGTCCAGGGCGATCAGCAGCGGGCCCGTCAACGCGCTGAGGTCGATCACGTGTCCAGCCCCAGCGCGGTGAGGAAGGAGCGGGCCCAGCGGTCGACGTCGTGGCTCAGGACCTGCTTGCGCAGCGTGCGCATCCGCTTGCGGCTCTCCTGCGGCTCCATGGTCAACGCCTGGTAGAGCGTCTCCTTGACCCCGTCGGTGTCGTGCGGGTTGACCAGCAGCGCGCTGGTCAGCTCGGCCGCGGCGCCCGCGAACTCGCTGAGCACGAGCACGCCGCCGAGATCGTGGCGGCAGGCGACGTACTCCTTGGCCACGAGGTTCATGCCGTCCCGCAGCGGGGTCACGAGCATGACGTCCGCGGCGAGGAAGAACGCGGCCAGCTCGTCTCGCGGCAGGGACTGGTGCAGGTAGTGCACCGCCGGGTGCCCGACGTGCGCGTACTCGCCGTTCATCCGCCCGACGGCGAGCTCGATGTCGTCCCGCATCTTCTGGTAATGCTCGACGCGCTCGCGGCTCGGCGTGGCCAGCTGGATCATCACCGCGTCCTCGACGGAGACCCGGTCCTCCTCGAGCAGCTCGTGGAAGGCGCGCAGCCGGACGTCGATGCCCTTGGTGTAGTCCAGCCGGTCCACCCCGAGGATGATCTTCTTCGGGTTGCCGAGGTCCTCGCGGATCTGCGCCGCGCGCTTCTTCACCGCGTCGGTCCGGGCCAGCTCGTCGAGGTGCTTGGAGTCGATCGAGATCGGGAAGGCGCCCAGCTTGATGGTCCGCCTGCCGACGGTGACCTCGTTGACCTTGTTGCGCACCGTGCCCGCGCCCGCCAGCCGGGTGGCGAGCCAGCGGAAGTTCCGCACGCCGCCCGCGGTGTGGAAACCGATGACGTCCGCACCGAGCAGTCCCTCGACGATCCGGCTCCGCCAGGGGAGCTGCATGAACAGCTCGGTGGGTGGGAACGGGATGTGCAGGAAGAAGCCGATCTTGAGGTCCGGCCGCAGCTCGCGCAGCATCCCGGGCATCAGCTGCAGCTGGTAGTCCTGGATCCAGACCGTGGCGCCCTCGGCGGCGACCTTCGCGGTGTAGTCGGCGAAGCGCTGGTTGACCGTGACGTAGGCCTGCCACCAGTGCCGGTGGAACGCGGGCGGTGCCACGACGTCGTGGTAGAGCGGCCAGAGGGTGCCGTTGGAGAAGCCCTCGTAGTAATCCTCCACCTCGGTGGCGGACAGGTTCACCGGGTGGAGCTGCAGGCCGTCCTCGACCAGCGGGTCCACGTCGACGTCCGGGACGCCGGGCCAGCCGATCCAGGCGCCGTCGCGCGCGCGGAGCATGGGCTCCAACGCGGTGACCAGACCGCCGGGGCTGCGCTTCCAGCGTTGGCTGCCGTCCGGCAGCTTCTCGAGGTCGACCGGGAGCCGGTTCGCGACGACCAGGAACTCCGGCGGGGGTAGCTTCTTGCGGGCCACGTGGTCCTCCTGTCGTACTGCGCGGAACCCTACTGACCACCGGGGATGTTCGCGGGTTCTGAATCGTCCGCGGTGACGTCCGCGGCCCGCCGCCGCGGCCGCCCGAGGAACTCCCCGAACGTCACTCCCGCGGCCAGGGCCAGCCCCGTCGCCAGGGCCAGCGTGACCGTGACCAGGCCTTCGGACAAGCCCTCGACCGCGAGCTGGTAGAAGCCGCGGTACGCCGTGTACCCGGGAAGCAGCGGGGTGATGCCGGCGAGCGTGACGACGAGACTCGGCACCTGCGCCGTCCGGCGCAGCAGACCCGCCCCCGCCCCGACGACGACTGCCGCGACCCCCGTTGCCGCCACCGGCCCGAAGCCGGTGAACTCGTTGAGCGCGCTGAACACGCCCCAGCCGAGCGCCCCCGCCCCGGCCGCGACCGCCAGCGACCGCAGCGGCGCGTACCCGGCGAGGGCGTACCCGGCCGCGGCGACCGCGCCGAGCAGCAGCGACAGGCTGAACCGCCCGACGCTGACCGACACCGATCCGGCGACGTCCAGCGCGATCCCCACCGCGAACCCGAACTTCAGGCCGAGCACCACACCGGTCAGCAGGCCAGCGGACAGCAGCGCGACCTCCGCGACCCGACCCGCCGCCGTCACGTAGTAGCCGGAGATCGCGTCCTGCACCGTGCCGACCACCGACAGCCCGGACAGCAGCACCGTGATGCTCGCCGCGACCACGAGCGACGGCCGCGTGCCCGGCGGGAACAGTCCCGCCGCGAACAGCCCGATCGTCACCGTGGTGGCCAGCAGGCCGCCCATGACCTGCTGGAAGAAGGCAGGCAGCCCCCACCGGTTCAGCAGCCTGCCGATCCGGTCGATCGCGCCCGTCACCAGGAAGGCGGTGATCGCGGTGACGGGGCCGCCGCCGAGCAGCACGGCGATCGCGCCCGCGAGCAGGCCCCAGCCCGCCGTCGCCGCCCAGCGCGGGTAGGGGTGCCGGGACCCGATCGCGTCGTCCAGGGCCACCGCGGCGGCACGCAGGCTCAGTCGCCCGGACTCGAGCTCCTCGACCACCCGGTCGACGTTCGCGAGCCGGGTGAGGTCGAGTGTCTTGTACTTGACCAGCCGCATCGACGTGACCGGTGCGGCCGCGTTGCCGCGGTGGCAGCAGATGGTGATGGAGGTGAACGTGATGTCGACGTCCACCGCGGGGAGCCCGCACGCGTCGGCCAGCCGCAACATCAGGTCGGTCACCACGGCCACGCTCTCGCCGCTGGAGAGCTGCACCTCCCCGACCCGCATACAGAGGTCGAGGACCTCCTGGACCCGCGAGTCGTCCGGCACCTGCGGGCCCACCATGAGCATCGGCAGGGTCGGCGGACCGGCGGCGAGCAGCCGCCTGGCGTCGCGCTTCAGCGTCGCGCGGAGCCGGTTCGCCAGGCGCTCGGCGGGGTTCAGCTCGTCGACCACGGGCGCCAGGCTGCCATCCGGTGCGAGCGGCGGCGCCGGCACCCTTCTCGTGCGACGGTCGCCGACTGGTGGAACCTCCGTTGTCCTCACGCCGGGTCCGGGCCACGGGGAGGGCCATTTCACCTCGTGGTCACGCCCGTCCAGAAATCGGTGACGTGCGCGCGGTGGAGTGGGTCCACTCGCGCCGAGTCGTCCACCGAGGGAACCCATGTCCGAATCCGCTCCCCCCGAGAAGCCGCGGGGCGGGCGTCGTGCCCGCCTCGCGGTGGTCGGCCTGCTCGCCGGCGCCGCCGTCGTGGCCTCCGTCGTCACGGCCGTGACCACGCCCGCCGCGCTGGGCGAGCCGTCCGTCACGTTCACCGTCGCCGACGGGTTCGACTCCGGCCTCGAGGTGCTCGGTCGCCGGTCGCTGGCCGTCGCGGTCCTGCCGTCGGTGCCCGGCGTCCCCGAGGGGGACCTGCTCAACCTCGGCGAGGACGCGGGCGCGGGCCCCGTCGACGCGCTGAACCTCGACCACACCGTCGCGGCCGTCCGGGCCGTCGGCGCCGCCGTGCCCGAGGCGGGTCCCGCCGCCGTCCGTGCCGAGTCGCTGCTGGGCCAGCTGTCGACCGAGATGGCGACCGTCCCGGTCGACGCGCCGGTGGACCTGCGGTCGCGGCCGGTCGGCGCCGAGCTGATGGACGCGCTGGACACGCTGCGCGGGTACGCGACGAGTGGGGCGGGGGTTTCGGTGACCTTCACCGCCGACCCGGCGGGCCCGGCACGCGACCTGGTCAGCACCGTGGCGCCGGAGGGTTTCTCCCCGGTCGAGGTGACCGGCCCGTTCACCGGCACCAGGACCACTCGGCTCACCCGGCCCGGCCTCTACGTCTTCGCCGACCGGACCGAGCCGGACGCGCTGGGTGCCGTCCTCGTCGACGATCCGCTGACCGTGGGCCTCGACCTCGGACAGCGACTGCAGGTCGTCGACAAGGGCCGCAGCTCCGTGGTGTCCTCCGACGACGAGCGGGTCTGGCGGACGGTGGTGGCCCTGTTCGGCGGGGCCGACGCCCCCCGGATGCCCGCCGCACCCGTCCTGGAGTACGACTCGGCGGGCACCCCCGTGCTCGTCCCCGACCTCGACGCCTTCCGCAACCGAGCACTCCGGCCCGTCGGCGACGACGCCGGGTCACCCGCCGACGAGCGCGGGCCGGCCGCCCGGACCACCTCGGACGACCGGGCGGTGCGCGCCTTCGGCACCCCCACCGCCCCGGTGACCGGTGGCCTGGGCCCCGCCCCGGCGTTCCTGGGCGGAATCGGTCCCGCCCCGGCGGGCGTCGGTGGCCGGACCTCGTCCCTCGCCGCGGACGCCGGAACGCAGGCGGGCAGGTCGGCGGGCCCGGCCGACACCGCGGGCGCGGCGCAACCCGCCCCCGGCCCGGCGCGGACCTCCACCGGAGGAACCCCGCCGCCCGCCGGTGTCGGACCCACCCCCGACTCGGCCCGAGCCGGTACCGGTGCGGCGGGCCCGACGTCCGACTCGGCCGGCACGTCCGCGAGTGCGGCGGGCCCGACGTCCGACTCGGCCGGCACGTCCGCGAGTGCGGCGGGCCCGACACCCGACTCGGCCGGCACCTCCACGGGTGCCGCAGGCCCGACGCCCGACTCCGCCCGGATCGCCGCCGCGGGCCCCCCGCCGCCCGCCGGCACGGCTGACCCGGCCACGGGAACCCAGCCGCCGACCGGGGCCCTCGCCGAGACGTCCCAGCCCTCGGCGGCGGCGAGGACCGCCCCGGGAACGACCACCGCCCCGGACACCGCGGCCCCCGCCGCCACCTCGGGCAGCTACCTCGCCCGGGTCCTCGGCGACGCGGGCATCCTGGGCCGACTCATCCTGGCCGCGGCCTCGGCCCTCGACGGATCGGCCAGGTGACCCCCACCCCACCCCCGCGCTCTACGATGAGCACCGCCCCGTCCGGTGACGGGGCACGCCGGTGTAGCTCAGTGGTAGAGCAACCGCCTTGTAAGCGGTAGGTCGTCGGTTCGATCCCGACCTCCGGCTCCACATCTGACCTGCGGATTCTCTTTGGCGTCGCAAGGCACGACCCACAGCGTGACATCATTCGTGACGCGAGTCGTGGTTTGTTCCTCGTCATGACGCGAGCGAGCACCAGCAAGCGACGGACGCGCGGGGGCGTCGACACCCTGCCCAGTGGGGCCATTCGCGTGCGCGTCTACGCGGGCGTCGACCCTCAGCCCGACCCCGCTGATACTGCTGGGTCTGCTGGTCGCCGCGGTGATTGCGTTGGCTCGTCGGGCCCGTCGCTGTCGAGGGCGACAGCGTGCTGCAAGGCCGCCTCCCGACCGTCTCCGACACCTCGACCCGCGCGGCCGCGGCGACGGCGAGGCCGGGCAGCCAGATCGCCTACAGCCGGATCACCGAGCGGGACCGCTGTCGGACCTGGGCCGAGTGGGCACCTCGCGTTGACGACGTCGAGTGGCAGGCATACCTCGACAACCTGGCCGAGGCCGCCGACGCGCGAGCCCGACAGCTGGGCCTGGACGCGGCCGAGGAACCACCTCGGTGGGCGCTCGACGCCTTCGGTGAGCCGCCCGAGGAGATGACGGCCCGTCGGGAGTGGGCGACCGAGGTGGGAGCCGTCGCGGCGTACCGGGAGATGCGCGAGCACACAGGTGACGCCGACGCCCACGGCCCGGCACTCGCGCCCGGCCAGGTGGAGGCGTTCGTCGCCTACCGCGCGGCCTGGCGTTCCCTCGGTCGGCCCGAGATCGACCGCGAAGAGATCGAGATGTCCGACGAGCAGCTGCGCGTCCGGATCCGAGCAACTGAGCGGGAGGCGGTGTGGGCGCCTCGCTACGTGGCGAACGAGCTGACCGGGACCCACCAGGCCGCCGACGCCCAGCGCCGCACCGCGGCCCTGCGCGCAGCAGAAGCCGAGACCGACACCGCCCCGGAGCCGGCCGTCACCGCCGAGGAATGGCTTGACGTCCACCGCGAGGACCAGACCGAGGACGAGCGACACCGCGAGATCACCGAGGAGTACGAGCTCGACGCCTCGTCGCACGAACGACACGAGCCGACTCCCGACATCCGCGACCAGAACCGGGACCTCGACCACGGCGAGGACGCCGTGCGCGTCCCGAGCGCGGACGAGACCGCGGCCGCGGTGACCCGCGCGCAGCAGGCCCTGGCCGAGATCGAGGCCCGCGAGATCTACGACGCCCAGTATCCGGCCGAGGAGTTCCCGCCACCCGACCACACCGCCGAGCTCGACACCACCGACGACTACGCCTTGGAGCGCGAATGACCAGGTCAGTGATCGGCAAGCACTGAGGCAGTGCCGACGCCGCGCCACGCCCAGCGAAGCGTCGCGCACACCGCGGCCAGGTAGCCCGGCTGACGCGCCAGCCACTCCGGCGGCGCGGGCCGCGCGGCCAGGGTCTCCGCCGCGAGGTACTCGGCCTCGATGAGCTCGTCCTGCGCGGTCCGCGAGGTACTCGTGATCGGCGCCGACGCCGGCCGACGTCGCCCACCGGGACCCTCGATGGTCGCCACCGCCAGCCAGCGGCAGGTGATCGCTACGGCGCCCGCGGCGTAGTCGGTGACGCCGTTCGCACCCTGCTCCTGGGAACGAATCTCAGCGGCTGCCCAAAGCGCGCCGAAGTCCCGCCGGGGCACGGCTATGTTGTGGCGGCCGGGTCGGTGGTCCGCGGTCGCCGCTACCGCGCGTCCGAGGCTCGGGTGGCGCCGCTGCTCTTGTGGCTGACCAGGCTGCTCGCCGAGGAGCACGACGAGCCAGCCCCGCGCGGGACGGGATTCGCGCCGCTGCTCGACGTCGTCGGCCGCCGATCCTCCTACACCGCTGCCGCCCTGCGCGGCGAGGTCGACCGAGTCCTCGCCGCTCGGCCGGGCCACCGCAACCAGACGCTCAACGCGGCAGCGTTCGCCCTCGGCCAGCTCGTCGGCGGAGGACTCCTGCCCGAAGGCTTGGCCACCGCAGCCCTCGCCGAAGCGTCCGCAGCGGTCGGACTCCCCGCAGCGGAGGCGCACCGCACGGATCCGCTCCGGCCTGACCGCGGGGACGCGCTGCCCCCGCCGCGCACCCTCGGAAGGACGGCCGTGACCAGGCGCCGCACCGCCAAGGACATCCTCAACGGCCTCGACGCCGACCGCCGCCTCGCTATCCTCCACAACGACGACCAGACCACCGCCCAGGGCTGGGACGCCGACCCGACCCCGCTCACCCCGCGCCGCCTGGTCCCACCGTTCCCGGTGGATGCCCTGCCGACGTGGGTGGCGGACATGGTCATGGCGGTCGCCGAGTTCACCCAGACCCCACTCGACCTGCCCGGCTGCCTCGCCCTCGCCGCTCTGTCCACCGCGGCAGGCGGCCGGGCAGAGATCGAGATCCGCCCCGGTTGGCGGGAGCCCTTGAACCTCTACACCGTGGTCGCGATGCCTCCGGACTCGCGCAAGAGCGCAGTGTTCGCAGCGATGACCGCGCCGCTGCTGGAAGCCGAGCGCCAGCTCATCGACCAGGCGCGCCCGCGGATCGTCGAGGCCGAGCTCGCGCGGAAGATGGCGGCGAAGGAGGCCGAGCGCCGGACGATCGAGGCCACGAACGTCCGCGACCCCGACGCCCGCGTCGAGGCGCTCAACGCGGCGGCCGAATACACCCTCGAAGCGGAGAAGCCCGTCCCCGCGCTGCCTTGCCTGATCGCCGACGACGTCACCACCGAAGCCGCCGCATCCCTGCTCGCTGAGCAGCGCGGTCGTCTGGCGGTGCTGTCGGCGGAAGGTGGGATCTTCTCCACCTTCGCAGGGCGCTACAGCAGCGGCGTGCCCAACCTCGAGGCGTTCTTGAAGGGTCACGCGGGCGACCTGCTCCGCGTCGACCGCAAGGGCCGCCCTGCCGAACACGTCGAGGCGCCCGCCCTCACTCTCGGCCTGGCCCTGCAGCCGGAGGTACTGCAGGACATCGCCCGCATGCCCGGCTTCCGCGGCCGCGGCCTGCTCGCCCGGATCCTCTACTCGCTGCCGGAGAACACCGTCGGCCGCCGCCAGGTCGGTGCTCCAGCTGTTCCGGCTCCGATCGACAAGACCTACACCAGCCGCCTGACCAGGCTCGTGATGCTTCTCGCCGACCGCGACGAGCCCCAGCGCCTGCGACTGAGCCGCGAAGCCGACCGCGAAGTCCTCGACCTCGAACGCCACCTCGAGCCGCGCCTTGCCCCGCACGCCGACCTCGCGCACATGACCGACTGGGCCTCGAAGCTCAACGGCGCCATTGCCCGCCTCGCTGGCCTGGCTGTTCCTTGCCGACGTCATCCCGACTGGCTGGGGTGAAACCATCCCGCCCAAGCACCTCGACGCCGCAGCGAGGCTGGGCCACTACTTTCTCGGCCACGCCCTGGCAGTCTTCGACCAGATGGCCGCAGAGCCCGAGAGAGACGACGCCCACCACGTCCTGGACTGGCGCCTCCGCACCGGTCGTAGCGAGTTCACCCGCCGCGAGGCCTTCTCCGCACTCTCCCGGCTGCGGTTCCGGAGGGTGGCCGACCTCGACCCGGCATTGCAGACCCTGACCGAGCACGGCTTCCTCCGCCAGCTCGAGCCGCCGCCTGGCTCGCGAGCCGGCCGCCCGGCGTCGCCGCGGTGGGAGGTCCATCCCGCGTCCGCAGAATCTGCACAATCCGCGGAATTATGACCCGGCCAGCTGGGCGTTGACCCAGCCAGCCCGTCACCTACGTCCTGAGACAGGTAGCCTCAGCCAGCTCCGAGCCGGGGTTTTGCGAATTGGGCGGATTGTGCGGGACATAGTCAACTGGTGGGTGACCAAAAACGACGCTGTCAGCGTCCGGCGCGCTGTTGCATCTGGGGACTCAGGAAGCGCTTCGGGCTCGCGGCCGACAGCCGCAGGAGCGGCCGGCGTTCCGTGGACTTCTCGGGCTCCGTCTGGACGCCACGCCCATGCCGAGGAACGACACCATCTGCACGCTCTTGCGCCCGATCCGGCGACTCCTCGTTGAGTGCGCGGAACTGCGAAGGGACATGCGGCAGGAACGTGCAGCGGGACTTGCGGCAGACGGCTCAGTAGGACTTCGGCAGGCCCAGCACGTTCTGGGCCAGGAAGGCGAGGGCGAGCTCCTGGCTCACCGGGGCGATCTTCATCAGTCGGGCCTCGCGGAAGTACCGGTTGACGTGGTACTCGTCGGCGTAGCCCATGCCCCCGAAGGTCTGCAGGGCGCGGTCGGCGGCGAAGAACCCGGCGTCGGCGGCGAGGAACTTGGCGGTGTTGGCCTCGCGGGCGCACTTCTCCCCCCGGTCGTAGAGCCACGCGGCCTTGCGGCACACCAGCTCGGCCGCGTCGAGCCGGGCGTTGGCCTCGGCCAGCGGGAACGCGATGCCCTGGTTCTTCCCGATGGGCCTGCCGAACACCTCGCGCTCCTTCGCGTATCGCACCGCGGCAGCCACCGACGCCCGGCCGATGCCCAGCGCCTCGTGGGCGATCAGGATCCGCTCGGGGTTGAGGCCGTCGAGCAGCACGCGGAACCCGTCGCCCTCGGTGCCGATCAGCCGCTGGGCGGGCACCCGCACCCCGTCGAGGGAGACCTCGTAGGACGAGACGGCGTTGCGGCCCATCTTCGGGATCGCCCGGGTCCCGATGCCCGGGGTGTCCATGTCCACCAGGAAGATCGACAGCCCCTTCATCGGGGCGTCGGGGTCCCGCTCGGAGGTCCGCGCGGCGAGGATCATCACGTCGCTCTCGGCGGCCTTGGAGATCCACACCTTGCGGCCGTCGACGACGTAGTGGTCGCCGTCGCGGCGGGCGAAGGTACGCACGCGCGAGGTGTCGGTCCCGGCGTCGGGCTCGGTCACCCCGAAGCAGGCCTGCAGCTCACCGGTGGCGACCCGGGGCAGGATCTCCTGGCGCAGCGCGTCGCCGCCGTGCTTGGTCACCACGTTGATACCGAACACCGATAGGTGCAGCGGTGTGCAGCCGTTCATCGCCGCGCCGGACGCGGCGATCGTCTCGAGCAGGATGCTGCCCGCGGCGATGCCGAGCCCGCCGCCGCCGTACTCGGTGGGGATGCTGACGCCGAGCCAGCCCGCCTCGGCGAACGCTTCGTAGAACTCGGTGGGGAACAGGTGCTCCCGGTCGTGGCGGGTCCAGTACTCGTCGTCGAACTTCGCGGCGAGGTCCGCGACGGCGGACTGGATGTCGCGATGGTCGTCGGACAGGGAGAAGTCCATGCTGCTGCGCTCCGGTCGGCTCGGTGAGGGCGGCTCAGTACAGGGGGAGGGGCTTGCCGCGTAGGTTGAACACGACGCTCTTGGAGTACTGGTAGTCCCGCATCGTCTCCAGCGCGTTGTCGCGGCCGAAGCCGCTGGCGTCCACCCCGCCGAAGGCCGATCCCGCGGGCAGGCTGCCGAAGTCGTTGACCCACACGGTCCCGCTGCGCAGCGACCGGACCAGCCGCATGATGGTGTTCAGGTCGCTGCCCCACACGCCGGCGCCCAGGGCGAAGCCGGTCGAGGCGGCGATGTCGAGCAGCTCCGACTCGTCCGACCAGCGGGCCACGGCGAGCAGTGGGCCGAAGACCTCGTGCCGGGCGAGCTCGGCGTCGGTGGGGACCTCGATCGCCGCCAGGGCGCCGAAGAAGCCACCGCCCTCGCGGAGCGCGGCGGACGGCTCCACGGCCACGATCGCCCGCCCGCCCGCCTCGAGCGCGCGCTTGCGGAACCCGTCGACGCGCTCCGCGTGGGCCGCCGAGATCAGCGGGCCCATGTCCGTGTTCTCGTCGAGCGCCGGGCCGAAGCGCAACGTGCCCAGCCGTTCGGTCAGCTTCGCGAGGAACGGCTCGGCCACGTCCTCGTGGAGCAGCAGCCGCGAACCCGCCACGCACATCTGCCCCTGGTTGGGGACGATCGAGGTGACGGCCCCGCCCACGGCGGCGTCGAGGTCCGCGTCGGGCAGCACGATGGTCGGGCTCTTGCCCCCGAGCTCCAGGGTCACCGGGGTGATCGTGTCCGCGGCGGCGGCCATGACCTGCTTGCCCACCGCCCCGCTACCGGTGAACGAGATCCGGGCGATGTCGGGGTGGCTGGTCAGCGCCTGCCCGGCCTCGGCCCCACCGGTCACGATGTTGACCACGCCGGGCGGGAGCAGGTCGGCGATCAGCCGGACCGTCTCCAGAGCCGCGACCGACGCCTGCTCGGACGGCTTGACCACGACGGTGCAGCCCGCGGCCAACGCGGGCGCGAGCTTCCAGCCCAGCATCAGCACGCTGCCGTTCCACGGGATGATCTGCGCGACCGGGCCGAGCGGCTCGCGGATCTCCAGGTTCAGCGCGGCGCGGGCGGGGGCGGTCAGGTCGTTGCGCTGGGTGCGCGCCGCCGCGGCGAAGTAGCGGAAGCTCTCCACCGCGACCGGGAGGTCCCAGGTGCGGGACTGGCGGATCGGCTTGCCCGCGTCGAGCGACTCGACGGCCGCGAGGTGCGCGGCGTGCTCGGCGATCCGGTCGGCGATCGCCTCCAGGGTCGCCGCGCGCTTGCCCCAGGGGGAGGTCCCCCAGCGGCCGAAGGCCTTCGCGGCGGCGGCGACGGCCGCCCCCACGTCCGCCGCCGACGCGTCGGCGATGGTCGAGAAGGTCTGCCCGGTCGACGGGTCGACTGCGGGGAGGACCCGGTCGCTCCCGGGCGTCCACGTCCCGTCGATGAACAGTCCGTAGCGGTCCTGGAGGTCGGGTCTGGTCGAGTCGGTCACGGGGGGCGTGTCCTCCTTCGCGCCCACCGCGCGGCGGGGGCGGGTCGTGCAGGTGAGCGGCATGCTGTCTGGACGATAAATATCGTAAGACTTACACTCGTTGTCAACAGTCCTCGCATCGAAGGAGACCCATGAGCGAGACCGGTCGCGCCGTCCTCTTCCACGGAGACCGCCGCCTCGAGGTGGCGGAGCTCCCGGTCCTGCCCCCGCACCCGGACGGGCTCACCGTGCGCATCACGCGGGCGAACGTCTGCGGGTCGGACGTGCACGCCTGGCTGGGCCACTTCGACATGACCCGGATGGGCGCGACCCTGCCGACCGTCCTCGGCCACGAGGCCACCGGGACCGTCGCCGCCCTGGGGGACAACGTCTCCACCGACGCGCTGGGCCGCCCGCTCGCCGTCGGGGACCGCGTGGTGTTCGCCTACTACCAGCCCTGCGGGCAGTGCCGGTCCTGCGTGCGCGGGCGCCCCAATGCCTGCGTCAAGCAGAAGATGGCGATGTTCGGGTCCGCCGCGGAGCCGCCGCACTTCGTCGGGGTGTTCGGCGACTACTTCAGCCTCGGCCCACGCGCCACCCTGCTCAAGGCGCCCGACTCGGTGCCCGACGCCGTGCTGGCCGGGGCCAACTGCGCGCTCGCACAGGTGATCAGCGGGTTCGACGAGGTGCCCGTCGAGCAGGGCGACGCCGTGGTGATCCAGGGCGCGGGCGGGCTGGGGCTCTACGCCACCGCGGTCGCCCGGGACCGGGGCGCGGGCGCGGTGATCGTCGTCGACGCCAACCCGGACCGCCTCGAGCTGGCCCGCGGGTTCGGCGCGACGGACGTCGTGGACATGAGCGAGCTTCCCGAGGCGCGCGACCGGGCCCGGGTCGTGCGGAAGCTGACCGGCGGCTGGGGTGCGGACGTGGTGGTGGAGGTCGCGGGCACGCCGCACGCCGTCCCGGAGGGCCTGACGATGGTCGGGCCGCACGGCAAGTACCTGATCATGGGCGCTGTCGGGTCGACCGAGGCCGTGCCGATCGCGCCGTCGCGGATCATCCTGGGCAACCTGACCGTGCGCGGAGTCGGCTTCTACCGGCCCGCCTCGCTGGTCAGGGCCGTCGACTTCCTGACCCGCACCGTCGAAAGACTGCCCTACGACGCGTTGGCGGGCGAGGCGCTGCCGCTGGAAGAGCTGGGAGACGCGCTGGAGGCGGCGCGCTCCCAGAGCGTCGCCCGGCCCGCGATCGTGATCTGATGGGCCGAGCCGCGCCCGGGTGCAGAGAAGGGGGGACGGGCCGATGGCGAAGACGACGTCGCGCGAGTCGCGGGACGCGGTCGGGCCGGATCCCGTCGCCGACTTCCTGCGCGCCCCGCGGCCGGGCAGGCGCCGCGGCGAGAAGCTCGCCGTGCTGGTGGCCTCCGACCTCGCCGACGAGATCGTCGAGGCGGGCCTGCGGCCGGGGGACCCGCTGCCGAACGAGGCGCGGATGCTGGAGCGCCTCGACGTCTCGCGGGCCACGCTGCGCGAGGCGCTGCGGGTCCTGGAGACCCAGGGTGTGATCGTCGTGAAGACCGGGCGGGGCGGCGGGCCCTTCGTGGCGGAGCCCCAGTCGAGGGCCCTGGCGGACCTGCTCACGATCAACTTCCGGGTGCTCGGGGTGACCTTCGAGGAGATCCTGGTGACCCGGGACACCATCGAGCCCGCCCTGGCGGCGCAGGCGGCCGCCAACCGGACCGAGGCCGACCTCGCCCACCTGAGGTCGCTCGTCGAGCGGATGGAGGAGGCCCGCGGCGCGCGGGATTACTCGGCGCTCAACCGGGACTTCCACACCACGGTCGCCACGGCGAGTCGCAACCGACCGCTGGCGGTCATGTGGTCGGCGATCGGCGAGGTCGCCGACGGGCAGGTCGTGGGCACGAGCTGGGGCGAGGACCTGCGCGCGGCGGGCAACCGGGCGCACCGGCGGCTGATCGACGCGCTGGCGGCGGGTGACCCCGACCGCGCGCAGCGGGTGATGTCCGCCCACGTCACCGCGTTCCACCACGCCATGGGTCGCGACCACGCCGCCGCCCTGCGCGCCCCGATCCGCGCCCCCGGCGGCTGAGCGGGCCCGGTGTCGAAGGGCGGCGGTGTTCCCGTCGCGCGGAAGGTCCACGCGATCAGGTGGTGTCGTCCGAGCATCTCGTCGTGCAGCACGTCGTTGGGGAGAACGACTGTTCACTAACGAGAGGTTGTCTCATGAGGAGAACCGTCCGCTGCGCCGCTGTCGCTGCAGCGGCGGTGCTCGGCCTCGTCGCCGCCGTCGGAGTGGCCGTCGCCGCCCCCGGGGAGGCCGACGCCACCTCGGCCGCCGCCCCGGCGTCCCGCGACTACGGGACGCCGACCGAGGCCGAGGGAAAGACCTGCCCCTTCACCGGGCAGATCCCCGTCTCGCTGCCCGTGGTCGCCTCGCCGGTCGGGTCCTCGGTGCCCGGCACGGCCGGGCTGAATCTGCCGGAACCCTCCGTCCCGTCGTCGATCTACGGCGAGCTGTGCATGACCACGGCTACGCCACGCTGAACATCGACCGGGTCGGGCACGGCCGCTCCGACCACCCGCTGAGCGCGCTGACCACGACGGCGGCCCAGGCCGAGACCATCCACCAGCTGATCGACAAGCTCAAGCAGGGCGGCATCGGGGACATCGCTTTCGACCACGTCACCACCGTCGGGCACTCCTACGGGTCGGTGATCGCCTGGTTCGAGTCGAGCCTCTACAACGACACCGACGCCGTGATCGCCACCGGCTACACCGACCGGGTCGGCGCGATCAACGCGGTGCCGCTGATCCTCACCGGTGGCCCCGCGGCCCTGGATCCGGTGACCTCCGCCGAACCGTGGGCGCTGGACCCGGGGTACCTGCAGGTGCGCCAGGGCAGCCGCACCATCCCGGCGCTCTACCACGAGGAGAACGCCGACCCGGCGGTGATCGAGAAGGACAACGAGCTCGCCAACACGGTGACTGTGCCCGAGCTCGCGACCTTCCCTGAGCCGGAGTACGACGGGATGCACAAGAACATCACCATCCCGACCTTCACGGTGAACGGTGAGTACGACTTCCTCGTCTGCGGCGCGAACCAGCAGGAGTGCGCCACCGAGGCTGGCCAGGACGCCTCGCCGGAGGAGCTCGAGGCCGCCTCCACCGGGCTGCGGGACTGGGAGGCGCCCGCGCACAACTCGGCAGCGTGCTTCCGCGCTGCGGCGATCCCGGACGCGGGGCACGACATCAACCTGCACCGCAACGCGCAACAGGCGTTCGCCCAGATCGCCTACTTCGCCGACGAGGCGTCGGGCGTGCACGGGGAGAACGTCGAGAGCTACCAGGCGGGCTGCCGGACGGCGGAGCCGGGTGTGAGCGACCTGCTCCCGGACACCACGCGGCTCGTGCCGCCGGTGCCGGTCGACGGCGTCGGTCCGCTCGGTGACCCGATGGGTGTCCCGATCGGCTGGCCCACTGCTCGGCAGGCATGACGCGTCGGCCACGTCCGCCCTCGGACGTGGCCGACGTGTGTCATGGTGAGGTCTCGACAGGCGGGACGAGGAGGAGCGGTGGCGGAGACACGGGGGCCGCGGCGACGCGATCCGGCGCGTAAGACGCTCATCCTGAGCGCGGCGGCAGACCTGATCTCCCGCAACGGCTACCACGTCGTCGGGATGGCGGACATCGGCACGGCGGCGGGCATCGTCGGGTCGGGGATCTACCGGCACTTCCCGAGCAAGGGATCCATCCTGGCGGCCCTGCTCGAGCAGGTCATGGCGAAGCTGGGCGACGGTGCCTCGGGGATCGTCGAGGCGGCCCCGGACGACCGGGTCGCGGTGACCGAGCTCGTCCGCAACCACGTGCGGGTGGCCATCGGGGACCGCCGGATCCTGCAGGTCTACCACCGCGAGGCGCGCAACCTCCCCGAGGAGGACCTGCGCAGGCTGCGCCGCTCGCAGCGGCACTACATCGAGGAGTGGGTCGCGGTCGTCGCGCCGCTGCGCCCGGACCTGCCCGACGCCGAGGTGCGGGTGCTCGTGCACGCCGCCATCGGCAGTGCCCAGAGCATCCTCTTCTACAACTCCGGGCTGCCCGTCGAGCGGCTCACCGAGCTCCTGTGCGGCGCCGCGCACGCCTGCCTCGGCGTGGAGCCCGCCGACGCGCAGGCGCCTGCGGCCCTTCTGCAGGACCTCTCCGAGGGCGCCTGACGTACGGACGGTGGCGCCCCCGCTGGGCGGCCCGGTAGGTTCCTTAGTGAACCAGTGATCACCCCATGGCGGCGTGAGCGTCGAACGTCGTCGGGTTCGGAGGGACCGCCGATGAACATCGCCACGCTCCTACGCCGCAGTGCGGCCACCCACGCGACCGACGTCGCGCTCCGCTTGGACGACGTCGAGCTCGACTACGCCGGGTACGCCGAACGCGGGGCCCGCTTCGCGGCGTACCTGCGCGACACCGGGGTCGCGCCGGGAGAGCGGGTGGGGTTCTTCCTGCCCAACTGCCTCGAGTACCTGGTCGGCCTGCTCGGGACCTGGCAGGCGGGCGCCGTCGGTGTTCCGCTCAACCACATGTTCCCCGACGCGCCGCTGCGCCATGCCGTGCTCGACTCGGGGGTGCGGGTGCTCGTCGCGCTCCCCGCGGACCACGACCGGGTGTCGGCCCTGCTCGGCGACGAGGGCCCGGAGCTGCTCACGACCACCGGGTTCGTCGCCGCGCTGGCGGCGCACGAGCCCGCGGTCGACGTCGTGCCCCGGCTGGACCACGAGGACGCCTGCATCATGTACACCTCGGGCTCCACCGGGGTGCCGAAGGGCGTGCGGCAGACCCACCGCAACCTCGTCGCGGAGGCGGAGGGCGCGATCGGGCGCTACGAGCTCACCGGCGCCGACCACGTCCTGAACTGCATGCCGCTCTTCCACGTCGGTGGGCTGCAGCTGGCGAGCCTGCCGTTGTTGCTGCTCGGCGGACAGATCACGTTCATGCCGCGCTGGGACGTCGTGCGCTGGCTGGAGCTGGCCCGAGAGCTGCGTCCGACCTTCGGTGGGCTGATCTCGACGATGATGATCGACGTCGGCAACCGGACGGCGGCGGCGCCGGTGGTGCTGGACTCGTTCCGGGTCTGCATGTTCGGCGGCTCCCGCACTCCCACCGCCGCGATCGACCGGCTCGAGGCGGGCACGGGGATCAAGGGCGTGGAGATCTACGGCCAGACCGAGCAGAACGGGCTCGTCGTGACCTACGGCCCGGGGGACGCGCGGCGCCCGGACTCGATGGGCACCCCGCTGGACCAGATCGTCCGGACCCGGCTGGTGCCGGTCGACGGTGGTCCGGACCTGCGACCGGGGGACGAGGGCGTCGGCGAGCTGTGGGTGCGGGGGGACGCGGTGACCCCCGGGTACTGGAACATCGACGTGCCCGAGAAGTGGGCCGAGGGCGGCTGGTTCCGCACCGGCGACCTCATGTCGCAGGATGCCGACGGCTACCTCTACTACGTCGACCGGATCGACGACATGATCGTCTCGGGCGGGGAGAACGTGTTCCCGCAGATGGTGGAGGAGCATCTCGCGAACCATCCCGACCTCGCCGAGGTGGCGGTGATCGGGACGGCCCACGAGCGCTGGGTGGAGCAGGTGACCGCCGTGGTGGTGCCCAACAAGGAGGGCGTCACCGTGGAGGGGATCGCCGCCTGGTGCGCGGCGAACCCGGACCTGAAGGGCATGCACAACCCCAAGCGGATCGAGATCGTGGACGCCCTGCCGCGGACGGGCAGCGGCAAGCTGAACCGCCCCGACCTGCGGAAGCTCTATCCGTGAGGACCGGGGGCGGAGCGTGTGGTCGCCCCGCCCCCTGCGGGGCTCAGGGCAGGAACGCGGCGCTGGCGTAGATGGACTTGTACTCGAGGTAGTTCGACAGGGCCTCGGGGCCGAGCTCGCGCCCGATCCCGGAGGCCTTCATCCCGCCGAACGGCGACCCGAGGTCCAGCTGGTAGTAGTTCACGCCGATCGTGCCCGTGCGCACTCGCCGGGCGATGTCGACGCCGCGCTGCTCGTCCGCGGTCCACACCGAGCCGCCGAGCCCGTACTCGGAGTCGTTCGCGAGCCGGACGGCCTCGTCGTCGCCGTCGTACGGGGTGACGGTGAGGACGGGGCCGAACACCTCCTCGCGGGCGATCCGGTCGGTGTTGGCCACGTCCGCGAACACCGTCGGCTCGACGAACCAGCCGCGGTCCTCCGACGCCGGACGCCCACCGCCCGCGACCAGCCGCGCGCCGTCCTGCCGGGCGACGTCGATGTACCCGAGGACGCGCTCGAGGTGCGTCTGCGAGGCCATCGGGCCGATCTCGACGGTCGGGTCGAGCGGGTTGCCCACCCGCAGGGCGCGGGTGTGCTCGGCCAGCGCCTCGACCACCTCCTCGTAGCGCGAGCGCGGGGCGAGGATGCGGGCCTGGGTGGTGCAGGTCTGGCTGTTGTTCATGTACGAGGCGCCTGCGAGACCGGCGACGAAGACGTCGAGGTCGGCGTCCTCCAGCACGATCGACGCGGACTTGCCGCCGAGCTCGAGGGTCGCCCGCTTGATCTGGCGGCCGCACTCGGCGCCGATGATCCGCCCCGCCGCCGTCGAGCCGGTGAACGCGATCTTGTCGACGCCCGGGTGCGCGACGAGCGCCGAGCCCGCCTCCCGCCCGGCCAGGACGATGTTCAGCACGCCCGGCGGGAGGCCCGCCTCGAGCGCCGCGTCCGCGAAGACGTAGGAGTCCAGCGCGGTCTCCGGCGAGGGCTTGAGCACGATGGTGCAGCCCGCCGCCAGCGCCGGGGCGATCTTCATCATCGCCAGGGTCTGCGGGTAGTTCCAGGGTGTGATCGCGCCGACCACGCCCACCGGCTCGCGGCGCACGAGCGTGGCCCCGGCCTGGCTCTGCCGGACCTCCTCCAGCGCGGTCTGCTGGACCATGGCGGCGTACATCTGCAACAAACCCGCCGGGGCGGCGCCGTTGAACGCCGTCGACAGGGCGATCGGCATGCCGTTCTCGCGGGTCACCAGGGTGCTGGTGGCCTCGCCGCGGGCGGCGAGGGCGTCGGCGAAGCGGATCATCACCTCGGCCCGCTCGTCGGCGGTGGTGCGGCCCCACGGACCCTCGTCGAGGGCGCGGCGGGCCGCGCCGACGGCGGCGTCGATGTCCGCGGCGGTGCCCAGGGCCGCCGTGCCGAGGGGCTCCTCGGTCGCGGCGTCGAGGGCCTGGTGGCTCTCGGAGCCGGTGGGGTCCACCCAGCCGCCGTCGATGAAGAAGCGGGTGCGGTCCAGCTCGGTGCGCGTCGGTGCGCTCATGGGGTCTCCTGACCTAGCTGAAGCGGATGACGCCGCGGATGTTCTTGCCGTCGTGCATGTCCTGGTAGCCCTGCGCGACCTCGTCGAGGGTGTAGGTCTTCGTGACCAGCTCGTCGAGCTTGAGCACGCCCGCCCGGTAGAGGTCGAGCTGGCGCTGGATGTCCCAGTTGGGGTTCGAGGCGCCGAACAGCGAGCCCTGCAGCCGCTTCTGGAACAGGGTGACGTCCGCGAGCGACACCGGGATCGGCGTCGGGTCCGCGATGTTGCCCAGAGCGGTGATCACGACGGTGCCCGCCTTGCGGATGGACGCCATGGCCTGGCCGGCGTGCTCGGGCTTGATGACCCCGACCGTGACGATGGTCTGGTCGGCGCCCTGGCCGTTGGTGAGCTCCTTAGCGAGCTCGGTCGCCTCCTCCATGGTGGCGACGGCGTGGGTGGCGCCCAGCTCCTGCGCCTTCTCCCGCTTGAACGCGACCGGGTCCACGGCGATGACGCTGGTGGCGCCCGCGTGGGCGGCACCCTGCACGGCGTTGATCCCGATGCCGCCGACGCCCATCACGATCGTGGTGTGCCCCGGCTGCACGCCGCCCGAGTTGACCGCCGAGCCCCAGCCGGTGCCCACGCCGCAGCCCACGAGGCACGCGACCTCGAGCGGGATGTCGTCCGCGATCTTCACCGCGGAGTCGGCGGAGACGCAGGTGGTCTCGACGAAGGTCGAGATGCCCGCCATCTGCCCGACGGGCGTGCCGTCGGTGGTGTGCAGGCGGAAGCTGGTCGGGTCGGTCCACCGCGGCCCGGCGAGGATGCCTGCGCCCAGGTCGCAGAGGTTCTGCTGGCCGCTCGCGCACCACCGGCAGTGCCCACAGGCGGGCAGGAAGGAGAAGACGACGTGGTCGCCCTCCTTGATGCCCTTCGAGTTGCGGCCGGCCTTGGTGACGACGCCCGCGCCCTCGTGCCCGCCCGCGAACGGGTACATGCCGACCGGGATGTCGCCGGTGGCGATGTGGTCGTCCGAGTGGCACATGCCCGACGCCACGAGCTCGACCTGCAGCTCCTCGTCGCGGGGGTCGTCGACCTCGAGGTCCACGACCTCGAACTTGCCCGGCGCCTGCCGGATGATCGCACCACGGGTCTGCATTCTCACGCTCTCCTTCGAACGACTTCTCAGACTGGGCAGAGAGTCGCAGAGCTCAGCGCGGGCTCGTGTTCAAGAATTGGACACGTACTGCTGTTCGGAGATGGCGAGGGCGCGCAGCCGGTTGTAGAGGGTGGTCCGGCTGATCCCGAGGCGGGCGGCGGCGAGGGACTTGTTGCCCTCGGCCGACTGCAGGGCGCCCACGATGGCGACCCGTTCGGCGTGCTCCCGACCGGCGAGCACGCGACCGCCGGGCCGGTATCGCGGCGGCAGGGCCGGGAGGTCCACCGGCCCCACGACGTGGTCGGCGGAGAGCTCCTGGACCAGCACGGCCAGCTCGACGAGGTTGCCCGGCCACGGGTGCTCGCTGAGCGCGGCCAGCGCCCGAGCAGTGAGGACGAGCGGCCGTTCGGCGCCCTGGGCGGTGCTCAGGGCCGCGACGAGGGCGGGCAACTCGTGGAGCCGTTCGCGCAGCGGTGTGGTCTCCAGGCGCTCCGAGCAGCGGGCGACCAGGGCGGCGACATGCGGCGGGAGGTCCGCCGTCGGGCTGGTGACCAGCCAGATCCGGGCGGCCGCACGGTCGTCGAGACTGCGGCCGACGAGCGTGCAGAGCCGCTCGCCGAGCAGGTGCGCGTCGTCGACCACGACGACCCGCTCCGGATCCGCCGCCAGCTCGGCGAACTGCTCCGCCCAGTCCCGCTCGGAGCCGGCGATCGTGGCGGCGGCGTCGAGGGTGACCGTCGGGGCGTCGCCCGCGGCCTCGGCGACCCACCGGCTGCGCCCGGACCCGGGCTCGCCGGAGACCACCAGGCGGGGCCGGACAGTGTGGCGCGGTCGGCTGCGGTGCGAGACGGTCTCGGCGGCGGCGACCCGGCG
>NZ_BAABGT010000003.1:131913-145179 GCF_039541715.1 Pseudonocardia xishanensis
GGGCGTGCCCGTGCCGAGGTCCAGCCGGCGGACGATGGTGCCCTCCGCCGCGGTCGCGGGGAGCAGGGTGCGCAGCACCTCGGGGCCTGCCGTTCCGAGGTGGGCGGAGAAGCCGCGGTTCATCAGCACGGTGTCGGCGTCGAGCACGGCGACCGGGGCCGACCGCCGCCGGGTCGCCTCCTCGAAGGCGAGGAACAGCCGTCGGTCGGCGGGACGCGCCGAGTCGAGCAGCCGCGCCTCGATGTCCCGCACGGCCCGCATGACCAGCGGCCGGAACAGCGGGTTCGGCTCCTCGGCGGGGATGGTGAGGTCCATGGCGCCTTCGATCCGCCGGGTCAGCGGGTGCCGGATGGGGCTGCCGTAGCAGCTGAAACGGCCGTAGGCGTGCAGGTAGTGCTCGGCCCCGCTGATCGCGACGGGGCTGCCCGCCTCCAGCGGGGTGCCGAGGCCGTTGGTCCCGCGCAGATCCTCGCCCAGCCGCGACCCCACCACGATCGCCTGGTCCTCCAGGGCCGTCCGCAGCCTCCGGTCGCCCGCGGCCTGGAACACGACGTGCCCGTCGCGGTCCGCCAGCATCAGGCACACCGGGCTGTCGCCGAGCTGGTCGCCCAGCGCGTGCAGGACCGGGTGCGCCGCGCGGACGAGCGCGGTGGTCAGGTTGACCTCGCCGATGTCCGCCAGGCCACTGGTCTCCCGGCTCAGCCCGGCGAGGGCCGAGCGGCGCCAGGACGCCGCGATGGCCGGACGGCTCTCGACCTGCATCGGTCCTCCCGGGGTGGGTCAGGCCAGTAGCGCGCGGGCGACGGCGTCGAGGTCTGCGGGCAGCCCCTGGACGGCCAGGGAGTCGATCACGGTGTCCTCCCAGCGCGCGAGGTCCTCGCGGAGCTTGCCCGCCGGGCCGACGAGCGCGACCTCCTCGACGAGCGAGGTGGGGATCGCGGCCGCCGCGGCGGCCTTCTCACCCCGCAGGTAGAGGTCCTGGACCCGGGCCGCGAGCTCGCCGTGGCCCATCCGCGCGAAGACGTCGTGGTGGAAGTTGGTCCCGCGGGCCCCCATCCCGCCCATGTAGAGGGCGAGGTCGGGGCGGATCCGGTCGGCGGCACGCTCGACGTCCTCGTCGACGACGACCGGCAGGGTGCACACGACCTCGAAGTGCTGCGGTCTGCCGCCGCGCCGCGCGAAGCCGGCGTCGAGGGCCTCGCGGTAGAAGCCGTCGAAGGCCGGGGAGAAGAACATCGCGTGCCAACCGTCGGCGATCTCGGCGGCGAGCGCGACGTTGCGCGGTCCCTCGGCGCCGAGCTGGATCGGCAGGTCGGGGCGCAGGATGTGCATCGAGGACTTGAGCGGCTTGCCGAGCCCGGTGCCACCGCGCAGCGGGAGCTGGTGGAACTCGCCCACGTGGTCCAGGGGCTTGTCGCGGGCGAGCACCTGGCGCACCACGTCCACGTACTCCCGGGTCCGCGCGAGCGGGCGGGGGTAGGCGACACCGTGCCAGCCCTCGGAGACCTGCGGGCCGGACGCGCCCAGCCCGAGGACGACTCGGCCGCCGGAGAGCTGGTCCAGGGTCGCCGCGGTGGTGGCGGTGGCGGTCGGGGTCCGCGCGGGGATCTGCGCGACGGCGGTGCCGAGCCGGATCCGGCTGGTCACGGCCGCGGCGTAGGCCAGCGGCGTGAAGACGTCCGAGCCGTAGGCCTCGGCGAACCACAGGCCGTCGAAGCCCAGGTCCTCGATCCGTCGGACGGTGTCGGCGAAGTCCGCGGGCACTCCTCGGAAGAAGTGCCCGACGTTGACGCCCACGGGCAGAGCCATGCGTGCCTCTCTCCAGAAGGGCGCCCGTCCGTCACCCGGGGGGCTGGGTGACGGACGGGCGGGCGGGTCTCCCCGCCACCCCGGTCAGTCCGACAGCAGGGTGACGGGGATGTCGACGAGGCGGCTGCGCAGGTACTCGCCGAGCCCCTTGGCCTGCGGGTCCGGCCGGGTCGCCGAGGCGACGCCCGCGCCGAGGATCCCGACCACGACGAAGTTCAGCGCTCGCAGGTTGGGCAGGTCGAAGCGGCGGATCTCCAGCTCGGCGGCCTCCGGGAGGAGCTCGCGGACGCGCTCGATCGTGAGGTGGCCGCGCAGCCACTCGTACTCGGCGTCGGTACGGGTCCAGACGCCGATGTTGGCGTTGCCGCCCTTGTCACCGGACCGGGCCGCGGCGATCTCGCCCAGCGGCAGCCGCCGGGTGGGACCCTCGACCGGCGCCACCGCGACGGGTGCGGCCGGAGCGGGCACCTCGCCCGTGGTCGCGCTGTGCGGCACCGGCTTGGTCGTGCCGTCGGGCAGCGTGACCAGCTGCTGCACCTCCGAGGCGGGCACCAGCGTGGGCCAGTAGACCCCGAACGCGCTCTCGCCGGAGGGCGGGGTCGTGGTGTGGAACCCCGGGTAGCCGCCGAGCGCGAGCTCCATCGTGGTGTTGGAGAAGGCGCGGCCGACCTTGCGGCGGTCGGGGTCCTTGACCGTGATCCGCAGGTGCGCGGTGGCCTGGGCGTTGGTGGGGGCGTCGGGGTGGTCGAAGCGCAGGAGCTGCGCGTCGAACTCGGCGAAGCGCTCCCGCCCGCCGAGCAGCTCGACGAGCTGCTGCTCGGCCCAGGCGGCCTTCTCCTCGATCCGGGTGCCGGTGAGCACCAGGGTCATGGTGTTGCGGTAGCCGCCCTCGTAGTTGAGGGCGACCTTGAGCTGGTCGGTGGGGGCGCTGCCGCGGGTGCCGGAGATCCGGACGCGGTGCTCGCCCTCCTGGGTCAGATGCAGGGTGTCGAAATGCGCCACGGCGTCCGGGCCGAGGTAGGCGGGCTCGCCGATCTCGTAGAGCAGCTGCGCGGTCACCGTGCCCGGCGAGACGAGCCCGCCGGTGTCGGCGTGCTTGGTGATCACGCTGGAGCCGTCGGCGGCGACCTCGGCGATGGGGAAGCCGGGGTAGCGGCGGTCGGTGACCTCCTCGAAGAAGGAGTAGTTACCGCCGGTGGCCTGGGGGCCGCACTCGATCACGTGCCCGGCGGCCATGGCGCCGGCGATCGCGTCGAAGTCGGTGCGCTCCCAGCCGTGCCACCACGCGGCGGGCCCGACGACGACGGAGGCGTCCGTGACCCGCCCGGTCACCACGATGTCCGCCTCGGCACGCAGGGCCTCGGTGATGCCCCAGGCGCCGAGGTAGGCGTTGGCGGACACCGGGTTCACGCCGGCGTCGGCCAGCTTGGCGCCGGTGTCGAGGTGGGCTAGGGCGTGCCCGGCGGCCTGGATCTCGTCGAGGCGCTCGACGAGGTCGTCGCCGTGCACATAGGCGATCTTCGGAGCGAGCCCGAGGCGCTCGGCCAGGGCGGCGAGATCGGCGGCCAGGCCCGCGGGGTTGAGCCCGCCGGCGTTGGACACGATCTTGATGCCGCGGTCCAGGCAGGTGCCCAGGACGTGCTCGACCTGGGTGAGGAAGGTCTTGGCGTAGCCGCCTGTCGGGTCCTTGAGCCGAGCCTTGTACAGGATCAGCATGGTGAGCTCGGCGAGGTAGTCGCCGGTCAGGACGTCGATCGGCCCGCCTTCGACCATCTCACGGGCGGCCGCGATGCGGTCCCCGTAGAAGCCGGAGCAGTTGCCGATGCGCACCGGTGCGCGGGTCATGGCTTTCCTCCCGAGAAGGCGGCCACGGCACCCGGGGCGCGCCCGGTGCCGGGGGTGCCGGCGAAGGTCTGGGCGATGGAGATCCACTCCGTCGCGACGGGCCCGGCGACCTGAAGGGCCGTGTCGGTGACGTGGCGGCGCTGGGTCACGGTGAGGCAGAAGTCGTGGGCGGTCCCGGTGACCCGGTCGGCCGCGTCCTCCGGACCCCACTCCCACCGGTCGCCCGAGGGCGCCTCGAGCTCGACCCGCACGGGTGAGGTCGGGGCGGCCCGGCCGTTGAGCAGGAAGGAGAACCCGGCGGTCTGGACACCGAGGTGGGCGATGTGGCGGAGCCGGTCGGTGGGGACGCGCCGCTCGCCGAGCGCGTCCGCCACGTCCTGGCCGTGCGCCCAGGTCTCCATGAGCCGGGCGGTGACCGAGGACAGCGCGCTCATGTCCGGTCCGTACCAGGGCAGCCGCGCCTTCGGCTCGATGCCGCGGAAGGTCGCGACGAGCGTGGTGCGCGTCTCCGCGAGCCAGAACCGGACCTCGTCCGCGGTGAGCGCGGCGTGGTCGGCGGCGACCTGGTCGGGGAAGTCGTCCCCGCGGGCCACGAGCGCGGCGGCCTCGACCCGGAAGGTGTCCGGGTCGACCGCGGCCAGCGTCGCCGTCTCGTCGAAGTAGGCGAGGTGGGTCAGCTGGTCCCGGATGCTCCACCGCTCGGCCGGGGTCGGCGTGGACATGCCCGCGTCGTCGAGCTCCGCCACCAGGTCCTGCAGCACGCGGGTCTCGGCGACCAGGTCGTCGAGCAGCTGCTCCATGGAGACCGCCATGGTCAGATCCCCTGCCAGACGGGGGCGCGCTTCTCGCGGAAGGACAGCGGTCCCTCCTGGGCGTCCTTCGAGGTGTAGACCGGCTCCCAGATGTCCTCGGCCAGGTCGTAGGCCTCGGCGCGGGTGTGGCTCGCCGACAGGTACGCCGTCTTCTTGGCGGCCAGCACCGAGAGCGGCGCGTTGGCGGCGATCCGCTCGGCGAGCTTCTGGGTGTGCGCGCGCAGCTCCTCGGCGGGCACCATGTCGTTGACCAGGCCGTAGCCCTGGGCCTCGGCCGCGCCGATCGGGTCGCCGGTGAGCAGGATCTTCAGCGCGACGCGCGGCGGGATCAGCCAGGACAGCGGTGCGGCCCAGGGGGATCCGCGGCCGATCTTGACCTCGGAGATCGCGAAGCGGGCGTGCTCGGCGGCCACCACCAGGTCGCACTGCTGGGCGAGCAGGAAGCCGCCGCCGTAGGCGATGCCGTTGACCGCGGCGATCGTCGGCTTCGGCACCTCGATGTTGCGGCCGAGCTGCGGCAGGAAGTCCGGCGGCGGCACCTGGAGGGCGACGTCGTTCATCTCCTTGAGGTCGCCGCCCGCGCAGAAGGCCTTGTCGCCGGCGCCGGTGAGCACCAGGACCTTCGCCTCGTCGTCGGCGTTGAACCGGTGGACGCCGTCGAACAGGCCCTCGCGGACGGCCTTGCTGAGCGCGTTGCGCGCCTCGGGCCGGTCGATGGTCAGCCAGGCGACGCCGTCGGTCACCTCGTAGGTCACGTCGCTCATGTCAGGCGTCCTCCCCTTCGTCGGCCTCGATGACGGCCAGGATCTCGCCGGACTCGACGGTGTCACCGACCTCCACGGTCAGCTCGGCGACGGTGCCCGACACGGGTGCGCGCACCGAGTGCTCCATCTTCATGGCCTCGAACACCACGATGACCGCGCCCTCCTCGACCTGCTGCCCGACCTCGGCCGCCACCCGGACGACGGTGCCGGGCATGGGGGCGAGCAGCGAGCCGGGGGCGGCGTCGGTGCCGGGCTCGGGCAGCCGCGGGCGCTCGACGAGCGTGGTCGCGCCGAGCACGCTGTCCACGTGGGCGGTGTCGCCGAAGCGGTGCACGCGCACAGTCCGGCGTACGCCGCCGACCCGGAGGTCGACGAGGCTGTCGGTGGCCTCAAGGACGGCGACGTCGGTCAGCTCGGTCTCGTTGACGCTCGCGGTGAGCGTGCCGCGGACCAGCCCGTAGGTCACGTCGATCTCGGTGTCGCCCAGGCGGTACTCGGCGTGCTGCGGGGCGCTGCGGACGTTCCGCCAGCCCGTGGGCACGGGGCGCTGCACCCCGGCGTCGGAGCGGCGGCCGGACTGCTCGGCCAGCGCCGCCGCGAGGGCGTGCACGGCCAGTGTGTTCTCGTCCGGGGTGCCGACGAGCGCAGCGGGCTCGTGTCGCGCGAGGTACCCGGTGTCGGTCTTGCCTGCCAGGAACTCCGGCTCGCGCAGGATCGCGACGAGCAGGTCCCGGTTGGTGACCAGGCCGTGGACCTCGGCCTCGGACAGCGCGCGGGCGAGCTTGCGGGCGGCTTCGGTGCGGGTGCGGCCGTGGGCGATCACCTTGGCCAGCATCGGGTCGTAGTTCGTGCCGATCACCGAGCCGTCCCGCACGCCGGTGTCGACGCGCACGCCGGGCAGGGCAGGCACGTGGAAGCGGTGCAGGGTGCCCGAGCCGGGCAGATAGTCCTGCGTCGGGTCCTCGGCGTAGAGCCGCGCCTCGATGGCGTGTCCGGTGATCACCGCGTCGGTGGCCTCCGCGGGCAGCGCCTCGCCCTCGGCGACGGCGATCTGCAGGGCCACCAGGTCCAGGCCGGTGATCTCCTCGGTGACCGGGTGCTCGACCTGCAGGCGGGTGTTGACCTCGAGGAAGAAGAACTCCCCGTTCTGCGCCATGACGAACTCGACGGTCCCGGCGCCGGTGTAGCCGATGGCCGCACCGGCGGCGACGGCGGCGTCGCCGAGCTGCGCGCGGAGGGCCTCGTCGACCGCGGGGGAGGGGGCCTCCTCGATGATCTTCTGGTAGCGGCGCTGGATCGAGCACTCGCGCTCGAACAGGTGCACCACGGTGCCGTGGGTGTCGCCGAAGATCTGCACTTCGACGTGGCGGGGGTTCTCGACGAAGCGCTCGAGGAACACGGTGCCATTGCCGAAGGCGGAGGTGGCCTCGCGGCGGGCGCCGAGGACGGCGTCGACCACCTCGTCCGCGGACCGCACGATCCGCATGCCGCGCCCGCCACCGCCGAACGCGGCCTTGACCAGCAGCGGGTAGCCGATCCCGGTGGCCAGCTCGCGGACCTCGTCGGGGGTCGGGTCGGACTCGATCGTGGCGCCGGGGAGGACGGGCACGCCCGCCTTCTCCATCAGCTCCTTCGCGGCGATCTTGGAGCCCATGGCCTCGATGGCCTCGACGGGCGGGCCGACGAAGGTGATCCCGGCGTCGGCGCAGGCGCGGGCGAAGTCGGCGTTCTCGGAGAGGAAGCCGTAGCCGGGGTGGATGGCGTCGGCGCCGGTGAGCTTCGCGGCCTCGATGATCTTCTCGGTACGCAGGTAGGTGTCCGACGGGGCGGCGCCGGGGAGCAGCACCGCCTCGTCGGCGGCGTCGACGAACAGGGCGTCCGCGTCCGGATCCGAGTGCACGGCGACGGTCGCGATGTCCAGGGCGCGGGCGGAGCGGATGATCCGCTCGGCGATCTCGCCGCGGTTGGCCACCAGCAGCTTGTGGATGGTCTTGGTAGTCATAACGGGCGGAGCCTCACTCACATCCGGAAGACGCCGTAGCCACGCTGGCCTGCGACGATGTTGGAGTGCGCGGTCGACAGCGCGATGCCGAGCACGGTGCGGGTGTCGCGGGGGTCGATGAGGCCGTCGTCGTAGAGCCGGGCGGTGACGAAGAAGGAGTGCGACTCCTTCTCGATCTGGGCCTCGATGGCGGCGCGGTTGCGCTCGTCGGCCTCGGCGTCGAACTCGCGACCCGCGGACTCGGCGGAGGACTTCGCGACGATCGACATGACGCCGGCGAGCTGGGTGGCGCCCATGACGGCGAGCCGGGAGCCCGCCCAGGCGAACATCAGCCGTGGGTCGTAGGCGCGCCCGGACATGCCGTAGTTGCCTGCGCCGAACGACGCGGCCAGGTTCACGGTGATGTGCGGGACCGTGCTGTTGGCGACGGAGTTGATCATCTTGGCGCCGTCCTTGATGATCCCGCCCTGCTCGTAGGTCTTGCCGACCATGTAGCCGGTGGTGTTCTGCAGGAAGATCAGCGGCGTGTCGGTCTGGTTGGCCAGCTGGATGAACTCGCTGGCCTTCTTGGCCTCCTCGCTGAACAGCACGCCGCGGGCGTTGGCCAGGATGCCGACCGGGTAGCCGTGGATGGAGGCCCAGCCGGTGACCAGGCTGGTGCCCCACAACGGCTTGTACTCCCCGAAGCGGGAACCGTCGACGACGCGGGCGATGACCTCGCGCGGGTCGAAGGGGATCTTGATGTCCGACGGCGCGATGCCCAGCAGCTCGTCGGGGTCGTAGAGCGGCTCGTCGGCGGGCAGTGTGGGACCGGGGCCGAGCTTGTGCCAGTTGAGCTCGGAGACGATCTGCCGCCCGATGCGGATGGCGTCGCGCTCGTCGACGGCGAAGTGGTCGCAGAGCCCGGAGACCTTGGCGTGCATGGCCGCGCCGCCCAGCTCCTCGTCGTCGGCGTCCTCGCCGGTGGCCATCTTCACCAGCGGCGGGCCGCCGAGGAAGACCTTGGCCTGCTGGTCGACCATCACCGCGTAGTCGCACATGCCCGGCACGTACGCGCCCCCGGCGGTGGAGTTGCCGAAGACGAGCGCGATCGTCGGGATGGCCAGCGAGGACAGCTCGGTGAGGTCGTGGAAGATCTTGCCCGCGTGCACGAACAGCTCGGACTGGGTGGGCAGGTCGGCGCCGCCGGACTCCACCAGGTTGATCGTGGGGAGCCGGTTGATCCGGGCGATCTCCAACGCGCGCAACGTCTTCTTCAGCGACCACGGGTTCATCGCGCCGCCGCGGACGGTGGGGTCGTGGGCGATGATCATGCACTCGACGCCGGAGACGACCCCGATGCCGGTGACGATGGACGCTCCCACGGTGAACTGGGTGCCCCAGGCGGCGAGCGAGGACAGCTCGAGGAAGGCGGCGTCGCGGTCGAGCAGCAGCTCGATCCGCTCGCGCACGAGCAGCCTGCCGCGGTCGCGGTGGCGCTTCTGGTAGCGCTCGCCGCCGCCCGCAATAGCGGCCTGGAGTTGCTCGTCGAGCTCGGTCAGGACCTGCTCGGACTGCTTGCGGTTGGCGAGGTAGACCTCGTCGCTGGTGTTCAGCGCGGAGCGCAGGACGGTCGGCATGGATGTTCCCCCTAGTACGAGCGGGTCAGGCCCAGGCTGTGCTGGGCGACGAAGTTGAGGACCATCTCCCGGCTGACCGGTGCGATCCGCAGCAGCCGCGAGATCCCCCAGTAGGGGAGCAGGCCGTACTCGGTGGCGAGGCCGTTGCCGCCGTGGGTCTGGATGGCGGCCTCGACGGCGGCGCCCGCGGCCTCGGCGGCGGCGTACTTGGCCATGTTGGCGGCCTCGCCCGCGGGCAGGCGCTCGTCGTGCAGGAACGCGGCCTTCGACGTCATCAGCGCAGCGAGCTCGGTCTCGATCTTCGCCTTGGCCAGCGGGTGCGAGACGCCTTGGTGGCTGGCGATCGGGGCGTCCCAGACCTTCCGGGTGATGGCGTAGGAGGAGGCCTGCGCGAGGACGTGGCGGGCCACGCCGACACAGACCGCCGCGCCTGTGATCCGCTCGGGGTTGAGCCCGTGGAAGACCTGACCGAAGCCCTTGCCCTCCTCGCCGAGCAACGCGGAGTCGGGCAGCCGCATGTCGTCGAACGCGAGGGTGAACTGCTTCTCGGGCAGCTTGGCCGACACCGGCAGCGGGGTCTTGATCAGCCCGGGGGTGTCGGTGGGGACCAGGAAGAGCGAGAGCCGCGCCTTGCCGGTCGTCTCGTCGACTCCAGTGCGGGTGACGAGAAGGATCGCCTCGGCCTCGTCCACGCCGGAGATGTAGTACTTGGCCCCGTTGACGACCCAGTCCGAGCCGTCCCGCTTCGCCACGGTGGAGAGCTTGTGGGTGTTGGACCCCGCGTCCGGCTCGGTGATCGCGAAGACCACCTTGGTCTCACCGGAGGCCATGCGCGGCAGGTAGTGCCGCTTCTGCTCCTCGGTGCCGAAGTCCGAGATCATCTCGCCGGAGATGGCGGCCGAGACGAGCAGCAGCAGCTGCGGGCAGCCCGCCGCGGCGGTCTCCTCGCAGACCATCGCCAGCTCGACGAGGCCCGCGCCGCCGCCGCCGTACTCCTCCGGCAGGTTGATCCCGAGGAAGCCGTTCGCGCCGAGCTCGGCCCACAGCTCGGAGGTCGGCTCACCCGCCTCGGCCCGGGGGACGTAGTACTCCGGCCCGAACTTCGCCGTGATCGCTCGTACCGTCTCCCGGAGATCCCTGTGCTCGGAGTTCTCCCGAAAGTCCACACCGACTCCTTTACGCATCTGGTCGACCGGACGGCGTCGCCCGCGATGAGTGCATGGTGGTTCACTATTGCCCGGTTGGCAAGTCGGAGGGGTGCCGGGTCACAGAGAATCAGGTAGACAGCATGGTGGGCTGACGCCGATCGAGACCTGCGGGGGTCGTCGTGCGGGGCGCGAGCTCAGCGAATTTTGTGAATCGCGAATGACTAGGGGCTTGTGATCGGGGGCGCATGCCGGGATGCTGACGGCCTCAGGTGAGACGGCAAGGAGGCTGATGTGGACCTGCAGGGACAGCTCGGCGAGATCGATGTGACCCGGTTGCGCGGACGGCGCGCGGTGAACCGGTGGGAGCGGACCTCGGTCGGCGACGTGTTCGAGCGGCTGACCTGGAGCTACCCGGACAAGACCGCGATCACCGGCCGCCCCGGCGCCTACGGTGACGAGCGTTTCGCCTCCGTCACCTACCGGGAGGCGGACGAGATCACGAGCCGGCTCGCCCACGCCCTCGCGGCGCAGGGGCTGGAGCCCGGCGCCCGGGTCGTCCTGTTCAGCGAGAACTCGGTCGAGGCCTACCTCGCCAAGATCGGGATCGCGAAGGCGGGCATGGTCGCCATGCCCATCAACCCGGCGCTCGCGCCGGACGTGCTCGAGTACCTCATCGGCCAGGCCGAGCCGAGCCTGGCGATCGTCGACGCCGAGCTGTGGCCGCGGGCCGAGGCGGCCTTCGGCGCCAAGGGCCTGCGGGTCGGCGCGACCATCACCATCGGTGGCGAGCCGGTCGCCGGCAGCGTCTCGTTCGCCGACTTCCTGGAGGGGCAGCCGACCACCGAGCCCGAGGTGGAGATCCACTCGGACGACATCTGGCAGATCCTCTACACCTCGGGCACCACCGCGATGCCCAAGGGCGTGATGATCTCGCACGGGGCGAGCCACCTCGCCGCCCTGAACTTCACGGTCTCGCTGACTCGTGGCCTGCAGGTGGAGACCGAGCTCAAGGTCGCCACCGCCCTGCCGATGATCTACCACGTCGGTGACCAGATCTTCACCCTCTCCGCCTTCCTCGCCGGGGGCTCGCTCGTGCTCGGCCGACGTCCGCTGCCGGACCAGGTCCTCGCCACGATCGTCGAGGAGCGCCCGACCGCACTGTGGGCGGGCTCGCCGCAGTTCGTCACCGCGATCAACGCCGAGGCGGAGCGTACCGGCGCGGACCTCTCCAGCCTGACGGTGCTGGTCTACGGCTGGGGCGCGCTGGAGCCGAAGGTGTACGCCGGGCTGCAGGAGAAGGCTCCGGGGCTGGTGGTGCTGGGGATCTTCGGCCAGACCGAGGCCATCGCGTGCCATCGGTTCTGGCCCGCCAAGTGGAACGAGATCTACGAGCGGACGGCCCCGGCGGTCAACTACGTCGGCGTGCCCAGCCCGCTGCTCGCCTCCGACGTGGTCGACGAGAACGGGACGTCGCTGCGCGACACGCCGCAGGCCCCGGGTGAGGTGGTGTACCGCAGCCCGATCGTCACCGCGGGCTACTACCTCAACGAGGAGGCCACCCGCGAGGCCTTCCGCGGCGGCTGGTTCCACTCCGGGGACAGCGCGGCCGTGGACTCCGACGGCCTGCGGATCATGGTCGACCGGTTCAAGGACATCGTGAAGTCCGGCGGTGAGAACGTCTCCAGCCTGCGCGTCGAGTCCGTGCTGCACGGGCACCCGGCGGTGGAGAAGGCAGCCGTGATCGGGCTGCCGCACGAGCACTGGGGCGAGGCGGTGACCGCGGTCGTGGTGCTGCGGGCGGGCGCAGAGGCCGACGAGGAGTCGATCATCGCGCACTGCCGGGCGAAGCTCGGCGGCTACGAGACGCCCAAGGCGATCGTGTTCGCCGACGCCCTGCCCGAGACCGTCGGCGGGAAGATCTTGAAGTACAAGCTCCGCGCGCAGCACGGCACGCTGTTCGAGCAGGGCTGAGTAGGTACGGAACGGGGAGGAGCACGGAGTGGGTGCGTACGAGGACGTTTTCCGGGCCGCGGTGCAGGACCGGGAGGGGTTCTGGCTGCAGGCCGCGCAGGCGCTGGAGTGGGAGCAGCCGCCCACGCGGGCGTTGGACGAGGCGAACCCGCCGTTCTACCGCTGGTTCCCCGACGGGACGCTGAACGTCGCGCACAACGCCCTGGATCGGCACGTCGCCGCAGGTCGGGGGGATCAGGCGGCGTTGATCTACGACTCACCGGTCACCGACACCAAGCGCACCTACACCTACGCACAGCTGACCGAAGAGGTGGCGACGTTCGCGGGAGTCCTGCGCGATCTCGGCGTCACCGCGGGCGACCGGGTCGTCGTCTACATGCCGATGGTCCCCGAGGCAGCGATCGCCATGCTGGCCTGCGCCCGCCTCGGCGCGGTGCACTCGGTGGTGTTCGGCGGGTTCGCCGCCAAGGAGCTCGCCGTCCGCATCGACGACGCCGCCCCCACCGTCATCGTCTCCGCGTCCTGCGGGATCGAGGGCAAGCGGGTCATCGCCTACAAGCCGTTGCTGGACCGCGCGATCGAGCTCGCCGAGCACGAGCCGGGCAAGCGCGTGATCCTGCAACGCCCGCAGGCTTCCGCGCAGATGGGCCCGGACGACGTGGACTGGGCCGACGCCGTCGCGAAGGCCACCCCCGCCGACCCGGTGCCGATGCGCTCCACCGACCCGCTCTACGTGCTCTACACCTCCGGCACCACCGGCAAGCCCAAGGGCGTGGTCCGCGACGGCGGCGGCTACGCGACCGCGCTGGCCTGGTCGATGCCCAACGTCTACGACGTCGGGCCGGGGCAGACGATCTTCACCGCGTCCGACGTCGGGTGGGTCGTCGGGCACTCCTACATCGTCTACGCGCCGCTGCTGGCCGGGGCGACCACCGTGCTCTACGAGGGCAAACCCGTCGGGACACCGGACGCCGGGCAGTTCTGGCGGGTCATGTCCGAGTACGGGGTGCGGTCGATGTTCACCGCGCCGACGGCGTTCCGGGCGTTGAAGAAGGAGGACCCCGACGGCTCGTACGCCCGCAAGTACGACCTGTCGGCGCTGAAGTACCTGTTCCTGGCCGGGGAGCGGCTGGACCCGGAGACCTACCGCTGGGCATCCGAGCTGCTCGGGATCCCGGTGATCGACCACTGGTGGCAGACCGAGACCGGGTGGCCCATCGTGGCCGACCCGGCCGGGATCGAGCTGCTGCCGATCAAGCCCGGCTCCCCGACCAAGCCGCTGCCCGGCTGGGACGT
>NZ_BAABGT010000004.1:0-126123 GCF_039541715.1 Pseudonocardia xishanensis
TCACCGACCAGCACGACTCCACACAGGACCGACACGCCGACTTCTGAAACGACGTCTAAGTCCGCGCCCGGCGGGTGTTCCAGGATCGGAAGACCGCCTCCACGGCGCCCAAGAGCTGCGCTCTCGGATCCGTCGGCACGCTATCCCCGGTTTCCTCTGCGAGAGCCTGCTCGCAGGCCTGCCAGACAGAGTCGAAGACCGGGCCGGGCGCGGCGTCGGCCGCGACCGCGTCGACGACCGCCCGCGCCGATCCGCCGCAGTCCAGTGCGCCCAGCACGATCTCGCTGTACATCTGGTGGAAGCGAGCGACGAGGTCCGCCATGAAGCGGGTGTCGCCACTGGACTCGGCCAGTGCGACAGCGGTGTCCTTGTCCAGACCAAGGTTCAGGATGGTGTCCATCATCCCGGGCATCGACACGGGAGCACCCGATCGGACCGAGAGGAGCAGCGGCGTGGGCCCGCCTCCGAAGGTCTTGCCGCAGGTGCCCTGCAATGCGTCGAGCTGGGCGAGGACCTCGTCGGCGAGCCGCTCAGGCATCGCACCATCGGACAGGTAGCTGCGGCACGCCTCGGTGGTGACGACGAAACCCGGCGGCACCCGCAGTCCCGCCTGGGTCATCCGGGCAAGACCTGCGCCCTTCCCCCCGTAGCGGTCGACGTCGGTCGGATCCGCCAGCTCGAACGTCGCTGTGGACCCCACTCGTGACACGGTCACCGAACCTCCCGCCCCGCTCATTCGGTCCGCTCCCGGCCGAGCGTGCGGAGCAGGTCCTCGTGGAACTCGAACCAGATGTTGTGCACGGAGTCCTCGGTGGGCGAGGACACCAGGTCGTGGCGGCCGGCGTCGATCCCGTGCATCGCAGCGTCGAAGCGTCGGGGGTAGACGCCGAACCGTCCGTCGTACTCGGCCAGCGCGTTGAGTAGCGGACGGAGCCGCTCGGTGAGCTTCTCCAAGCGCGCGATGACCTTCTCGTCGTACTCGGAGTCGGAGTGGTCGTTGATGACCTTCCGACCTCCGACGTCGATCTGCTGCCACGACGACATGGTCACCAGGAACTGCGCGTTCACGGCCTCGAACCGGTCGATGAGCTTGGCCAGATCGTCATCGCCGCGGACGCCGGCGTAGTGGCTGCCTGCCGACTCCGCCAGAGCAGGTTCGGCGTCGTTGGTCGGCAGCGCCGCATCGCCGGCCAGGACGACGAGTCCTCGGTCTGCCAAGCAGGTGAGCACGCGCTCGACCTCGTCGGGCGAGTGCCCCGTGACGTGCGCAACGGTGGCCGCTGTGGCCATCTTCTTCAAGGCCACGACGTTCAGCACGTCGTAGTCGGGTTTGACGAGCCCAGACACACTCATGGCATTCCCTCGGTGGAACCGGGTGGCGCGGCGATCACCGCGCCGCCCGGGGTCGGCGGACGGCGGTCGAGCTACAGCCAGCGGTACTTGGAACGACGGACGCTCGTTCCGTCCGGGATCGGCAGGTAGCCCGCACCGGAGAAGACCTTGTTCGGCATCGTCTCCTGCGCGAACCCGCGCTTGTTGATGTCGTAGTAGTAGTTGGCCACGCGCTGGTCGACCTCCCAGAGGTCGTAGTCCCGGCAGGCCTTCTCGTAGGTCCCGGTGTGGCGCAGGTAGGGCAGAAGGAACCCGGCGTAGTAGACGTCGTGACCGTTCCAGATCAGGTCGCGCCGGCTGGTCTTCGAGATCGTGCTGTACAGCCGGATCGTCGCGGCCCGGATCCGCTCGAGGTGGCCCGAGAGCTCGTCGATCGGGACCGGGTAGACGTCGCCCATGGGGGTGTCCCACTTCTCCCGGACGAACACCGCGCCGCCCACTACCGCCGAGAGATAGTTCTTCGGCCTGGTGAAGGTGGTGGCGATGTCGTTGACCCGGATCTCCTCAAGGCTCATGACCTCCGGGTCGAGGACCAACGCCAGCGTGTAGCTGTGCGGCAGCTTGGCCTCCTCGCACGCCTCGGTCCAGCTGAACGCCGTCTCGTTGACGAAGAGGTCGCGGATAATCAGGATCCGCCCGTCGGGCAGCTCGTAGGGGCCGGTGTCGGAGAAGCCGAGGCGGCAGTCGTAGTGCACGAGGAAGGCAAGGAGCTCGGCGGCCGCATTGAACTGGGTGAACTTCGCGTGCTGCGGGCCCTCGGGTTCGAGCGTCTCGACCTGGCCCGTGACCTGGTCGATGATCTCTTGGTCGTGGATCGGCCCGCGGTAGCGGTCCTGCGAGTTGAAGAGCAGCCCGTCCCCCCGCTTCGCCCACTTCACGCGCTGCATGAACTTCAACGTCTCGTTCGACTCGGCGATGTAGTCGTCGGGCCGGATCGCGCCGAGGGCCAGCAGCCCGGTGCGTCCCATGGCGAAGCCGCAGGAGCCGATGCACCAGTCGTGCAGGGGGTTGAGCTGCGATCCGAGCTCACGCTTGGCGACCGTGCCCAGGTCCATGACGCCCTCGGCGCCCCCGACCTCGTCGGTGATCATGCCGAGGATCTCGGGGTACCGGTAGAACATGTGGAACATCGACAGGATCTCGTACTCCTGGCGGGGGATCATGCCCGAGACGCCCTCGGTGGCCCGCATCACCAGTACGTCCCAGATGTTCCAGGCCAGGTAGTTGTTCAGGTCGTTCATCTCGTCGATGGTGAACTCGTCACGCACGACGTCAGCCTTGGAGACCTTTTCGAGGATCTTGGTCTTCGCTCGCGAGCGCATCACCTTGTCGCCGAGGATCCCGTCGGTGACCGGATCCAGTCCGACGAAGTTCCCTGTGTACTGCAGATCCTGGAATCGCAGGCCGTCGTCCTGCTCGTCGTAGCGCTGCTGATACGTCGCCTTGCCCTGAGTCGCGGTCATCGTCGATAGCTCCTGACTGAGATGAGAGGTGAGTGAGTCGGGCTCAGGCAGCCAGGATTCGACCGACAGAATGGTCTGCACAGTCCAGTGTCACGGTCCGGCCGTCCAGCTCCTTGGCGATCTCCTCGAAATGCGACTCGGGGGTGCTGCCGGGGGTGTACCGCGAGAGGCTGCTGGTGAGGTAGGCGGTCATCACGCAGGGGGTCTGGAACTCACGGGACAGAATTCCGAGGTGGGACTCCGGAGCTCCCGACATCGTGATCACACCGATCGCCCCCATGCTCAGGGCCGGCGCGAGGAATGTCGTCGTGCCGCCCTGCACCAGCAGGATGTGGTCCTGCAGCTTGCCGGACTGGATGAGCGTGATCACGTCGGCAGGCGAGGTCAGATACTTGACGACCCCGGTCGGCGCCTTGCGTGTGTCAAAGGCGTTGTAGCCCTCAGCGAGAACCTCGGACATACCGTTCCTCCTTGAACAGGTGGCGACAAGCCGGCGACGGTTCGGTCGACGGCCGCAAACAAAGCATGGTTGAGGACCTGCGCCCCGACTGTTTCAGATGTGGACAATTCTCGGCACTGTTTACGGACACGCCAATGGAGCCTCTGATGGCGACCGAAAACAACCGATACAGGACCAGAACGAGAGGAGGCGGGAATCAGCCTTGAACGTCAAGCGCCTGCATTCGGCGATACAAGGTCGTTCGACTGATTCCCAGCTGCCTGGCGGCGATCATCTTGTTGCCGTGCGAGGCTTGGAGCGCGGTGATCAGCGCCGCCCGCTCCGCACGTTCCCGGCCACCCAGGCCCGCGGCCCTGGCGCTCGAGCGATACCGGGCCGGGAGGCTCGGCGCATCGACGTCGCCCGCGATCGGGGCCCGAAGAACGTCGTCGACCAATCGCGCGAGCTCGCTGAGATTTCCGGACCATGGTTGCGCCGCGAGCTCGGTGAGAGCCCGAGGGGTGAAGCGGAGCCTCACACCGGTCCTTCGCTCGGCCGCGATGCTCTCGATCAGGCTCGGCAGCTCGTGGACCCGCTCTCGAAGGGGTGTGAGCTCGATCTGCTCCTCGCAGAGGGCCACCGCCCTGGCCGCGGGCGGCGCGAGCTCGGCCGTCGGACACGACGTCAGGATGAGCGGTGCGCAAGTCCTCGACACGAGTGCTCGGCGCACGACCTCACACAGACGCTCCGGAAGCAGGTGTACGTCGTCCACGATCACCGGCGTGGACGTGCCGGCCGTGACCTCCTGAAAACGCGCAGCCCACGCGCGCTCCGAGCCGGTGAGCGCGTCGACCGCATCCACGGTGACCGCTCCGGCGTTCCCGGCCAGCCGACGTGCCTGAGTCGTTCGCCCGGTGCCGGGTTCTCCTGCGATGACGACGGAACGCGACAGCCGGAGGGCCTCGCCGGTCGACGCGTCCAGCGAGGCCCGTTCCAAGTCTCCGAGGTAGAACAGCGCCCCACCGGACGTCCCCTCGAGCCGCTCGATCAGAACCCTAATGCGTCCTCGTTCTCCGAGGTCCAGGTTCCGCACGACCTGCTGCGGCCCGAGAACCTCCGCCGTCAGGGTGCTGAGGATGGCCGGATCAACGGAACCGAGCCGGTCCAGGCAGGCGCGGTTGGCGAGGACGGTGTCCCCGCCGAGCACCGCTACCGGGGTCGAGCGCAGCCTTGTCGCGTTCTGGAAGGCGATGAAGAGGCGTCGGTCCTCCTCGCGGGCGCCCTCGATGATCCGGGCTTCGATGTCCCGAACCGCACCGGCGAGCAGCGGCCCGAACATGGGGTTCGACTCGGGGCCCGCGGCGGTGATGTCGAGGATGCCCTCGATGCGGCGGGTCAACGGATGCCTGATCGGGTGCCCGAAGCAGCTATAGCTCCGCAACGAGTGCAGAAAGTGCTCGGCGCCGTTGATCGCGACGGCATGCCCGACCTCTAGGGCCGTCCCCACCGCGTTCGTTCCCGCCAGGTGCTCGGTGAGGCCGGCGCCGAATACCACCCCGTGTGACTCCAGACCGCCTCGCAGCCGGTCGTCTCCACTCCACTGGTGCACAACGTTGCCATCGCGGTCCGCCACCATCAGGCAGACGGGGTACCCATTCAGTCTCGAGGCCAGCTCATCGATCACCGGGGTCGCGGCGACGAGGAAGCGGCTCGACGAGTCCACGTCTCTGATTCGAGGGGAGCCGTTCGCGGCCGGACGCAGGCCGGAGAGTTGGGCTCGTCTCCATGAATGGGCGATCACCGGCCTCTGGGGAAGCGTCGTTGCCATCGGTCTCCCTTGACCTGCGGATGCGGTGTGCAGCTCGCGCCGTGCTCGACGGAGCGGCTGGTTAGACAATGCCTGCAGAGTCGGCCAGGTCACAGGGCGGCGAGACGATCCTGCACGACGATCCTCCACATCGTGCAGGATCGTCCCGGACTCACCGGCTACTCCGGGAGCCGGAGCGACCCCGAGGCGGAGGCCTCGCGGTACTCCGAGGGCAGACACTCGAAATGAGCCCGGAAAACCCGGTTGAGGTGCGAGAGGTCGTAGAAGCCCCATCGAGTGGCCAGCTGTGTCAGGGGGCGCAGATCGCCTGCCGCAAGCTCCTGCGCGCATCCCTGCACTCGGAGCATCATGATCGTCTGGGCGAAGCTGCGCTCCGTGCCCTGATAGAGGCTGTGGAGTTTGCGCACCGAGACACCGAAGCGTTTGGCGACCGTCGCAGCGGAGAGGTCCGCTCCACCGTGGAGGTGGGCGACGAGGTAGCGATTCACCGACGCGCGCAGCTCGGCATCGAGGGCCTCGCGGCTCGAGTCTCTCAAGATCGTGTTGCCTCCTGCGGCAGCGGCGAGAACGGCGAGCAAGGCCGATTCGGCTGCGTCTGCGGCGGAGCGGTCGAGCTGGCCGACGTTCCGCCAGGTCGCGATCATGCTGCCTGCGGCCACGGAAGCGATGCCGCCCGACGTGGCGTCATGAGGGGTCGCGGTGAAGGCCGATGGGTCGCTGATCAGGGGCATGAGGTCCGCTCGGGGAAGCCGGAACGACACCACGCGCCATTCCTTGGTCAGCGGGTCCTCGATGTACTCCTGCCGGTATGGGCTCGTCGTGTCGACGAACGCGAACGACCCCGCAGGCACCACGGCGGCCCGATCTCCCTGGCTGACGATGCAACGTCCGCTGATCTGCAGGTTGACGAACACGTGGTCGGAGTCCGTACGACGGACCTCGGCCTCCCCGTGGGTGATGAGCTGGCTGCGCGAGGACACCTCTGCGCAGTTCGTCGAGGTGAGCAGCGAGGACCGCACCCAGCTTCGCAGCCCGCCGTCGTTCTGGGCCGCCTCGCGGTGCTCGGCAGTCCGGTCCGTGGCCAGGGGGGTGAAGGCTTGGCAGATGACCTCCCGCCAATAGCTGAACTGGTCGTCGGTGGGGAGCCCCTCGGTAGTCCAGTAGTGCACAGGTCACCTCCTGGGCGCGAAGACTCTCGCGCGAACCGCCTCTGCTCTGAACCGGACGCTGCCCGCACTACCGGCGGCGTCGGGAGTATGACTCAGCTGTGGCGTGCAGCACTTGGACCAGGCTGCACGATCGCTGGGACGAAAGTGCCGAGGCCACTCACCGAGCTCGCATCCCGCAGGCGATCGTCCAGATCTGTAACAGCCGAGGCGGTATCGGCCCGCCACGATCAGGCCCATCCCCGACCCGCACAGGCGTCGGACTCGACGACCCGGGCGCAGCTGGGCGGTACGGCCACCGGCCCCGACGGACAGGACAGATGATGACCGACTCCTCTGCTCACGAGGCCTACCGGCTGGCCAGAGACTTCCTCGTCGACAGCCGTGGCGATCACGACAAGGCGGTCGCCAGCTTCGAGTGGCCTGTCTTCGACGGCCCCTTCAACTGGGCCCACGACTGGTTCGACGTGATCGCCGCAGGCGTCGAACGTGACGCGCTACGCATCGTGGAGGAGGACGGCTCCGCGGCGTCCTACTCGTTCGACCGTCTCAGCCGCCGCTCCAACCAGGTCGCGCGATGGCTCGCGGCGCGCGGGCTGGGCCGTGGGGATAGCGTTCTGGTCATGCTCGGGAACCAGCTCGAGCTGTGGGAGACCATGCTCGCCGTGATGAAGCTGGGCGCGGTCGTCATGCCGACCACAACCGCACTCGGTGCCAACGACCTGCCGGACCGGATCGAGCGGGGCCGCGCCAAGTGCGTGGTGGCGAACACCGCGGATCTGTCGAAGTTCGACGGCATCGCCGACTCCCTGATCCGGGTCGCCGTCGGCGGCACCTCGGATGGGTGGCTCGAGTATCCCGAGACGAGCTCGGAGTCCGACGAGCCTCTCCCCCATCCGGGCACCACGGCCCAGGACCGGCTGCTGCTCTACTTCACCTCCGGCACCACCAGCCGACCCAAGCTGGTCGAGCACACGCAGGTCTCCTACCCGGTGGGTCACCTCACGACGACCTACTGGCTCGGTCTCCAGCCGGGCGACGTACACCTCAACATCAGCTCGCCCGGGTGGGCCAAGCACGCCTGGAGCTGCTTCTTCGCGCCGTGGATCGCGGAGTCGACGATCTTCATCTACAACTACGCGCGGTTCGACGCCGCCGCTCTGCTGACCCAGATCCGGGCGAACGACGTCACCACCTTCTGTGCGCCCCCGACGGTGTGGCGAATGCTGATCAAGGCCGACCTGTCCGGCGGACCCGGCACCCTACGCGAGGTCGTCGCAGCGGGCGAGCCGCTGAACCCGGAGGTACTGGAGCAGGTACGGCAGCAGTGGGGTCTCACTCTGCGGGACGGTTTCGGGCAGACCGAGACGACCGCCCAGGTCGGCAACACCCCCGGATCCGAGGTCCGACCGGGTTCCATGGGCAGGCCCCTCCCCGGGATCCCGATCGTGCTGGCGGACCCGGTGACCGGCCTGCCTACAGAGGGCGAGGGCGAGATCTGCATCGACCTCTCCCAGCGTCCCACCAGCCTCATGACCGGCTACGTCGACGACGACGAGCGCAACGCCGAGGCGATGGCAGGGGGGCTTTACCACACCGGCGACGTGGCCTCCCGAGACGCCGACGGCCACATCTACTACATCGGCCGCACCGACGACGTGTTCAAGGCGTCTGACTACAAGGTGTCGCCGTTCGAGCTTGAGAGTGTGCTGATCGAGCATCCCGCGGTCACCGAGGCAGCCGTCGTGCCCGCTCACGACCCGGTACGCCTCGCCGTTCCCAAGGCCTACGTCGCCCTGTCGGCGGGGTGGGAACCGAACCGCGAGACCGCCTTGGCGATCCTGCGTCACGCTCGCGCGAAGCTCGCCCCCTACCTGCGGATCCGACGGCTCGAGTTCTACGAGCTCCCGAAGACCGTGTCCGGCAAGATCCGTCGTGTGGAGCTCCGGCAGCGTGAGACCGACGACCCCCAGGCGGCGGAGCAGCACGAGTGGCGCGAGGATCAGTTCCCCGAACTGCGCGCCTGAGTCCGGGCCGTGGTGCGCGCCCGCCGGGTGGGCGCGCACCATGGCCTCCTGGGCGTCGTGATCGGTGCCGTTGCCCCGGCATCCTCGCTATGCTCGCAGATCCGACGGTGTCCTCACCCGGCTCTGAGGCGGACACCGATCGGATGGGCTGAGACGGGAGGAGGCCCGGCGTGCGCTTCTGGACCACGACGGACCGGCCGGTCGGCGAGCAGTTCAGCTACTGGCGCGAGGTGATCTGCGAGGCGTTCACCCCTCTCGCAGCCGAGCGGATCGGGGCACGCCGGGGGCGTGCGCCGGACGAGCCCGGCATCAGCAGCTCGGTGCGGTCCTCCCTGCTGAGTGGTACGAACTGTGCCGAGGTGAAGTCGAAGACCCAGCTGATCACCCACGGAACCGCCGAAGTGCGCCGGACGCGGACCGACCACGTGTTCGTCAACCTTCAGCTGCGCGGCCACTGCGTCGGCACCCAGGACGGCCGGACCTGCGTGGTCCCCGCAGGTGGATTCGCGCTGTTCGACACCACGAGCGAGTACCGGCTGGACTTCGTGGGCGATGACGCGACCCAGGAATGGCACGTCCTGTCCTACCGGGTTCCGCGGGCGCAACTGCTCCCGCTGCTCTCCGACCCGCGTGGGTTCACGGCGGTAGCCCATGACGCCAAGTCTGTCGGCGCTGCGAATCTGGCTGCCTCGACGATGATGTCCGTCTGGCAGAACATCGATGCACTCGACAACCGTTCTCGGGACACCGTCGACATCGCCTTCAGCTCGGTTCTCGCCGCGGCCGCGGGTGGCAGCGATGAGCTGCGAGACACCTCGCGCGACGCACTCGACGCCGCCTTGAAGGCGTCGATCATCCGGTACATCGCCGCTAACCTCGCGTCCCGGATCTCGGCCGCGCAGGTGGCGGTCCGGTTCGGCATCTCCGTCCGCAAGCTGTACCACCTCTTCCAGGAGAGTGAGCGCAGCTTCGGCCAGACGGTGACGGCGCTTCGCGTCGAAGGGTGCGCCCGGGAACTGGCTACTGGAGCGACCGGGCGACCACTCGCCGAGCTCGCAGGCCGATGGGGCTTCGCGGACCAGTCCCATCTAAGCCGTGCGTTCCGAGCCCACCACGGCTGTAGCCCTTCGGAGTTCCGGTCCGCGGCGATCGAGGGCCTGCTGCCACCCACGCGCGCCCTCCACGGACTCGACGTCTAGCGATCAGGCAGGTGGCGGGCTCGTCGGCGTCTCCTCGTCCGTGGTCGCCGCCCTAGCATCTCCTTCTTCATCGCCTGCATGGTCGCTTTGAGCTCTTGAACGGCCCCTCCCGAATCGTCGGTGCCGTATGCCAACCTTGCGGGGTGGCCGTCACCCAACGCGACGTCGACCGTGTTCCTGGAAGGAACCTGCGGACGGCGCGTGCTGAGTTCGTGGCGACATGGATGGAGGCGGACCGCCGCTGCAGCGAGCCAGGCGCGGACGACTGGTACGCCGCGGCTGTGGTGACGACGTGCATGTGGCTAGCCGACGCGACCTATGCCCCGCCATGGGGCCGCCCGCATCCCGCGCGGTCCCCCGCGACCGACCGTGAGCTTCGCGCCTACCCGGAGACCATCGAGGGAGAGCTCGTCGCGGCGGCGATCCTGTTGCAGCACCGCCCCGATTTGGTCCGGTCCCGGCCCGGGTGGGCGGAGGGGATCTCGGCAACCCTGCGCTGGGCGTGGCACGCCGGCCCGCCACCGCTGCCCGGTGTTCGCGCAACCGAGTCCTCGCAAACCTGATCAGTCATCAGCCATCGCCTCGGCCTCGTTCGTGGCCCCGTCGTCGGTCCCGTAGTCGTCGCTGTGCCATCGAGTGAGCTCCTCGGCGCGGTGGTCGACCTCCTCGGCAGCCTCCGCCGCCTCGCGGTACCGGATCTCACTCAGAATGTGCCCGGCCCAGTCGAGGCTGTGCGACGTCTCATCGGCCTCGGGAACTCGGACGACGTCTTCGCTCGCCCTGGCCGGAGCCTCAGCGGCTTCATCGCGCACGTCGCGGCGTCCGACCTCGACGAGCGACAGATCCGGCTCCCTCGAGCGGTCCTGCTCGTTCTCGCGGGCGAGGTCGTCCTCGGTGACGTGACGGTGTCGTTCGTCCTCTTCCTGCGCCGCTTCGTGAGCGGCCTTCCACTCGGCGGCCGTGACGCGCTCAGCGGGGTCGTCGTCGGCATCGCGGGCGGAGAGTTCCGCCTTCGAGAGCTCGGCCTGGACGCGAGTCTGCGCGGTGTGGGCGAGCCACGCCGCTCGGGCGTCGTCGATCTGTTGGAGCTGTTCGGCCTGCCCCTCAAGCACCTCGGCCAGCTTCGCGGCCTGGTCGGCTTCGATGAGGAGCTGCCGACGCCGGGCGTCGTCCTGGCTGGCCACCCAGGACGTCCGAGCCCGCGTGTACGCGGGCATCGACCCCTTGAGCGGCAAGCGGAACTACCTCGTCGAGAGCGTCCCCGCGGGCAAGGACGCGCAGCGCGAGGCCGGGAGGGTGCGGCGTCGGCTCGTCACGCAGGTCGACGAGCAGCGCAACCCGCGCACGAAGGAGCCGGCGCCATGGGCGACGGCGGCGTTCGGCTCGGCGCCCGGGCCGGTGGCTGCGTTTCAGGCCATCGTGTTGCGTGGTTGTAGGTGCTCAGACCCTTCTCGCTCGTGGGTTCGTGTCGGGGCGGCAACAATCGATAGCTCGCGCCCGGCTGATGCCGCGGCCTCGGCGGCCTCCGCCGCGGTCAGAGTGAGTCGCGTCTGGCCGGCGAGCTCCCGTGTCCAGCGAGGCCTCATCTGGCGCCCGCTTGTCGTCGCCGGGGTCGGGGCGGCGGTTCGTCGGGCCGAGGCGGGCGTAGAGGTCGGCAGCTACCTCGTTCAGGAGGTTTCACGCGGCGAGCGCCCACAAGTCCCATAGATCTCGGGCGGCGCGGCGGTCGCTCAACGCCGACGCCTTCGCCGCCGCGAAGGCGCTGTGTCGGTACGACGAGGTGGGCGGGAGGCGGGCGAGGAGGTCGATGTCCTCCGAGAGCCAGCCGTTCGGCAGAACCGTGCGTGTCAGCGCAGTGCCTCCGAAGAACACGATGTCGGCCTCTGCCCCCACGCTGATCGCGGCCAGCAGGTGCGAGATCAGATGATCCCGGATGGCCTGGTCATCATCGACACCGAACTCGTCGGCGACCTGCTGCAGCTCAGCGGGGGTGGAGCACGTCAGTCGGCTCCGTGGGTGGAAAGAGCGTCTTCGAGCGCGCCACGCCGACGCTGTCGGGCGGCGAGCTCCCTGAGCAAGCCGATGTCGCGCGCGAGATGAGCGCCGCCACCGCCTCCTGCGCCAGTCCCGGGACACCACCGAGGTCGGGGCGTGCGATCAGGTCGAGCAGGGTCTGCTCGACCGTCGTCACCCAGCCCTGCCCCAGCTCGGTCCGGTGGCGCTGGACATCCAGCCGAGCGATGTCTCGGCGGACGAAGAGCACGACGGCATCACGGTCCGAGAGTTCGAGCGTGCGCCTGTGGCGTTGGCCGGCGACGCCGGCCACGCTGAGGGCCCTCGGGATCGCACCGTGGATGCGAGCGGCGCTCACACCCATGAGCGCCCACTCCGCGACATGCCCGCCCGTACCGGCCACACCGAGCGCCACTGCCTCCAGCGGAGGCTGCCATCGCGTACGGACCCGCTCGTCGGGCACCGCCGCGTCAGACGCAGCGGTGGTCGCGGAACGGCTTCATCACCTCACGCGCAAACCGTCGCATCGTCCGAGCCGCCTCGTCCGGCAGACCGAGGAAGACCGACGACCATCCTGTGACGCCGGCGTCGGCCGCCGCCCGCACGCGCTCCAGGATCTCACCCGGGGAACCCACCGCCACCAGCCGGCGAACGTCGTCGTCGGTCAGGTCGGCCGTGTCCAGCGTGCCCTGGCGCGCTCGGTCGGCGACGTCCTCACCGACCCCCATGAGGTCCAGGACCTCTGACGTCGTGGTGCGGACCAGCATCGCGGCGAAGCGCCGGGCCGACTCCGGGACGGGTTCGCCCGGCTCGAGAAGGATCACCGACTGCCACGCGACGTGGGGCGTCCCCGGGGCGATCCCGGAGCGGGCCCGCACCCAGTCGACGAGTGCGGGCGTGAAGAGTGACTCGGTGATCAGTCCGTCGCTCACCGGCGCGGCCGCGGCCAACGTTCGGGGTCCGCGGCTTCCGACGAAGACCTGACACGGGGTCGGGGCGATCTGCAACGCGACCGGCTCGGTGACGAAGTCCGAGTCGTCGGGCCGCACGGTCTCGCCGAGCATCAGGCGCCGTACGACGTCGACGGCGGTGACCAGCCGTCCGGAGGTCGCGCCGGAGCGGAGGCCCAACGGCCCCAGGACGAGGTTCGTGTTCCCGACCCCGAGACCGAGCACCCAGCTCCGCTCCCGGTCGTCGAGGTGCACGACACTCGCCATGGCTCGGGCGATCTGCACCGGGTGCCTGCTGAAGGGGCTGGTGAGGGCCAGACCGAGATCGAGCCGCGTCCGTGCCGCCAGGTCGGCGAGGAGCAGGAACGGATCGGTCATGAACTCCTGGTCCGGCACCCACATGCGGTCGTAGCCGAGCTCGTCCGCCGCCGCGCCCACGGCGCGGAGGTCGGCGGGGTGTCGCCCCGGCAGCACCGCGAACCCGAACTCGAGCTCGGTCATCCGGTCACCGCCGCCAACAGTCCGTCCCGACCCAGGCCCGCGATCCCGAGTAGGTCGGCCGTCAGCCCGACCTGCCGATAGTCCTTGGCGTTCACCAGGTTCGCCATCGTCACGAGGGCCTCGGTGACCGGGACGTCGACGCCGGCGCAGGCCGCCAGGGCGCTCAGCGCGACCAGGCCGGAGCCGACGTCCTCCTCGACATAGCGGTCGGTGAGGCTCGCAGGCGAGCGGATCTCCAGGTTCGGACCACTCTCGTGCACGGCCAGGTAGGTGTCCTGTGCGGCGGCGACCTCGGCGCTCACCAGCCCGGCGGACTGGAAGAGCTCGACGAACGGCGGAAGTCGCAACCCGAAGGCCTCGGCGACGGCCAGCCTCTCCCGGTCCAGTCCGTCCATGATCCGGGCGACCCCGGGGGTGACCCCCTCGCGGTAGAACCGGAAGTCTCCCGCCGTGTGCTCGATCCAGCCGACGTTCGCGAGCATGCCCGGAGGATGCATGATCGCGTTGAGGTTGGAGAGGGAACTCTCGAGGACCGAGCCGGCAGCCACCACATCGGGGAAGACACGGCGCACCTCGTCGACCACGGTCGTCGTCGCCCGCGCCGGGAGCACCCCCGTCAGCAGGTGCGACATCCGGCGCCACACGGTGACCTCGGCGGGCCCCGTCATCCGGGTCACGAACGGCAGGGTGAACGTCTCCGCGATGACGATCGAGGCGAGTTCCGGGCGGATCCGGCGCACCGCTGCCCGGAAGGCCAACGCCCCGCCGGTGTGCCCGGGAGCGAGCACGACCGTCGCGTCCGGCGCGAGATGGGGGGCGAGCGCCTCGGCATAGCCGACGATCGCGGACGTCGGCACCATCAGCAAGACCATCTCCGATCCGGCCGCGGACGAGAGGTCCGTGGTGTGCGTGATGCCGACGACGGACCGGGCCTCGCCTCCCTCCACCAGGACGAGCGCGCCCGCCGCGGCGAGCGCGTCGACCTTGGACGCCGACCGGCCGACGAGGACCACAGCGGCTCCCCGGTCGGCGAGGCTTGCGGCAGCGGCACAGCCGCCCGCCCCGTTCCCGACGATCGTGACCGTCTGGTCGCTCATCGAGCCACCGCCGTCGTCGGCGCCGAGAGCTCGGCGAGCTTGTCCCGGTCGACGTCGACGCCCCAGCCCGGCCCGTCCGGAACCACGATGTGCCCATCCTCGTAGCGCAGCGACGAAACCAGGACGTCGTCGAGGTACATCCGTCCGGCGACCCGGGTGGGGGGGTCGTCGGACCGGTGCGACAACGGCAGGACACACGCCTCCGAGAGGCTCGTCATCGTCGCGGCGAGATGCAGGTTCGCCAGGTTCCCCACACCCGTCTCCCCCGACCCGTTGACGTTCGTGCCGATGCCGAAAGCACTCGCCACGGCATCGGCCGCCAGCGCGCCGCGCAGCCCGCCCGCCTTGGCCGTGTAGACCGAGGCGAGACCGACCGCGTCCGTCCTGGCGAGGTCCGCCATGTCGTGGGCGTTCCACATCGACTCGTCGGCCATCAGCGGGAACGGCGACCGCGGCCGGAGCATGCGCAGCTGGTGCAGGCCCTCCACCGGCTGCTCCACATACCGGAGGGGCACATCGGCCAACCTGCGGAGTACCCGCTCGGCCTCGACCGCGGTGCGCCACCCCTGGTTGGCGTCGACGGCGAGCTCGACGCGGTCCCCGACGGCCTCGTGCACCGCGCGGACCAGGGAGACCTCGCGGTCGGCGTGCTCCCCCACCTTGATCTTGATCGTGCGGATGCCCTCGTCCGCGACGGCGCGGGCCTCCTCCACGGCTGCCTCCTCGGCCATCAGGCCGAGACTGTGTGCCAGCGGGATGCGGGATCGGACCCTGCCGCCGAGCAGCTCCGAGACGGACACCCCCAGCCGGCGGCCCACCAGGTCGAGCAGCGCCTCCTCGAAGGCCGTGGCCGCGTAGACGTGTCCCCGCACACAGCTCCGCGCGACCCGCAGGATCTCGTTGCGGTCGGAGAACTCGACACCCTTCACCGCGGGCGCGACGAGGTCGCACAGCACGTGCGAGACGGTCTCGAGCGTCTCGCCGAAGTAGCGGCCGTGGTCACCGCCCCAGCTGCCGAGTGCCGTCGCCTCGCCCCATCCGCTGACGCCGTCGTCGGAGGTGAGCTCGACGAGCACGTAATTGCCGATGCTCCCGGTGAGATTGGTCCAGCGGTGGACGCGCCGGGGGGGCAGGCTGACCCGGTGCAGGGTCAGCGATTCGATCTTCATCGTGGTCCTTCGGAAGGTACGGCGCCCGGCGGTTCAGACACTGGCCGCGGCACTTTCGGGCTGCCAGGACAGGGCGCGCTTCTCGAGCTGCGTGATCACGCCGTAGGACAGCACGCCGAGCAGGGAGACGAGCAGGAGCGCGGCGAACATGACGGCGGTGTCGTAGTTGTTGATGGCGCGCAGGATGACGTAGCCCAGCCCGCTCGACGCCCCGATGAACTCACCGACGATCGCGCCCACCGTGGAGAGCGAGATCGCCACCTTCATCGCGGAGAACAGGTAGGGCAGGGCGGCGGGGAGCCGCAGGCGCAGGAAGACGTCCCGTCGGGTGGCGCCCAGGGTGGTCATGTACTGGACGATCTCGGGCTCCACCGCCCGCAGGCCACGCGCGAGGTTGACCACGATCGGGAAGAAGGCCAGCGCCGCCGCCATGACGATCTTGGGCGCGAACCCGAACCCGAACCATACGACGAAGACCGGGGCCAGGGCCGTCTTCGGCACGGACTGGGTGGCGACGATGATCGGCATCACCGCCTCCTCCCCGAACCGGGTGAGGGCGACCGGGATGGCGAGACCGATGCCGATCGCGAGGGCGAGCAGGAATCCGGCCCACGTCTCGAACAGCGTCGTCGGGGTGTTCGCCAGCAGATAGGCGCGATCGCTCCACAACGACCCGGCGATCGCCGACGGCGCCGGTATGAGGTAGAGCGGGACGTCGAGCAGCTGGACGAGCGCCTCCCAGACGACGATCAGTCCTGCCGCGAGCAGCCACGGACGGGCACTCATCGGACTCCTCCCACGTCGATCGCCGCGCGCCGCGGTTGCGGCGACCGCGGGTGCAGAAGGTCCCGCAGCGTCGAGGTCAGCTCGAGGAACCGGGGATCGCGGCGGACCTCCGCGTCGCGGGGTCGCGGCAGGTCGATCTCGACGGTCCTCAGGACCGTGCCCGGCCCCTCCGACATGACCACCACGCGATCGGAGAGCAGCACCGCCTCCTCGACCTGGTGCGTCACGAGGACGATGGTCGTCCGGTCGGTCCCCCAGATCTGCAGCAGCAGCTCCTGCAGGGACTCCCGGGTGATCTCGTCCACCGCGCCGAAGGGCTCGTCCATCAGGAGGATCTCGGGGCGCGTGACGAGTGCGCGCGCCAGTGCGACGCGCTGGCGCATGCCGCCCGACATCTCGTGGGGATGCCTGTCGAGGGCGTGCCCGAGCCCGACCCGCGTGAGGACGTCCACGGCGTGCGCCCGGTGCTCGCCCACCCGCCGCCGGTGGGTGATCTGCAACGGCAGCAGGACGTTGTCCAGAGCGGTGCGCCACGGCAGCAGCAGGGGCTGTTGGAACATGAAGCTCAGCCGCCCGGTCAGGTCGGCCGCCTCAGCCTCCACACCGTCGACGGCGACGGTGCCCTCACTCGGCCGCAACACCTTGGAGATGACCTTGAGCAACGAGCTCTTGCCGCACCCCGACGGGCCGACCACGCTGACCACGCTGTTCGCCATGACCGTCATGTCGACCCGTTCGACGGCCACGGACTCTCGCGCCTTGCCGCGGTAGACCAGCTTGACCCCGTCGAGGGTGATGCGGGGGACGGAGGCGTCGACCGCCGTGGGTTCAGCCATGGTCGCCGGTCCAGTGCTTGGGCCCGAAGAGCCGGTCGGCCAAGGCGGTGCGGTAGGAGCGAGCATGCGCGATGGTGGCCGCCTCGGCCGCCTCGACGTCCCGGGCTTCGATGGCGTCGAGGATGGCCTTGTGCTCTTGGATGGAGGTCCGTCCCTGTTGGGGCATGTCCGGGCCCTTCTGGAAGGAGGGATCGAGGATCGCTGCGTCGTGCAGCGAGAGGAGGAGGTCGATGGCGCGCTGGTTCCGGCTCGCCACCCAGAGCGCGTGGTGGAACCGACGGTCGCAGTCCCGGTAGTCCAGCCAGCTGCAGCCGGCCTCCACGCTCTCCGACGCCCTGGCGAGCTCCTCGCGGACGCGACCGACGTCGGCTTCGGTGAAGTTCGCGACCGCGCGGCGAGCGCACAGGACCTCCATCCACTCGCGGAGGTCGTAGAGGTCTCGGATCTCGTCGATGTCGAGCGTGCGGATGCGCACCCCGCGCTTGGGAAGCCGGTCCAGGAGACCCTCGTGCGCCAGTCTGGACACGGCCTCCCTCACCGGGGTACGCCCGACCCCGATCTCCTCGGTCAGCTTCTGCTCGCTCACCAGGACATCGGGCTGGAAACGTCCGGAGCGAACGAGCTGCCTGAGCGTGCGGTAGGCGTACTGGGCGAGGCCCTCGTCCTTCTCGTCCTCGCCGCCACCTGCGAACGTCACCGTGAGCGTCGCCTCTCGGGCCGTGGGTCTCGGGTCACGCGGGAGCACCATCCGCTCAGCCGTCGATCACGTGGAGGGTACCGCCGTCGAGCCTGCGGGAGAGAACCTCCGCGCCGGCCCCGGTCAGCGTGACGACGTCCTTGACCTGCAGACCGAACCTGCCGGGAATCATGGTGAACGGCTCGATCCCCAGCACCGCCCCCTCGACCAACGGGTCGGTCGAGGTGCCGCTCAGGTATGGAAGCTCGTGCAGGTCCAGGCCCATGCCGTGGCCGAAGAAGCCGATGGCGTACTCGCGGAGCGGGCCGAGCGCGTCGACGTAGGCGCGGTAGACCGCTGCCGGGTCCGCCCCTGGCGCGATCGCCGCCATACCCGCCTCACGGGCCTCGGCCAGCACCGCCCACAGCCGCGCGGCCTCTGCGGTCGGTGCGCCGACGACCGCGGTGCGAGCCACTCCCGCCCGGTACCCGCCGCGGCCGCCGAAGATCTCCAGCCGGACGATGTCCCCGGCGCCGATGGCCCGCTCGGAGGGGCCGACGTTGGGGTACTGGCTGCGTTCCCCGGTCGCCACGATGAGGCAGGCGTGTTCCTGAATTCCCTGGGCGTGCAGGTTGCCCAGCATGCGACCGGCGAGGTCGAACTCGGTATCTCCGACGCGCGCGTCTCGGATGGTGTCCGCGAGCGCGTTGTCGCTGGCCTCGACCAGCTCGACGACCTGATCGCGCTCCTGCGGCGTCTTCGCGAGCCGAGCCCGGGTGACCAGGTGCTCGCAGGCATCCCACTCCACGGTGGGCAGCAGGGACCGGAGCCGCTCCGCGGCTCCCACCGGCACGAAGGTCGTCTCCCATCCGATGCGCAAGGGCCCGCGGCCGAGCTGTTCGGTGACCATCCGGGCCAGCGTGCTCATCGCGTCGCCGCCGAACTCCTTCCACACGTAGAGCGGGAGGTCCGGCAGGGCGGCCGCGACGGTGGTCGCCTCCATGTCGACCGCGAGCACCGCCTGCACACCCTCGGGCGTCACGAGCACAGCGGCGTGCCGCCACGGGAGGAGCGTGTGGGACGGCACCCGCAGTCCGGTGGTGTGGGTGAACGCCTGGGGACTCAGCAGCACGGCGGCGTCGAGGCCTGCGTCGACGAGTAGACCGGACAGCGCGATCTCGCTGCTCGCGGGGGTGGTGGCTGTGCTCACGCGAGGTACTTCCCGTCGTAGACGCCGCCGTCGAGCGTCACCGCGGAGCCGAGCAGGCCCTGGTCGGCGTAGAGCTTCTCCAGCGCCGCCCACCGCGACGCGTCGAACCGGCCGAAGCCGGGGACCGGCCCCATGCCCTCGAGGAACAGCGGCAGCACCTTGGCGGCGAACTCCGGGTTCACCTCGGGACGCGCCTCGCCCAACATCCGAAGGGCCTCGGCCTGGTTCTCGGCCACCCAGGTCCAGCCCCGGTCGACGGCGCGGACGAATGCGCCGACCGCTTCCGGGTTGTCCGCGGCGAAGTCCTTGTTCACCACGACCGCGGCGCTGGGAGTGTCGGGCATCCCTGCGTCGGTGAAGTTCAGGTATCCGACGTTCTTGCCCTGGAGCTGGAGCTGCGGGAACTGGTTGTTGCTGAAGGCGATCACCGCGTCGACGTCACCGGACATCAGGGCGGGGACGATCTGGGCCCCGACCGAGACCTCGGTGATCCGGCCGCGGTCCAGGCCGGTGAGCTGACCGAGCGCCTCGTACTCCTTGAACGTGGTGCTCTGCGGCGCCACGCCGAGCTTGTGCCCGTAGAGGTCGGCGGGGGTGGACACGGTGAACTTGTCGGCGTCGTAGACGATCGCGGTCGGTGAGCTCTGCAGGACCGTGTAGACGGCCTGGACGTCGAGCCCCTTCGACGACGCCGCGAGCACTTCGCCGGCGGCCATCACGCCGAACTGGGCCTGGCCGGTCCCGACCACGGTCCCGGTGACGGCCGAGCCCTCGCCCTCGGTGATGGTCGTGGTCAGCCCCTCCTCGGCGAAGTAGCCGAGCCTGTCGGCGGCGAGGTAGCCGAGGTGCTGGGCGCCCCAGGTCCAGTCCAGCCGCAGGTCGACCGCGAGCGGAGTGGCGGGATCGGGGCTTGTGGCAGTGGCACCGGAGGAACACCCGGCGAGGGCGATGAGAGCGGCCAGCGAGGCGGCGGCCAGCGAGACGATACGTGATCGCACGAGATCTCCAGTCAGGGATGGACGAGCGGTGGGGTCAGGCCGAGACGACGCGAACCGGGAGGCTGGACCAGCCCAGGAGCGCGTTGTTGAGCTTCGGGACGGGGTCCCCGTCGAGTTCGATCCGCGCAGCGCGGCGCGCGAGCGCACCGAGGATCAGCTCGGCCTCCAGCCGTGCGATCGGTTGCCCGACGCACTGGTGGATGCCCATGCCGAAGGCGAGATGTCCGCCGGAGGAGCGGTCGAGCTCGAAGCGGTGGGCCGTCGGCCCCCACCGCCGCGGATCACGGTTCGCGGCGCCGTAGGACAGCAGCACCTTGGCATCCGCCGGAATCACCGAACCGTCGATCTCCACGTCGGTCACCGTCGTCCGGCAGAAGGTCTGTACCGGAGCCTCCCACCGCAGCGCCTCGTCGAACGCGAAGCGCACACGGCCCGGCTCGGCATGGACCGCCGCCCACGCCTCCGGATGCACCGCCAGGGCGTGCATCGTGTTGCCCAGGGCATGGACGGTGGTGTCGATCCCAGCGGACAGGAACGACCGGACCAGCAGCGGGGCATCCTGCACGGGGATGTCGCCACGATCGGCCGCCGACCACACCGCGGCGCCGAACCCGGCCGGGTCGAGGGCATCGCGTGCGCAGCTGTCGTCGATCCAGGCCATCGTCGGCGGAGCGGCCGCGAGAGCAGCCTCGAGCAGGTGGTTCCGTGGCCCGACCGCGTTGAAAGCGATCGAGCCGTAGGCGAGCAGGTGCTCGTGGCCACCGGGGCGGATGCCGACCGCCTGCGGGAATACCGTCAGCGGGAACGCCTCGGCCAGGTCGGTGACCGCGTCGAACCGGCCCCGTTCGACGAGCTCGTCCGCGAGCTTCTCCGCGGGCCCCGTGAACGCCGTACGCAGTGCCCGGACGGTCCGCGGGTTCACGATCGAGCCCATGGCGGCCCGATAGGTCGAGTGCTTCGGCGGGTCGGTCTCCAGGAGCAGGCTCGGCGTCCGCCAGGGCTTCTCCTGCGCGAAATCGTCGAGCCCGACGCCCCGTCCGGACACGAACGCGTCGTGGTCTCGCAACGCGTTGCGCACCTGCTCGTACCGGCCGATCGCATAGGCATCGTGGGCGGACAACCGGGCGACCGGCCCGGCCTCGCGGAGCTGCTCGTGGAATCCATAGGGGTCGACGAGGACCTCGTCGCTGAACGGGTCGATGTCGAGCGTCGGAGGAGAGGTCGTGATCGTCATGGTCACCTTGGTTGGTCAGAGGTCGAGGACGAGGTCGCCACTGCCCGAGGCACGCGACACACAGATCATCATGGTCTTGTTCTCGGCACGTTCAGCGTCGTCGAGGATCGAGTCCCGATGGTCGACACGGCCATCGAGGACGGAGGTCTCGCAGGTCCCGCACGTACCCTCGTTGCACGAGGACAGGACCGGCACGCCGGCGTCGCGGAGGACGTCGAGGACCGACCTGTCCGCAGGCACGTCCGCCGTGAGCCCGGTGTGGGCCAACCGAACCCGGAAGGGGCGGTCATGTGCCCGCTCGACCGGCGTGACCGGGGTGAAGCGCTCGGTGTGCAGCGAACCGGCCCGCATCCGCCTCGCGCTCACCGCCGTGACGGCGTCGAGCAGCAGCGCGGGTCCGCAGCAGTAGATCGAGGTGTCCGGGGCGAGACGGGCCAGTTCTCGATCGAGGTCGAGCAGGCCGTGCTCGTCCTGAGGACGCAGCCGGACACGGGCGCAGTAGCGGGTGGCCAGTTCATCGGCGAAGACCATCGACCTGGCTGTCCGGCCCCCGTACAGCAACGTCCAGTCGGCCCCGCGGGCCTGCGCCGCTGCGATCATCGGCACCAGCGGCGTGATGCCGATGCCACCGGCGATGAAGAGATAGCTCGCGGACGACCGCAACGGGAAGTTGTTGCGGGGACCACGCACGACAACCCCGGTCCCGACGTGCAGCGAATCGTGGACGAGCCGCGAACCGCCGCGACCCGACTCCTCACGCAGGACCGCGATCCGCCACACAGACCCCACTCCGGTGTCTCCGCACAGGGAGTACTGCCGAACGATCTCGGGCGAGAGAACCAGGTCGATGTGAGCACCGGCCTCCCAGGCCGGCAAGGGCGCCTGCCCCGTCCGCCGTCGCAGGTCGAGCACCACGACGTCTCCATGGTGCCGGCGCGCCGCCACCACCATGTCGAGTCCGCCGGGCTCCATGGGCATCCCCTCTCGCATCCAACTTGGATATAAGCTGAGTATCACGGCCCCTCGCGACGGAAGGCAAGGCTCGTTCCATGGCGCCTGTGTAAGCATCGTGTTTCCGAGCGTCAGCGAGGCTCGCGATGAGTTCTGCCGGGGCTGGCGGTCCACCCCGTGAGACCGATTCGTCCGAGCTCGGGAGGAACCGTGACCCAGCAGACCTCACACCGGCGGATCGCGTCATGACCTGGACCCCGTCGCGCGCCGGTCACCTGCCGATCAACGGTCTGAGCCTCTAGCACGAGGTGTACGGCGAGCTCGACGCATCGGGAGCGCCGCCGTTGCTGCTCATCCTCGGGGCGTTCATGGCCGCCGGCTCGATGACGTCGTGGGTGTCCGCCTTCGCCGCCCGGCGCACCGTGATCATCTACGACCAGCAGGGGCACGGCCGCACTCCGGACACGTCGCGGGCGATGTCGTACGAACAGTTCGGCGATGACGCCGCGGCGTTGCTGCAGGCGTTGCGGGTCGAGCGCGCGGACGTGATGGGCTACTCCCAGGGCGGCGGCGTCGCGCTGCAGCTCGCGCTCCGCCACCCGAGCCGCGTCGCCAAGCTGGTCTCGATGTCCGCGACCTACGACAGGGACGGCGGGTACCCCTCGGTCCTGGAGGGTCTCGCCGCGGCGGCCGCGGGGCTGCTCAGCAGGCTCCGGCCGCGCGCCTGGTGATCCTGCCCGCGATGTCACCACCCGGCTCACCCCGACCGGCGGTACCTGCTTACAGCGCGCACGTGACACACTTCGGCACTCACGAGTCGTAACTCCCGAGGAGGAGCATGACCGCCCGTCGCACGAGGATCGTCTGCACCATCGGCCCGGCCACCGCGACGCCGGAACGGATCAGGGAACTCGTCGACGCGGGGATGGACGTCGCGCGGCTGAACTTCAGCCACGGCTCCCGCGAGGACCACGAGCGCGTACACGACATGGTGCGCACCGCCGCCCGCGAGACGGGCCGGGTCGTCGGCATCCTCGCCGACCTGCAGGGCCCGAAGATCCGCCTCGGCACGTTCGCCGACGGCCCCACCGAGTGGCGCACCGGCGAGGAGGTGCGGATCACCGTCGACGACTGTGCCGGCACCCACGACCGCGTCTCCACCACCTACAAGGGCCTCGCGCGGGACGCCCGCGCCGGCGACCGCCTGCTCGTCGACGACGGCAAGGTCGGCCTGCGCGTGGCCGCGGTGGTGGGCGACGACGTCGTCTGCCGGGTCACCGAAGGCGGCCCCGTCTCGAACAACAAGGGCCTGTCGCTGCCCGGCATGGACGTCTCCGTGCCCGCGATGAGCGAGAAGGACGTCGCGGACCTCGAGTTCGCGCTGCGGCTGCCGGTGGACATGGTCGCGCTGAGCTTCGTGCGCAGCCCGGCGGACATCGACGGCGTGCACCGGATCATGGACAAGGTCGGGGTGCGGCTGCCCGTCGTCGCCAAGCTGGAGAAGCCGGAGGCGGTCGACGACCTCGAGGCGATCGTACTGACCTTCGACGCGGTCATGGTCGCCCGCGGCGACCTCGGCGTCGAGCTGCCGCTCGAGGACGTCCCGCTCGTGCAGAAGCGGGCGATCCAGATCGCCCGGGAGAACGCCAAGCCGGTGATCGTCGCGACCCAGATGCTGGATTCGATGATCACCACGTCCCGACCGACCCGGGCCGAGGCCAGCGACGTCGCCAACGCGGTGCTCGACGGGGCCGACGCGCTGATGCTCTCCGGCGAGACCGGGGTGGGCCGCTACCCCGTCGGTTCCGTGCGCACGATGGCGACGATCATCGAGGCGACCGAGGGCGGCCCGACCGGGGTCCCGGCGCTGTGCCACGTCCCCCGCACGCACTCCGGGGTGATCGCCTCGGCGGCGCGGGACATCGGCGAGCGGCTCTCGGCCCGGGCCCTGGTGGCGTTCTCCCAGTCCGGCGACACCGTCCGGCGGCTGGCCCGGCTCCACTCCCGGCTCCCGCTGCTCGCGTTCACCCCGGACCCGGAGGTCCTCTCCCAGCTGACCCTGAGCTGGGGGGTGCGCGGGTTCGTGACCGAGCCGGTCGCGAGCACGGACGACATCATCCGGGAGATCGACCGGGCCGTGCTCGCGCTCCCCGGCTACCTGCCCGGCGACCTGGTCGTGCTCGTCGCCGGGTCCCCGCCCGGCACGGTCGGCTCCACCAACCTCGTCCGCGTGCACCGGCTCGGCGAGGACGACCACCGCTAGTCGGCCGCCGCGGCATCCCGCATCCTGGCGGGATGACCACCCTCCCCGTCCTCGACATGGCCCGGCCGGACATCGGGGACGCACTGCTGGCCGCGACGCACGACATCGGGTTCTTCCACCTCGTCGGGCACGGCATCCCCGACGAGGTGACGGCGGCGGCGTTCGCCGAGGCGGAGCGGTTCTTCGCGCTCCCCCAGGCGGACAAGGACGCCGTCGCGATGCTGCGCAGCCCACACTTCCGCGGTTACACCCGCACCGGCGGCGAGCTGACGCGGGGGCGCGTCGACTGGCGGGAGCAGATCGACCTCGCGGCCGAGCGCGCCACCTCGGACGATCCGGCCCCGTACATGCGCCTGGAGGGGCCGAACCTCTGGCCCGCCGCACTGCCGTCGCTGCGCACGGTGTTCACCGACTGGCAGGAGCGGTGCTCGGCTGTCGCGCGGCGCCTGATGCGCTCCTGGGCGGTCGCCCTGGGCAGCTCGCCGGCGGTGTTCGACGACCTGTTCGGCGACCGTCCGTCCACCTTGATCAAGCTCGTGCGCTACCCGGGGCGGGAGGAGCGCGGCCAGGGCGTGGGGGCACACAAGGACCCGGGCGTGCTGACGCTGCTGATGATCGAGCCGGGCAAGGGCGGGCTGCAGGTCGAGCACGCGGACGGCTGGATCGACGTCCCCCCGGTGCCCGGGGCGTTCGTGGTCAACATCGGCGAGCTCATGGAGTTCGCCACGGACGGCTACCTGAAGGCGACCAACCACCGCGTCGTGTCGCCGCCGCTCGGGGAGGTCCGGCTGTCCATCCCGTTCTTCTTCAACCCCGCGCTGGACTCCACGGTGCCGCGCATCGCCTTGCCGCCCGCCCTCGCCGCCGAGGCCCGCGGGGTCAGCCGGGACCCCGACAACGTCATCTCCGGGACGTTCGGCGAGAACATGCTCAAGGCCCGGCTGCGCGCCCATCCGGACGTGGCGGCGGCACACCACCCCGACCTGTGAGCCCTGTCTGCGGATGCGGGCAAGTGGAGGACTCGCGGACACCACCACGCGAGTCCCTCATCGGTGAGCTGAAGGCGTTCCGCACCCGGTTCAGCGCCGTTCCGCAGGGCTCACGAACACCGTTTCCACGCAGTGAAGACCTGTTGACCAGACGTTGACGTCGACCCCGCTTGCTCGGGTGCCCACAGCGGCGATGCTGGGTCTCCCCACCCCTGGAGGTCCTCCCCGGTGGACGTTCTCGTTCTCACCAGCGCGCACGACGGCCGTGTCGTCCTCCCCGGACTGGACCTGCTGCCGCACAGGGTCTCGACCCGCAGGCCGACGGTCGCGGAGTACCTGGCGTCGGACCCCTGTGACGCCGTCCTGGTCGACGGGCGCACCCATCCCAGCGCCGCCCGCGAGCTCAGCAGGCGGCTGGTGGCGACCACACGCGGCTTCCCGGTGATCGGCGTGATCGACGAGACCGCGGCCCCGCACGTCGACGGGGACTGGGCGATCGTCCAGCTCGTGCTCAGCGGGGCGGGGCCTGCCGAGATCGACGCGCGGCTGCGGCTGGCGCAGCGCCACCGCTCCGCCGAGCCGGAGCAGCGTCCGTCGGTGCTCGGCGTCGGTCCGTTCACGATCGACGCGCAGACGTACACGATCTCACTCGACGGCCGCCCGCTGCCCTTGACCCACCACCAGTTCGAGCTGCTCAAGGCTCTGCTGGTGCACGCGGGCCGCCCGCTCTCGCGCGCCGACCTGATCGCGGAGTGCGCAGGCTGGACGGACGACACCAGCCCCCGGGCCGTCGACTGCCACGTGCGCGCGGTACGGGCGAAGCTCGGCCCGCACCGGGATGCGATCCGCACCGTCCGCGGCCATGGCTACCTGATCCCGTGGTCCCCGCCCGTGCGCCCGCCCACTCCCTGATCGGGTCCGGCCGTGTGGCGGTGTGTGCCGTTCGCCCCGATCGGGGTCGCTTGTCCCGGTGCCGCCTTACCCCGTATGGTCCAGTGCGATCCGCGATCGACGCGACACGATGAGTGAGCGTCGCCCGCGTCTCGGGCCCGATGTCGTGCCGGCTCCCCGCCGCATCGCGGCCTACCCACGGAGGTCCTCCGTGCACTCCCACCCGCAGCACCCGCTCCGCGCGCTCCCGCGCGGACGCGGGATGCGGACGGTGGCGGTCACGGTGGCGGCCCTGGGCACGGCCGTCGCAGGCCACGTGCTCGGCGGCGCGGGCATGCCGGCCCCGGGCGGGATCGCGCTGGCCGCCCTCGCGCTCGCCGCGCCGGGCTGGTGGCTCGCCAGGGACGAGCGCGGCTGGGAGCGGTTGACGGCCGCCCAGCTCACCTTCCAGCTCACGGCACACCTCCTCTTCCTGGCGACCTCGTCGGCTCAGCCGACGGTCCACGGCCACGCGGACGGCGCGGACCACGGCCTCGTCCTGATCGCCCACCTGGTCTCCGCCGCGGTCGCCGGGGCCTGGCTGCGCCGCGGGGAGCAGCGGGCGCGGGCGCTCTCCGACCGCGCCCTGCGGATCCTGTTCGCACTGGTCGACGCCCTGCTGACGGGCACCCGGCCGCGGCTCGCCCCGACTCCCGTGCGACCCCGCCGCGTACTCCGCGCCGGCCGCGGGACCCTCCTGCGCCACGCGATCGTCCACCGGGGCCCACCGCTCGCCGCCTGAGCGCCGTCGTGCGGGCGCACCGCCTCGCCCGCACGTCCGCGCCACCCGTGCCCGACCTGTGCACGCAGCCGGGCCCTTCCCCCCGCGGCGCACCCCACGGGTGCTTCCGGCGATCCGTCCGCCGCATCGCCGCGGGCAGAGCAGCTCTGCCCGCGCGCGTGCGGTCACCCGTCGTCGGACGCCCGGCACCCCGGTGCGCCCCCACACCGTCGCCGCGACGGTCCCACCCTCCCCAGGAGTCCCCTGTGTCCATCGTGTCCGAACCGGAGGAGATCGTTCCTCCCCCCGCGCCCGCCGCGCCCGTCGCGCCCGCCACCCCGAACGCGTGGAAGGGCCTGGCCGTGCGCCTACACTTCTACGCCGGCCTGTTCGCCGCACCGTTCATCCTCGTCGCGGCCGTGACCGGGGCCCTCTACGCCCTCGCCCCCCAGCTCGAGTCCTGGGTGTACGCCGACCAGCTGACCACCTCGTCGACCGGGTCCGAGCTCCCGCTGGCCACCCAGGTCGACGCCGCGCTCGCCACGAACCCCGGCGGCACCCTGGACGCGGTCCGCACCGCGCCGGAGCCCGGCACCACCACCCGGGTGCTCTTCAACCGGGACGACCTCGGCGAGTCCGAGCGGTGGACCGTGTTCGTCGACCCGGTCACCGCCGAGGTCAAGGGCGAGATGGCGACCTACGGCGGGTCTGGTGCGCTGCCGCTGCGCACCACGGTCAGCCAGCTGCACCGCAACCTGATGCTCGGCGAGCCCGGCCGGATCTACAGCGAGATGGCCGCGTCCTGGATGTGGTTCGTCGCGCTGGGCGGGCTGGTGCTGTGGGTGGCGAGGTGGCGGGCCAAGCGCAAGCGGCGGATCGCCGACCTCGTGCGGCCGGAGCCGGGGGTGAAGGGGCGACGCAGGCTGGTGGGCAGGCACGGTGCGGTCGGCGTCTGGCTGCTGGCGGGCATGCTCTTCCTGTCCGCGACGGGCCTGACCTGGTCGACCTACGCCGGGGCCAACATCTCCACGATCCGCTCGAACCTGGGCTGGACCACGCCGAAGCTCGAGACCGGCGCCCCGAGCGGCGGCGGCCACGACGGGCACGGGGCCGCCGCACCGGCCGAGCCGCCCCCCGCGGTGAGCTCCGCGACCTTCGACTCGGTCCTGGGCACCGCTCGTCGGGCCGGGATCGACGCCGGTGCCCTGGAGATCGCCACGCCGGCCTCGGCGGGTGCACTGTGGACCGTCACGGAGATCAAGACGAGCTTGCCCACCGAGGCGGACAAGATCTCGGTCGACGCCTCGACCGGCACCGTCGTCGACACCGTCCGGTTCGACGACTGGCCGCTGATGGCCAAGCTGACCACGTGGACCATCGCGGGCCACATGGGCACGCTGTTCGGCATCGCCAACCAGCTGCTGCTGCTGGCCTTCGCGATCGGGCTGATCGCGGTGATCCTGCTGGGCTACCGGATGTGGTGGCTGCGGCGGCCGACGAAGGGCGGCGTCCCCTCCCCGCTGGCCCCGCGCGGCCAGTTCCGCAAGCTCAGCCAGCCCGTCGGGTTCGCGGTCGTGCTCGCCGCGGTGGTGGTCGGCTGGTTCGCTCCGCTGTTCGGGATCAGCCTGGTCGCGTTCCTGGCGTTCGACGCCTGGCGCGGACACCGGGCCGTGACCAGGGCCGCCGCGAGGGCCGCGGCGTCCTGACCGACGAGGCCGGGGGCCTGGCACCCTGGACCGGTGGAGCTCGCCGAGTCCGTCCGTGCCCGGCCCCCGGGTCCCGGTGGGTGTCGGCTGGTGACGATCGACGGCCGGTCCGGGTCGGGCAAGTCCACGCTGGCCGACCGCCTCGGGGCCGAGCTCGGTGCGCCCGTGTTGTCGATGGAGGAGCTCTACCCGGGGTGGTCGGGCCTCGCGGCGGCGGTCCCGGTGGCCCGCGACTGGATCGCCGCCCCGCTGTTCCGGGGCGAGCCCGCTCGCTGGTGGCCGTGGGACTGGGCGCACCACCGCCGGGGAGCCCCGCGCTCCCAGCCGCTCGCTCCGATCGTCATCCTGGAGGGCTGTGGGTCCGGGGCCGCGGAGCTGCGGCCCTTCACCAGCACCGCCGTCTGGGTCGACTGCCCGGCGCCCGAGCGGGCACGCCGCCTGCGCGCCCGGGACGACTGGCCCACCTACGCCCCGCACCGGGAGTCCTGGCGGGCCCAGGAGGACTCGCTCTACGCGAGCCACCCCGCCCCCGACCTCGTCCTCTCCGTCCTCCCCGCGCCCTGACCCCCGCAGGGCGCGCCCACCCCCCAGCGGGCACGCCCGGCGGGCGTCACGGTGTCGCCCGCCGCAGGAGCAGCCTGCCGAGGCCTGCGAAGAGGACCGCGAGGATCGCGGGGTAGCCGGCGACGAGCGCCAGAGGCGGGGTCTCGACCAGGAACCGCCCGACCGCCCCCCAGCTCTGCGACCAGGTCAGCAGGACCGCCGCCGCACCACCCACCAGCACCACGCCGATGATCGCCAGCCACATGCCTGCCTGGCCGAACCGCTTGTAAACGGTCCCGGCCAGGACCGCGAGGTAGGACAGCGCCAGGAACGGCACGGTGTAGAGGACCCACTGCAGGAACCAGTTCTCCTGCACCAGGACCGGCACCCCGAAGAAGGTCATGTCGATGCCCCAGCCGTTCGTGGCCGACTCGATCGCCCGCAGCACGGTGAGCACCAACCCCTGCAGACCGGCCTCCGCCGCGATCACCAGGCTCAGCCCGGCGAAGAAGTCCCGCCGGGTCACCGACAGACCCAGCGCGAACGGGAAGGTCTGCGTCACCGACAGGATGTGCGCGATCAGCGCGAAGATGTAGATCGACATGATGCCGCCGGTGGTGCGGGCGTCGCCCGGGTCCATCGGGATCATCCCGAAGATGATCAGGTTCACCACGAAGGCGGACCCCAGGATCAGCCAGGGCATCCCCAGCGACAGCGGCAGGTTCACCAGGTGGATCCGGGCCGAGGCCAGGTGGCGACGCCGTCGTGCGGGCGTCGTCGCGAGCACGTCGCTCGCCGTCGCGGTCGTCATCTCGAGGCCACCTTCCGGTCGTCGAGGGTGTGCTGGGTCGTGCGGACCACGAGCTGCTGCAGCGAGACGGGCTCGAACTCCAGCCCCTCCGAGCGCAGCCGCGGCTCCGGTCGGGCACCGGCCAGCGTGACCCGCAGGAAGCCCCCCAGCTCCTCGCGGTACAGCTCCGTGTGCCCCTCGGCGAAGGCCTCGACCGCGGCCGTCGGGCCCGTCACGGTGACGGCCCTACCCCGCAGGACGTCCGCGTCCTCGTCGATCAGGACCCTGCCCTCGTCGATCAGCACCACGTGCTCGATCAGGTCGCTGACCTCGTCGATCAGGTGCGTGGAGAGCACCACGGTGCGCGGGTGCTCGGCGTAGTCGGCGAGCAGCCGGTCGTAGAACAGCTGCCGCGCGACGGCGTCGAGACCCAGGTAGGGCTCGTCGAAGAAGGTCAGCGGCGCCCGCGAGGCCAGGCCGATGATCACCCCGACCGCGGACAGCTGCCCGCGTGAGAGCTTCTTGATCTGCTGCCTCTCGCGGAGTGCGAAGTCCCCGACCAGCTCGGCCGCGAACCCGGCGTCCCAGCTCGGGAACAGCAGCGCCGCGGCGTTCAGCGCGTCCCGGACCCGGTACCCGTCGGGATACTTCTGCGCCTCGCGGATGAAGCAGACCCGGTCCAGCACCCGCGAGTTCTCGTACGGGTGGTGGCCGAAGACCTCCACCCGCCCCGCGGTCTCGAAGTTCTGGCCGGTCAGGATCTGCATGATGGTGGTCTTGCCCGCGCCGTTGCGGCCGAGCAGGCCGTGGATGGTGTTCTCCCGGAGCTCGAGGCTCACGGCGTCGAGCGCGGTGAAGTCCCCGTAGCGCTTGGTGACCCCGCGCATGCGGACGGCCGTCATGATTCGTCCCCCCAGACGTCGATCATCTTCTTGATCTGCTCGGGATCCATCCCGAGCTTGCGGGCCTCCGCCAGCAGCGGTGCGATGTACTGGTTCGCGAACTCCTCGCGACGCCGCTCGAGAAGCTGCGTGCGCGCTCCGGTGCTGACGAACATCCCGATCCCCCTCCGCTTGTAGAGCACCCCGTCGACGACGAGCTGGTTGACCCCCTTCGCCGCCGTCGCCGGGTTGATCCGGTGGAACGCGGCCAGCTCGTTGGTCGACGGGACCTGGCCCTCCTCGGGCAGCGAGCCGTCGATGATCGATCCCTCGATCTGCTCGGCGATCTGCTGGAAGAGGGGCTTCCCGTCCTCCATCACGGCGACCGCCCGACCCTGTCCCAGTCCGTTGGTTCATTACTCATGTAGGTAACCATGCAGCCACTGCACCCATGCTGTCAAGCGGTGGCGGCGAGAACGGCTCAGGAACGGCGGGCGAGCGCGGCGGTACCCGCCGCGACCAGCAGGAGGGCGACACCGACGGGCACGATCAGCGAACCCGAGCCCGTCTCCAGCGCGGCGACGGCGGCACCCACCGGCGGCAGCCACGGCTGCACCGCCGTCGCGAGCACCACGATCACGCCGGCCGCCAGCGACCACCCGATGCGCGGGAGCAGCGCACATCCGAACCCGACGGCGGTGCCGGCCAGCCCGGCGGCGAGGTGCGCGAGCAGCCCGGTGAGCACGGTCGCCGGGCTCGCGCCGTAGGGCGTGGCGACGAGCGGCCAGGCGACGGACAGCGTGCTGAGCAGCACGTCCGCCGCGACCGCGACCACCAGGGTCCCGGCGGCGACGGGTCCCGGCCCGCCCGCGGCGGCAACGGTCACCGACCGCTGCACCGGGTCCTCGGTCTGAGCCAGGGTCAGCGCGAGCCACGCCGCCACCGGGTACAGCGCCAGCACGGAGGCGCCCCACGGGGCGGGCAGCGCGCCCGGATCTCCCCCGAAGAGGACCGCGAGCACCCCGAGCTGCAGCGCGGCGGGGATCAGCACGCGCTGGGAGCGCCAGGCGTCCGAGGCCACGTACCGGGCCACGGCCAGGGCGCGGGTCACACCGGCCCCACCGACTCGACCGCGCAGCCCAACTGCAGCGCCGCCAGCAACAGCGCATCCGCGCGGGTGGCGGGCACGTGCAGGTGCAGTCGGTCCCCCGCGCAGCGCCCGCTCACGCCGAGGCGCCGGGCGACGGCCTCGGGGTCCGGGCAGCGCAGGACGATCGCGGTCGCGGGCAGCGGAGCGGTGACGGCGCCGGGTTCGGCGAGGTCGGCATCGGTTCCCGGACCGACGGTGTCGCCCGCGCCCGGAGGGCTCTCGCGGAGCAGGCCTCCGGCGAGTCGCAGGTGGCGAGCCCCGGCGATCCGAGCCGCCCGCCCGGTGTGGTCCGTGACCAGCAGGGACGCCCGCTCGGCGACCTCGGCGAGCAGCCCGAGCAGGGTCTCGGCCGCCTCGGCGTCCAGACCCGCCCACGGCTCGTCGAGTACCACCAGCCCGGGGTCACCGCCGAGGGCCTGGGCCAGCCCGACCTTCTGCGCGTTCCCCTTGGACAGTCGGGACATCGGCTCCCGGCGCGGCCCGCTGAACCCGAGCCGGTCGAGCAGCTCGGGCGCAGGCGACACGCCGCGGATCGCCGCGAGATGGCGCAGGTACACGTCCGGGGGCATGCGCAGGCGGGCGGGGAACCGGTCCGGCAGGTACCCGACGACGCCGGGTCGCCGCACCTGCCCCGCCGCGGGCCGGGCCGCGCCCGCCGCGATCCGCAACAGGGTGGACTTGCCCGAGCCGTTCTCGCCGCCCAGCACCACCGGGAGGCCGGGATCGCAGGCGAGGTCCACCCCGTCGAGCACGGGCGGGCCGTTCCGGTACCGCTGATGGACCCCCTCGACCCGGAGCACCGGCTACAGGGCGAACTGAATGCGATCGACCCGCTCGGAGATCGGCGCGAAGAGCTCCCGCCGGATCCGGCTGTGCTCCTCGTCCAGGCCGTAGGTGCGGTAGGCCTGCTCGTCGTCCAGGTCCACGGTGATCGCAGAGGAGGCGTTGCCCTCGCGCGGACCCAGGTCCAGCCCGGAGGACATCCGCAGCTCGACGCCCTCGACCCGCAGGTCCAGCAGGGCCTGCAGGGCCCGGCCGACCTCGGCCCGCGAGACGCCGGGCTTCACCTGACCCCCCACCACGTTGCGAATCATGCCGCTGAGGGTAGCCGGCGCCCCGCGCACGCCGGGTGCGGACCTCAGAGATCGGCGCGACGACCGGCGAGGGTCTCCGCGACCTGCGCGAGCTTGACGTTGAGGTCCTGCGAGGTGCGCCGAAGGATGTCGAAGGCCTCGTCCGCCGAGATCCCGCGCCGCTCCATCAGGATGCCCTTGGCCTGCCCGATCACGTCCCGGCTGCGCAGGGCCTCGCGCAGCTGCGCCGCCTCGAGGTCCGCCGCCGCACAGGCCTGGGTGGTGGCCAGGGCGGTCGACGCGTGCGCCGCCAGCACCAGGGCCACGTCGCGATCCGTGTCGTCCAGCACGCCCGTCGAGAGGCTGTAGAGATTGAGCGCGCCCATCCGGGGAGCCTCACCCTGCGGGAACAGTCCCACGGCGAGCACTCCCCCGGCGCCCAGCTCCCGGGCGGGCGGGCCGTAGCGGGGGAACTCCGGGGACGCCAGCAGGTCGGGGGCGTGGACGACGCCGAGGCCGCCCTTGCGGGTCGCCGCCACGCACGGCCCCTCGTTGAGCGCGTACTGCAGCTCGTCCAGCCGGGTGGCGAGGACGTCCGTCTCGACGGGGGTGCGGAAGCCGTCGTCCGGGTCACGCAGGGTCACGCTCACCAGGTCCGCACCCGGGATGACGGCCTTGGCGGCGTGGATCACCCGCTCCAGGACCTCCGCGACGGTCGACGCGGTCATCAGGTTCTCCGCCAGGGCGACGAACTCGCGGGCGAGCGGACCGCTCGCCGCCGACGGGGACGCGACGAACAGCTCGCGCTCCTCCGCCCACTCCTGCTCCGTGGTCACGCTGCTCCCTCCCGGTGCTCCCCGACCTGGGATCGTCGCCCGATCCGACGGCGGGGGCAACTCGGTCTAGGGAGCGCGGTGCACGCCCTGGTGGCCACGCCGGGAGCGCAGCCTACGCGCCACCAGCCAGAGCACGACGAGCGCGCCCACCACCAGCAACCCGGTCGACACCGGGGCGAGGTAGCCCTCGACCCGGTCCCAGTTCTCGCCGAGCAGCCAGCCGAGCCCGAGGAACACCGCGTTCCACACCCCGCTGCCGATGGCGGTGAGCAGGGTGAACCGCCACAGCGGCATGCGCGCGAGCCCGGCCGGGATGGACACCACGCTGCGGATCAGCGGCACGCAGCGGGCGAGCAGCACGATCGTGCCGCCGTGCTCGGCGAACAGGCCGTACCCGCGCTCGAGGTCCTTCCGGCTGGACAGCACGAACCACTTGCGGCCCGCCAGCCGGTAGAGCCGCTCGTAGCCCAGCCAGGCCCCCAGCGCATACAGGACCAGCGCCCCGAGCACGGACCCGGCGGTGGCGGCGGGCCAGACCCACAGGACGTCGACCGCGCCGGTGCGGGCGCGGAACCCCGCCAGCGGCAGGATCACCTCGGACGGGATCGGGGGCACGACGTTCTCGAGGAAGATCAGGAACCCCACCCCGGCGGCTCCGAGACGGTCGACGATCGAGAACACCCAGTCGGCCATGTCCCCAGGGTGCCCGATTCGCCTGAATCCACGCTGTGAGTGGCCTACTCCACGGCGAGTGCGGCGCCGAAGCCGAGCAGGGCGGAGCCGGTGAGGGCGTCGATCCCGCGGCGCACCCGGCGCCGGGAGAGCCAGCCGCGGACCCGGTGCACGACCCCGACCAGTGCCAGCAGGTACACCGCGCCCAGCAGGCCGACGGTGTAGGCGAGGACCAGGGCGTCGGCCGTGGTCGTCACGCCGGGTACCAGGAACTGGGGCAGCACCGACAGGTACATGATCAGCACCTTCGGGTTCGTGACGTTGGAGAGGAAGCCCTCGCGGAACCGGCGCAGGCCCTGCCCGCGCCGCTTCTCGACGAGCTCGGCGATCCCCGCGTGGTCCCCTCGCCAGGCCCCGCGGAGGGCCTGCACGGCGAGGAACACCAGGTAAGCGACGCCGGCCCAGCGCAGCGTCTCGAACAGCGGGCGCGAACTCGCGACCAGCACCCCGAGCCCGAAGGCGGCGAGGCTGCCCTGCAGCAGGTTGCCGGTGAGGATCCCGCCTGCGGCGATCAGCCCGCCGCGCGAGCCGCCGGACAGCGCGTTGCGCAGGAAGACGAGCGTGTCCGGGCCCGGTGCGAGGACGAGCAGGACGGCGATGCCGAGATAGGCGCTGTAGGAACCCCAGGTCACCCGAGCACGCTACGAACCGGGACGGGCTCGCGTCCACCCCGCACGGCCGAACGGCGCCCCGGCCGGAGCGCCGTTCGGACGGGGGACTCAGGCCGCGACGGTGACCCGCGCGCGCAGCGACTCCGGGACGTCGAAGCGGGGGCCGTACTTGTCGCGGAACTCGTCCGCGCGCTTCACGAAGCCCGCCACCCCGCCGGGGTAGCCCTCGACGTACTGCACCACGCCGCCGGTCCAGGCCGGGTAGCCGATGCCGAAGATCGAGCCGATGTTGGCGTCCGGGACGGTCTCCAGCACGCCCTCGTCGAAGCAGCGCTGCGTCTCGATGGCCTCGATGAACAGCATCCGCTCGGACAGCTCGTGCAGGTCGACATCGTGGTTCGTGGCCTTGAACGTCGAGCGCAGCTCCTTCCAGAGCCCGGCCCGCTTGCCGTCGACGTACTCGTAGAACCCGGCACCCGAGCTCTTGCCCTTGCGGCCCAGCTCGACCATCGTGTCGACGATCTCGTCCGCCGGGTGCGCGACCCACGCGTCCCCGGCCGCGGCCTGGGACTCCTTGCGGATCTTCTGCGGCAGGGTGAGCGTGAGCTCGTCCATCAGCTGCAGCACCGGCGCGGGGTAGCCCGCCTGCGAGGACGCCTGCTCGATCGTCTGCGGGTCGATGCCCTCGGCGAGCATGGCGATGCCCTCGTTGATGAACGTCCCGATGACCCGCGAGGTGAAGAAACCCCTGCTGTCGTTGACGACGATCGGGGTCTTGCGGATCCCGAGCGTGACGTCGAAGGCCTTGGCCAGCGTCGCGTCGGAGGTCCGCTCGCCCTTGATGATCTCGACCAGCGGCATCTTGTCCACGGGTGAGAAGAAGTGCAGGCCGACGAAGTCCCCGGGCCGGTCGATGCCCGCGGCCAGCTCCGTGATCGGCAGCGTGGAGGTGTTCGAGCAGAGCAGCGCATCCGGCTCGACGACCTTCATCGCCTCGCGGAAGACCTCCTGCTTGAGCGCGACGGACTCGAAGACCGCCTCGATCACGATGTCGCAGCCCGCGAGGTCGTTGTAGTCCGCGGTGGGGGTGATCCTCTCGAGCAGGGCCTCACCCTTCTCGAGGGTCACCTTGCCCCGCTTGACGCCCTTCGCGACGATCCCCTCGGAGTACGCCTTGCCCTTCTCGGCCGCCTCGAGCGAGACGTCCTTGAGCACGACCTCCCAGCCTGCCTGCGCGCAGACGTAGGCGATGCCCGCGCCCATCATCCCGGCGCCGAGCACGGCCACCTTGCGCGGCGCGTACTTCTCGTGGCCGTCCGGGCGGGACTTGCCGCCGTTGATCGCCTGCAGGTCGAAGAAGAACGCCTTGGTCATGTTCTTCGAGACCTGCCCGACGACGAGGTCCACGAAGTAGCGGCCCTCGATCTTCAGCGCGGTGTCGAAGTCCACCTGAGCGCCCTCGACGGCCGCGGACAGGATGTTCCGCGGCGCGGGCATCGGCGCGCCCTTGAGCTGCTTGCGCAGGTTGGCCGGGAAGGCGGGCAGGATCGCGGCGAGCTTGGGGTTCGACGGCGTGCCGCCCGGGATCTTGTAGCCCGGGGTGTCCCAGGGCTGCTTCGCCTCCGGGTTCGCCGCGATCCAGGCCTTGGCCTTCGCGATCGCGTCCTCCTTGGAGGTCGCGAGCTCGTCGATGATCCCCAGCTCCAGGGCCTTCTCCGGCGTGAGCCGCTGGCCCTGGGCCAGCACGTTCATGAAGCCGTTGGCGATGCCGAGCATGCGGGTGATCCGGGTGACGCCACCGCCGCCGGGCAGCAGCCCGAGGGTGACCTCCGGGAGGCCGTAGACGACCCCGCGGGCGTCGATCCCGATCCGGTGGTGCGTGGCGAGCCCGATCTCCAGCCCGCCGCCGAGCGCGGTGCCGGTCATCGCGGCGACGACCGGGCGCCCGAGCTTCTCCAGCCTGCGCAGCTGAGCCTTGACCTCGGTGACGTTCTGGAACACCGCGGGGCCGTCGTCCGGCCCGGCCGAGCTGAGGTCGTCGAGGTTCCCACCGGCGAAGAAGGTCTTCTTCGCCGACGTGATCACCACACCGGTGATGTCCTCGCGAGCCGCCTCGAGCTCGGAGATCACCTCGCCCATCGCCTGCTTGTAGGCGTCGTTCATCGTGTTGGCGCTGGAGTTCGGGTCGTCGAGCGTGACGATCGCGACGCCGTCGGAGTCGGACTCCCAGCGAACAGCCTTGTCGGTCACTGCCTTATTCATCAACAGAGCTCCCTCAGACCCGCTCGATGATGGTCGCGATGCCCATGCCGCCGCCGACGCACAGCGTCGCGAGGCCGCGCCGCAGGTCGCGGCGCTCCAGCTCGTCGACCAGGGTGCCGACGATCATGGCTCCGGTCGCGCCGAGCGGGTGCCCCATGGCGATGGCACCGCCGTTGACGTTGGTCTGCTCGTGCGAGATCCCCATGTCGCGCATGTACCGCAGCGCGACGGCCGCGAAGGCCTCGTTGATCTCGAAGAGGTCGATGTCGTCCACCGTGAGACCGGCCTTCGCCAGCGCCTTGCGGCTGGCGGGCGCGGGACCGGTGAGCATGATCGTCGGGTCGGCGCCGGACAGCGCCGTCGACACGATCCGGGCACGCGGGGTGAGCCCGTTGGCCTTGCCCGCCGCCTCGGTCCCGATCAGGGTGAGAGCCGCGCCGTCCACGATCCCCGAGCTGTTGCCCGCGTGGTGGACGTGGTCGATCCTCTCGACCCAGTGGTAGCGCTGCAGGGCGACGGCGTCGAACCCGCCCTCCTGCCCCATCATCTCGAAGGACGGCTTGAGCCCGGCCAGGCTCTCCAGCGTCGCGCCTGCGCGGACGTGCTCGTCCCGGTCCAGCACGGTGAGCCCGTTGCGGTCCTTCACCGGGACCACGGACTTGGCGAAGTAGCCGTTCGCCCAGGCCTTGGCCGCGCGGGTCTGCGACTCGACGGCGAAGGTGTCGACGGCCTCGCGGGAGAACCCCTCGATCGTGGCGATCAGGTCGGCGCCGATGCCCTGCGGGACGAAGCCCGTGGTGTACGCGGTGTCGGGGTCCATGGCCCATGCGCCGCCGTCGGACCCCATGGGGACGCGGCTCATCGCCTCGACGCCGCCGGCGAGGACCAGCTCCTCCATCCCGGAGCGGACCTTCTGCGCGGCGGTGTTCACCGCCTCCAGGCCGGACGCGCAGAAGCGGTTGAGCTGGACGCCCGCGACGGTGTCCGGCAGGCCCGCGGCGATGGCGGCGGTCTTGGCGATGTCCCCGCCCTGGTCCCCGATCGGGGAGACCACGCCGAGCACCAGGTCGTCGATCGTGGCCGGGTCCAGCTCGGGGTAGCGGGCGCGGATCTCGTCGATGAGTCCGACGACCAGCGAGATGGGCTTGACCTCGTGCAACGAACCGGAGGCCTTGCCCCGGCCACGCGGTGTGCGGATGGCGTCGTAGACGTACGCCTCGGGGATGTCGCTCATGCGAACCCTCTCGTGGGTTGGGCGGCCTTCTTCGGCCAGGAAGCCCTACCCTTTGTTACAGCAGGACTGTCACATAGGTCAACCCGTGGGTTAGCCTGCCGACATGGCGGAACCCGAGCCGGAACTTCTCACGGTGGACCAGCTCGCCGCCCGCACCGGCACGTCCGTGAGGACCATCCGGTACTACGCGGGTCGCGGACTGCTCCCCCCACCGCGGCTGCGCGGCCGGACCGGGCTGTACGGGCCGGACCACATCGCCCGGCTGATGCTGGTCGCCGAGCTGAGCGCGCTCGGGTTCACCCTGACCGCGATCGAGAAGCACCTCGAACGCCTGCCCCCCTCGGCCGGGCCGGAGGAGCTCGCCCTCCAGCTGGCCCTGCTCACCCCGTGGGCGCCGGAGCCGTTCGACGAGGTGGACCGCGCCGGGCTCGAGGAGCGGGCGGGCCGGGCGCTGGACGAGGACACCCTGGAGCGGCTCGTCGCCTACGGGGTCGTCGAGCGCGCGGGCACCGAGCGCTACCGGGTGCAGGGCCAGGTGGCGCTCGCCGCCGCCATCGGCTCGTCGGACGTCGAGCTGAGCGCGGAGTTCTGGCGCCGCTCGCGCGCGGTCATCGAGCGCCACACCAACGCGCTGGCCGAGGACCTGATGGCGGTGTTCCAGGAGGACATCCTGCAGCCCTACCGGGACGCGGGACGACCTGCCGAGCAGCGCGGCAGGCTCGCCGCCGCGCTGGTCGGGCTCAAGCCGATCACCGTGCAGGGCGTCGCCACCGCGTTCGGACGCGCCGTGAACCGGACCATCCGCGAGCGCGCCGAGATGAGCCGGGAGCCCGCCTGATGCCAGGCGAAGTGGACAGCAGAACTATCGGATAGTTAGGTGTCGGCCATGCGCATGGCCGAGCTCAGCCGCACCTCCGGGGTGCCCGTGGCGACGATCAAGTACTACGTCCGCGAGGGCCTGCTGCCCCGCGGCGAGGTCACCACGTCCCCCAACCAGGCGGACTACGGCCCGGCGCACCTGCGCAGGCTGCAGCTGGTGCGCTCGCTCGTCGAGGTCGGCGGGCTCTCCATCGCCGCCGTCCGGGCCACCCTCGTGGCCGTCGACGATCCCGCCGTCCCGCTGCACCACACCCTCGGCATGACGATCGCGGCGGCCGGTCCCGGCACCGGCGGCGCCCCGGAGGACGCCGCCCAGCGCGAGGCCGAGGCCCGGATCGACGAGCTGCTCGCCAAGAAGGGCTGGCGGCCGCACGACGGCGCACCCGGCAGGCAGGCCGCGATCGACTGCCTGGCCACCATGCGGCGCGTCACCGGGACCCGGCTGGACTCCGTGCTCGCGCCGTACGCGGACGCCGTCGAGGCGATCGCCGAGGCCGACCTGGACACCGTCTCGGCCCTCACCGATCCCGAGGAGCGGGTCGAGACCGCGCTGGTCGGCACCGTCCTCGGGGACCGCCTGCTCGCCGCGCTGCGTCGGCTCGCGCGGGAGCACGTGTCCGCCCGGCGCTTCCCGCCCGCAGCGGAGGAGACCTCGTGACCCGCGCGGTCGCGATCGGGGCGGGCGTGGTCGTCGCGACGCCGGGGGCCGTCCGGTTCACCTGCGGCGAACACCGTCCGCTCGGGGTGAAAAGCGGCGGCCGCCGACCACCCGTCGTCCTAGCGTCGGGGTCGTCAGCCGAACACAGCAGGAGGTTCCCGTGCCCATCCCTCCCCACGCGACGAGCGCGGCCGCCGGCGTCGCAGGCCTCGCGGACTCGGTCTTCGAACGCCTGCTCGTCCACCGGATCGTGGTGCTCGGCCGGGAGGTCGACGCGGACATCGCCAACCGCATCGCGGGCCAGATGCTGCTGCTCGCCGCGGAGGACTCCGAGTCGGACATCTCGCTGTACATCAACTCCCCCGGCGGCTCCGTGCACGACGGGCTCGCCATCCTCGACACCATGCGGTTCATCCCGTGCGACGTCGCGACCTACGGGATGGGGCTCGCGGCCTCGATGGGCCAGGTCCTGCTGTCGGCGGGCACCCGGGGGAAGCGGTACGTGCTGCCGCACACCCAGGTGCTGATGCACCAGCCGTCGGCGGGGGTCGGCGGCAAGGAGACCGACATCCGGATCCGAGCGGAGCTGCTGCGGCGCAACAAGGCGGAGATGGCGGGCCTGATCGCCGAGCACACGGGCCAGACCCGCGAGCAGATCATGGCCGACTTCGACCGGGACCGGTGGTTCTCCGCGCGGGAGGCGTTGGAGTACGGGTTCGTGGATCATGTGGTCGCACGCGCCGGAGAGGTGGTCTGACATGCAGATGCGATACACGCTGCCGTCCTTCGTGGAGCGCACGAGCGACGGGGTCAAGGAGTCCAACCCGTACAACAAGCTGTTCGAGGAGCGCATCGTCTTCCTCGGCGTCCAGATCGACGACGCCTCCGCCAACGACGTCATGGCGCAGCTGCTCTACCTGGAGTCCGCGGACCCGGACCGCAAGATCTCGATGTACATCAACTCCCCCGGCGGCTCGTTCACCTCGCTCATGGCGATCTACGACACCATGCAGTTCATCCGGCCGGAGATCGAGACCGTCTGCCTCGGCCAGGCCGCCTCCGCCGCCGCCGTCGTGCTCGCGGCCGGGACCCACGGCCGCCGCCTCGCCGTGCCCAACGCGCGGGTGCTGATCCACCAGCCTGCCGCGGGCACCGTGCAGGGGCAGGTGTCGGACCTCGAGATCCACGCCGCCGAGATCGCCCGCATCCGCGCCCAGATGGAACAGGCCCTGGCCCACCACACCGGCCGGACCGTGGAGCAGGTGCACGCCGACATCGAGCGGGACCGCATCCTCACCGCGCAGGAGGCCCAGGACTACGGCCTGATCGACGAGATCATCCAGCCCCGGAAGCTCTCCCTGGTCCGCTGATCCCGAACACCGTGCAGCGACATTGACGACGCGGCTCCGGCCATCGATGGGCGGGATGTCACCGTCTCGACGTCGACCGGAGTACCCACGTGGTTCGTCCTCTCGCCCGGCGGCGACAAGGCGCTCCGGAGGGCCGTCCGACCGGGTGATCGCCGGACCACGCAGAGCCTGCCGGGCCGACACGGTCTCGGCGATCATGTCGGGATGGAGGTCGTCGAGGAGTCGGTCGGGGGGCTGGTCGTGGTGCGGCCCGCGGGGGACGTGCCGTTCGACGAGGTCGGCGACGAGTTGTTGCCGCCGCACTGGGCGGAGCTGTGGCCGAGCGCGATCGCGCTGGCCGAGGCGCCGTTCCCGGCGGGGGCGCGGGTGGTGGAGCTGGGGTGTGGGCTCGGGTTGCCGAGCCTGGCCGCGGCCCGGGCGGGGGCGGACGTGCTCGCCACCGACCTGTCCGCCACCGCCGTCGGCCTGGTCCGTCGCAGCGCCACCCGCAACGGGCTGACGCTGCGCGCGGAGGCCCGCAGCTGGACCGCCGTCGAGGGCACGTTCGACCTGGTTCTGTGCGCGGACCTGCTCTACGGCCACCGCAACGTCACCGAGCTGCGCGAGGTGCTCCCCCGGCTCGCCCCCGAGGTGTGGCTGACCGATCCCGGCCGTCCGCTCGCCGGCGAACTGCTGGCGGACTGGCACGTCGAGTCGGCGCCGACGGGGCGACCGGGGGTCACCCTCCACCGGCTCAGCTCATCGTGAGTCCGCCGCTGACGCTGACGGTCTGCCCGGTCAGGTACGCGGCGTCGGGCGAGGCGAGGAACGCCACCGTCGCCGCGAGGTCGCTCGGCTGCGCCAACCTGCGGAACGGGATCGCCTTGACCAGCGACTCCCGCAACCTCTCCCCGCCCATCGACGCGAACAGCGCCGTGTCCGTGGGACCCGGGCACACGCAGTTCGCGTTGATCCCGTGCCGCGCGGACTCCCGGGCGATGGTCTTGGTGAACGCGATGACCCCACCCTTCGCCGCCGAGTAGACGGCCTCGCCGGAGGAGCCGACCCGGCCGGCGTCGGACGCCACGTTGACGACGGTGCCGCCGCCCTGGGCGATCATCAGGGGCAGGACGGCCTTGCAGGTGTGCAGGACGCCGTACAGGTTGATCTTCACGATCCGGTCCCAGACCTCCGGGTCCGAGTCGACGAACGGGCCCGCGACGTCCCAGCCCGCGTTGTTGACCAACACGTCCACCCGGCCGAACCGTTCCCGGACCTGCTCGACCATGCTTGCGACGGACTCGCGGTCGGCCACGTCCGCGCGCATCCCGACGCCGCCGACCACCTCCCCCGTCTCCGACGCGGTGGCCTCGTCGACGTCCGTGGCGACGACGGTGCAGCCGTCCGCGGCGAGCCGCTCGGCGATCGCGCGGCCGATCCCCCGGCCCGCGCCGGTCACGATGGCGATCCGCGCGAAGTCCATCAGTGCGGCCGGTAGTACTTGGCGAACTCCGGCGGGCGCTTCTCGGCGAAGGCCCTGGCGCCCTCCATGCCCTCGTCGGACACCGCGAAGAGGTCCAGTGCGGACATGGCCATGTTGGACAGACCGGCCTGGTGGTCGGTGTCGGCGTTGAAGGACTGCTTGAGCACGCGCAGCGCGGTGGGGCTCTTGTCCGCGACCTCCGCGGCCCAGGCCTTCGCGGTGTCGAGCAGCTCGGCCGCCGGGACCACGAGGTTGACCAGGCCCATGTCCAGGGCCTCCCGGGCGGAGTACTGGCGACACCAGAACCAGATCTCGCGGGCCTTCTTCTCCCCCACCACGCGGGCGAGGTAGGCGGAGCCGAACCCGGCGTCGAACGAGCCGACCTTGGGCCCGGTCTGGCCGAAGCGGGCGGTGTCGGCGGCGATCGAGACGTCGCAGAGCACGTGCAGGACGTGGCCGCCGCCGATCGCCAGGCCGTTGACGGCCGCGATGACCGGCTTCGGGACGTCCCGGATCAGCTTGTGCAGGTACCCGATCTCGAACATGCCGGAGTCCGACGGCCCGTAGTCGCCGGTCTCGGCGCGCTGCTTGACGTCCCCGCCGGTGCAGAAGGCCTTGTCCCCGGCTCCCGTCAGGATGATCGCGCGGACCCCGTGGTCCGCCCACGCGGCACGGAACGCCCTGGTCAACTCCTCGACCGTGCCCGCGGTGAACGCGTTGTACCGGTGCGGGCGGTTCATCGTGATGACGGCGGTGGTGCCGTCGACCTCGTACTCGACGTCCATGTCGACCCCTTCGTCGCTGCCCGACCACCGTGACAAATTTTGACTCTTGGGTCAAGATATGACCTGTGAGTCAGCGTGTGGCCCGCAAGCGCGGGGAACGGGTGCGGGCGATCCTCACCACGGCCGCCGAGCTGCTCGGCGAACGCGGGTACGAGGACGTGAGCCTGGAGGACGTGGCCGAGCGGCTGGACGTCACCAAGGGGTCGCTCTACTACTACTTCGCGAGCAAGGACGAGCTGGTCACGGCGGCGATCGAGACCCTGGGCACGGACTGGACGGACCGCCTGGAGGCGCTGCCGGTCGCGGGCCCGCCCGCCGAGCGGCTCCGTGCGCTGCTGCGCGAGCACATCCGGATCGCGGTGCGCGAGTACCCGGCGGCGTTGCGGCTGTTCCTGGTGCCGGACGACTGGCCCGCGGAGCAGCAGGCCCGCATCAAGGCCCTGCGGCGGCGACACGACGGGGTGTTCCGGGCCGTCGTCGAGGAGGGGCTGCGCAGCGGCGAGTTCGCCGTGGTCGCGGTCGGTCCCACGCTGCAGGCGATGCACGCGGCGATGTCGCAGGCGCCGGTCTGGGTGCGCGGCGAGGAGCAGATCGACCAGCTCGCGGACACCCTGATGCGGCTGGTCAGGGCGTGATCGTGCCGTGCACCTCGCCGAGGGAGAACCGGCTGCCGTCCGCGCGCGGCGCGGAGGCCACGATGGACACCTCGTCGCCGTCGTTGAGGTAGTGGCGGGTGGTGCCGTCGGAGAGGGCGAACTCGTCCCGGCCACCCCAGGTCAGCTCGAGCAGGCAGCCGCGCTGGTCCCGGCGGGGGCCGGAGATCGTGCCGGAGCCCAGCAGGTCACCGGGTCGGATCGGCGCGCCGTTGGTGGTCAGGTGCGTGACGAGCTGGGCCGGGGTCCAGTAGAGGTCCGCCGCGGGCGGGGTGGAGATCCGCTCGCCGTTGAGCCGGACCTCCAGGGTGAGGTCGAGTCCGCGGTCGGCCTTCCCGAGCAGGTAGGGCAGCGGCTGGGGGTCCCGCGCGGGCGGGTCGAGCCAGGCGCCCGCCAGCTCGTCCAGCGGGGTGATCCAGGCCGAGATCGAGGTGGCGAAGGACTTGCCCAGGTGCGGGCCGAGCGGGCGGGACTCCCAGGCCTGGATGTCGCGGGCGGACCAGTCGTTGAGCAGGACCACGCCGAAGACGTGGTCGAGCGCCTCCTCGATCGGCACCGGGCCCCGGCTGCGTCCGCCGAGGACGAGGCCGAGCTCGGCCTCGAAGTCCAGCGCCTTCGTCGGGCCGAGGTCGCCGGGGCCGCGCTGCCCGTGCGGCCGGACGACCGGGGTGCCGCTGACCTGCACCGTCCCGGCCCGGCCGTGGTAGCCGACGGGGAGGTGTCGCCAGTTCCCACTGACCCCCGCGCCGGCCCGGATGATCGCCGACGCGTTCGCGGCGTGCTCCTCGCAGGCGAAGAAGTCCACGTAGTCCGCCACCGTGAACGGCAGCACCGGCACCACGCCCGCCTGCGGCAGGGCGTAGGGCGCGAGCCGGTCCGGATCGGCCAGCCAGTCCGTCAGCCACTCCCAGACCTCGCGCCAGGCCGGGCGGCCCGCCGCCAGCAGCCCGTCCAACGTCGGGGCGCCGAGCAGCGTGGGATGAGGGCCGTCCTGCGCCGCGGCCAGGGTCCCGACGTCCACGTACGCGCCGCCGACCGGCACCGCGATCCGCGAGGGCCCCGGCCTGCCCGCCCCGGCGACCACCCCCAGCGCGGTGCCGAGCGGCGGGTCCGGCGGGAGTAGATCGGCGGCGGTCATGCCGGGTGAGGCTAGTGGCGGGCCCGCTTCTCAGCCACCGCCGCGGTGGTCACCGCCCTCGTCCCCGTCGGGGGTGCCCCGTAGCCTCGCCGTCCGTGGAGATCGTGCGGATGTCGTGCTGTGGGTCGACGTGGGTGGGCGCCGACCGCGCGCACTGCTGCCGCCGGTTCGCCGGGTGCGGGGCGGTGTTCGACGACGCGCCGTTGTTCGACACCCATCGCCCCCGCGGCACCTGCGTCGATCCGCGCACGTTGGACCTCGCGCAGACGAAGAACGGGATCTGGCTGCGCCCCCTCGATCTCGCCGGGTGACCCGTGAAAGGGTCGCGATGAGCGCATCCGTTCGAAGGAGTGGGATCAGCATGTCGCAAGAGGTCCGCGGGGTCGTGTCCCTGGAGAAGGGCAAGCCGGTCTCGGTCGAGACGATCATCGTCCCGGACCCGGGCCCGGGTGAGGCCGTCGTGGCGGTGCAGGCGTGCGGGGTGTGCCACACCGACCTGCACTACCGCGAGGGCGGGATCAACGACGAGTTCCCGTTCCTGCTCGGCCACGAGGCCGCCGGGATCGTCGAGTCCGTGGGTGAGGGTGTCACCGAGGTCGCGCCCGGGGACTTCGTGATCCTGAACTGGCGGGCGGTCTGCGGGCAGTGTCGGGCCTGTCGCAAGGGCAAGCCCTGGTACTGCTTCAGCACTCACAACGCCACCCGGAAGATGACCCTGGCCTCCGGGCGGGAGCTCTCCCCCGCGCTGGGGATCGGGGCGTTCGTGGAGAAGACCCTCGTCGCCGCCGGGCAGTGCACCAAGGTCGACCCCGCCGTCACGCCGCAGGTCGCCGGGCTGCTCGGCTGCGGGGTCATGGCAGGCATCGGGGCGGCGATCAACACCGGCGGCATCGGCCGGGGTGACTCCATCGCCGTCATCGGCTGCGGCGGCGTCGGCGACGCCGCCATCGCAGGCGCGCAGCTCGCGGGCGCGACGACGATCATCGCGGTGGACCGGGACGACCGGAAGCTGGAATGGGCGCGCGGCTTCGGCGCCACCCACACCGTCAACGCCTCCTCCGGCGACCCGGTCGAGGCGATCAAGGAGCTGACCGGCGGGTTCGGCGCGGACGTGGTGGTGGACGCCGTGGGGCGGCCGGAGACCTGGAAGCAGGCGTTCCTGGCTCGCGACCTCGCGGGCACCGTCGTGCTGGTGGGTGTGCCGACGCCGGACATGATGGCGCCGGAGCTGCCGCTGATCGAGTACTTCGGCCGGGGTGGGGCGCTCAAGTCGTCCTGGTACGGCGACTGCCTGCCGTCGCGGGACTTCCCGATGCTGGTCGACCTGCACCTTCAGGGACGGCTGCCGCTGGAGAAGTTCGTGTCCGAGGAGATCGGGCTCGACGACATCGAGACCGCCTTCGAGAAGATGCACCGCGGGGACGTGCTGCGCTCGGTGGTCGTGCTCTGATGGCGGGTATCGATCACGTGGTCACGTCCGGGACGTTCTCGCTCGACGGCGGGACCTGGGACGTCGACAACAACGTCTGGATCGTCGGGGACGACCGTGAGGTGGTCGTCGTCGACGCCGCGCACGACGCCGAGGCCATCGCGACGCTCGTCGGGGACCGGCGGGTGGTGGCGATCGTGTGCACCCACGCCCACGACGACCACGTCAACCAGGCCCCGGCGCTGGCGGACCGCTTCGGCGCACCGATCCTGCTCAACCCGGCCGAGGCCCCGCTGTGGGAGATGACCTGGCCGGACCGCAAGCCGGACGGCGAGCTCGCCGACGGGCAGATCATCACCGCGGGCGGGATCGAGCTCAAGGCCCTGGTCACCCCGGGCCACTCCCCCGGCTCGACCTGCCTCTACGCACCCGAGCTGGGCACGGTCCTCACCGGGGACACCCTGTTCGCGGGCGGGCCCGGAGCGACGGGCCGGTCGTACTCGAGCTTCGACACGATCATCGACTCGATCCGGACCACACTGCTGCCGCTGCCGGGCGACACCACGGTCCGCACCGGCCACGGGGACGCCACCACGATCGGCACCGAGGCCCCGCACCTCGAGGAGTGGATCACCCGCGGCCACTGACCGCGGCGGGCGCCGACGCGGGGGTCAGCCCTCCGCGACGGCGTCCCCGCCGGTGCGTGAACGCGGCAGCAGGAGGGTCGCGAGCTGGATCAGGGCCGCGGTGGCGAAGGCGGCGCGGAAGCCGAAGGGCTGGGCGATCGCGCCGAGGCCGCTCGCGCCCGCGCCCGTACCCGCGTCGAACCCGATGTTCCAGGCGGCGCTCGCGGCGCCGTAGCGTGCGGGTCCTGCGGCGGCGAACAGGCTGACCAGCGAGTCGTTCTGCACCATCCCGAACCCCACCCCGACGGCGAGCGCACCGGGCACGAACAACCACGTCTGCCCCACGGCCAGCACCTCCACCCCCATCCCGACGGCGACGAGCACCCCGCCCGGGACCAGCAGCCTGCCCGGCCCCCGGCGGTCGACGAGCGGGCCCGCGATCCCGCGGCCGACCACCCCGCCCAGCGCCGCCGCGAACAACGCGAGCGGCACGGCGACGCTCGCGGACGGCGCGACCAGCGGCAGGAACGTCACGAGTCCGCCCTGGGCGACCGAGCCGGCGAACATCGCGGCCATCGGGGCCACGCCGGCGCGGACGAGGGACCGCCGGTTGCGTGCTCTCAGGGCGGTGTCCGCAGCGCTGGAAGCACGCGATTCGCGATCATGCGACCGTGAGCGCACGAAACGTGCGATCCAGGCGGGGCCGGGCACCTCGCATCGCGGGTGGTCGGGACGTCCGACTCGTCTGTCGGGAGCGGGGGACTCGCGCGTCGGGAGTGGGGGACTCGCGGGGATGCGTAGGAAGGGGACGAGCAGGGCGCCCAGGAGGGGGGCGACCGCCGCGGTCAGGAAGACACCGATGAAGCCCACGAGGTCGACCGTCGCCACGCCGAGCGGCAGCAGGACCAGCAGCGGGAGGCCGATCGCGTAGCCGTACCGGGAGGAGGCCCGGCCATGCTCGGCGGGCGGGACCAGCTCCGCGACGACCGCGCTCCCGGCCACCGTCAGCAGGCCGAACCCGATCCCGCGGGCCGCGCAGAGCACGAGCACCGGGCCCAACGCCGCCGTGACCAGTAGGAACGGCGCGGGCACGCCGAGCAGCACCAGGCCCCCGCCGAACACCGCGCGGTAGCCCAGCCGCCGGATCAGCCACGGCACCGTGAGCTGGGTCGCGACGGTGGTCGCCATGAAGACCCCCGTCGTGGAGCCCGCGCCGAACTCGCCTGCGCCCGCCCGGCTCACCCACAGCGGCAGCACCGGCAGGAGCAGGGCGTGCCCGCCGATGCCGAGGACCGTCAGCACCAGCACCAGCCGGAAGGCCGGGCTCCTCACGGGGTCGGGCGCCAGACCCTGGTGTCGGTGACGATCGCCGTCACCAGGTCGGCGGGGGTCACGTCGAAGGCCGGGTTCCAGGCGTCGACGCCTGCGACCACCTCGGCCGGGTCCCGCTCCTCGATCTCGATCTCCGCGCCGGACGCGGTGTCCAGGTCCACCGTCGTCTCCGGCGCCGCGACCACGAACGGGATCCCCGCCCTGGCCGCCGCCAGGGCCAGCGGATACGTCCCGACCTTGTTCGCGACGTCCCCGTTCGCGGCGATCCGGTCCGCCCCGACCACCACCGCGTCGACGAGCCCGCGCGCGATCACCGACGCCGCCGCCCCGTCCACGACCACCCGGTGCGGCACGCCGATGGCCGCCAGCTCGACGGCGGTGATCCGTGCGCCCTGCAGCAGTGGCCGGGTCTCGTCCGCCACCACCAGCGACACCCGCCCCTGCGCGTGGAGCGACCGCACCACGCCCAGCGCCGTCCCCCACTCGACGCAGGCCAGCGCTCCGGCGTTGCAGTGGGTGTGCAGCCGCAGCGGCTGCTCCCCGCACAGCTCCACCAGCAACGCCGCACCGCGGGTGCCGATCGCGTGGCAGGACGCGACGTCCTCGGCGAGCAACGCCTGCGCCTCGGCCAGCGGGTCCGCGGCGGCCGCCGCCCGCTCGACCCCGCGCCGCAGGTTGACGGCGGTGGGCCGGGCGGAGGCGATCAGCTCCGGGTCGGCACCCTCCCGCCGCGCCAGCACCACCCCGAAGGCCCCGGCGACGCCGAGCGCGGGGGCACCCCGGACCACCAGCCGTCGGATGGCGGTGACGAGCTCGTCGACCGTCCGCACGGTGATCCGGTGCACCGCGGGTAACCGGGTCTGGTCCAGGAGGACGAGCGCGTCGTCCTCCCAGGCCAACGTCGAGGGGAGGTCAGTGGCGGAGGACACCCGTGAACCTTCTCAGAACGAGACACCGGCGACAGGGCGGGCACCCTATAGTCGGCGCACCCGTTAGAGGCAGCTCACCAACGTTGTAGGCGAGGCTACATGCGCGTGTGGATGGTCGTGGCGCTCGCCGTCGCGCTCCTGACCTCGGGCTGCGCCGCCCGGACGGTCACCGCCGACCGGCCCCCGGTCGCACAGCGGACGCTGCAGGTCACCACGACCACCACCATGATCACCGACGCCGTGCGGCGGATCGGCGGCGAGCGGGTGGAGGTGACCGGGCTGATGGGCCCCGGCGTGGACCCGCACCTGTTCAAGGCCAGCGCGCGGGACGTGCGGACCTTCCGGAACGCGGACGTCATCTTCTACGGCGGGCTGAACCTCGAGGGCAAGATGGGCGACCTGCTGGCCGACCTCGGCGCCCGCCAGCCGACCCGGGCCGTCACGGACGGGATCCCGCAGGAGGCGCTGCTCAGCCACGGCGGCAGCCCGGACCCGCACATCTGGTTCGACGTCGTGTTCTGGCAGGACTGCGCCCGCACGATCGCGGACCAGCTGACCGCGCTCGACCCCACCCACGCGGACGTCTACCGCGCCAACCTGACCGGATACCTGTCAGACCTCACCGAGCTGGACGGGGAGGTCCGCGCGCTGATCGCCGCCATCCCCCCGGAGCACCGCATCCTGGTGACCTCGCACGACGCCTTCACCTACTTCGGCCGCCGCTACGGCATCGAGGTCGCCGCCATCCAGGGCATCTCCACGGCGGCGGAGGCGACCACCGCGGACGTCGAGCGGGTGGCGGCGCTGCTGGCCGATCGCCGGGTGCCCGCGGCGTTCATCGAGACCTCGGTACCCCGCCAGACCGTGGACGCGCTGCTCGCCGCGACCGCGCAGCGGGGGTTCACCACCCGGATCGGCGGGGAGCTCTACACCGACTCCGCGGGTGACCCGGGCACCCCGGAGGGCACGTACATCGGCATGGTCCGCGCCAACGCCGAGATGATCGCCGCGGCACTGGGCTCGCGAGAGCAGGAGAGGTGAGGATGGACGTCCTCGAGATCGACGGGCTCACGGTCAGGTACCGGGACGTGCCCGCGCTGTGGCGGGTGGACGCGACCTTCCCGCGCGGCGCGCTGTCCGCGATCGTCGGGCCGAACGGCGCCGGCAAGTCCACGCTGCTCAAGGCCGCCCTCGGGCTGGTGCCTGCGGACGCGGGCACGGTCCGGATCGCGGGCGCCGAGGGCCGCGCGGCGCTGGCGCACCTGGCCTACGTGCCGCAGGCCGAGGCCGTCGACTGGGACTTCCCGATCACCGTCGACGAGGTGGTGGCGATGGGCCGCTACCGCGCCGTCGGCTGGTTCCGACGGGTCGGCCGCGCGGACCGCGCGATCGCCGCGGACTGCCTGGAGCGCGTCGGCATGGGCGCGTTCGCGGGCAGGCAGATCGGGCGGCTGTCCGGCGGGCAGCGGCAGCGGGTGTTCCTGGCCCGCGCGCTCGCCCAGCAGGCCGAGGTGCTGGTCATGGACGAGCCGTTCGCCGGGATCGACGCCCGCACCCAGGCCGACCTGCTGGACCTACTGCGCGAGCTCGCGGACGACGGCGGGTCGATCGTCGTCGTCCACCACGACCTGGCGCAGGTGCGCAGCGCGTTCGACTGGGCGCTGCTGCTCAACGTCCGCGCGCTCGGCTGCGGCCCGGTCGCCGAGACCCTCAGCGAGGACCGGGTCCGCGCGGCCTACGGGGCCGGGCTGCCCGAGGGGACGCCGGTGTGGACCGGCTGAGCATGCTCCTGGGCCTCCCCTACACCGACACCGTCGTGGTCGCGGGCGCGCTGGTGCTCGGGATCTCCGCGGGTGTGCTCGGCTCGTTCGCCGTGCTCCGCGGCCGGTCGCTGGTCGGGGACGCGATCGCGCACTCGACGCTGCCCGGCGTGTGCGTGGCCTTTCTCGTCACCGGGACGAAGGAGGTGGCGGGGCTGCTGGCCGGGGCGGCGGTCGCCGGGCTGGTCGCGGCACTGCTGATGGTCGCGGTGGAGCGCAGCGTGCTGCGCGCGGACACCGCGATCGGCGTGGTGCTGTCCGGCTTCTTCTCGCTCGGGATCGTGCTGCTCACCCACATCACCGCGACCGGGGACGCCCAGCAGGCCGGGCTGGAGGCCTTCCTCTTCGGGCAGGCCGCGGGCCTGTTGGAGCGCGACGTCGCCGTGATGGGGGCGGTCGGGCTCGTCGGGCTGGTCGCGGTGGGGGTCCTGCGCCGCGCGCTCGCCGCCACCCTGTTCGACCGCGCCTACGCGGCCGCGCTCGGGTTGTCGACGCGGCTCGTGGAGGCGGCGGTGACCGCGTTCCTGGTGGCCGCCGTCGTCATCGGGGTGCGGCTGGTGGGGGCGATCCTGATGGTGGCCATGCTCGCCGTGCCGACGGTCGTGGCGCGGCAGCTGTCGGACCGCTTCGGCCGGGTCCTGGTGCTGGCGGGGATCGTGGGCGCGGTCGTCGGGGTGGTGGGTGCGTTGCTGGCCACCCGCGGGCAGCTGCCGACCGGGCCGGTGATCGTGCTGGTCGGGGTCGTGGTCGCCGTGCTCGCGGTGCTGCTGGCGCCTGGTCGCGGGGTGCTGGCCAGACGGGCCCGCCGCGCGCGGCGGGCGCGGCGGATCGCCTTCGACCGGGCGCTCGGCGACCCGGCGGCGGCGTCGCGCGGGGCGCGGCGGCGGCTCGTCCGGGCCGGGTTCCTCGGCGAGGACGGCACGCTGACCCCGGAGGGCGTGGTCGCCCAGCAGGACCGGGCCGAGCGGGTGGCGCTGGGCATGGCCTGGCTGCACTACGGCCCGCAGATCCGGCTGCGGGACGCCCGGGAACCCGACCTGCGAGATGTGCGGGAGTCCCTGGAACCGGCGGCGCTGGCCGAGCTCAAGCAGCTGGCGGGCCTGCCGTGACCGCGGACGACCTGGTCATCGTGCTGGTCGCGGGCCTGACCGCGACCGCCTGCGGGCTGCTCGGCCCGTTCCTGGTGCTGCGCCGGATGGCCCTGCTGTCCGACGCCGTCAGCCACGCCGTGCTGCCCGGCATCGTCGCCGTGTGGTTGATCGGCGAGACCCGCGCGCCGGTGCCGGTGGTCGCGGGTGCGGCGGCCTTCGCGGTGCTGTGCGTGCTGGGCATCGAGGCCATCCGGGCGACCGGGCTCGTGGCGTCCGACGCGGCGATCGCCCTGGTCTTCCCCGCGCTGTTCTCCCTCGGTGTCCTCGGCATCACCCGGTACGCCTCGGACATCCACCTCGACCTGGACTCGACGATCTACGGCGAGATCGCGTTCACGCCCTTCGACACGGTGACGGTGGGCGGGCTCGAGCTCGCCCGCTCCGGCGTGGTGCTGGCCGCGGTGGTACTGCTGAACGTCGTGGTCGTCGCGGCGTTGTGGAAGGAGCTGCGGGCCACCACGTTCGACCCGGAGTTCGGCCGCGTGACCGGGATGCGGCCGCGGCTGCTGTCCCGGCTGCTGCTGATCGCGGTGGCCGTCACCGCCGTCTCGGCCTTCGAGGCCGTCGGCGCGATCCTCGTGGTCACCATGTTGATCGTCCCCGCGGCCACGGCCGCGCTGGTCACCCGTCGGATGGGCGCGATGGTCGCCGTCACGCTCGCCGTCGGCTGGGTGGGCGCGATCCTCGGCCACGTGGCGGCCCTGACCTTCGACACCTCGATCGCCGGCGCGATGGGCCTGGTCTGCTCGGCCTGCTTCGTGCTCGCGCTGGCGGGACGGCGGTTCCTCGGAGCGGAGGCGCGGAGCCTGCGCTCTGCCGACGGCCCCGACGACCCCGACGGCGGGGTGCTCACTCAGCCCGACACCACGCCCGACCCGGCAGGTGCCCGCGGGCGGACCGGCCCCCTCGCCGAGTGACGGACTACCCCGACACCGCCTGGCCGGCGTCGCCGTACCCGGGCGCGGTGCCGGGGACCTCGTTCGTGCACGTGCCCGGCGGCGGCCACGCCCTGCGCGGCGACCCGGACGCCGCCCTGGTCGAGCTCGGCGAGCCCCCGATGGCCGCCAGGGTCCCGGTGCTGGCCTACGGCTCCAACCGCAATCCCGCCAAGATCGGCTGGCTGCGGGACGCGCTCGGCCTCACCGGCGCGGTCGTCGTGCTGCGCTGCACCGTGCGGGACGTGGCGGCCGTCTGGGCCGCGGGCCTGCGGGTGGTGGACGACCAGCGCCCCGCCGTCCTCGCCGCCGCACCCGGGGCGGTCGAGGAGCACTCGGTCTGGTTCGCGACGCCGGAGCAGGTCGCCGTCCTGGACCGCTGCGAGGGCCGCACGGTCGGCCGCTACCGCCTCGCCCACCTGCACAGCGGCGAGGTGCGCCTCGACACCCGCGGCATCGTCCTCGACGCGCCGCTGACCTACCTGGGCGCGGCGGAGGTCCGCAGACCGCTGCTGGTCGACGGCGTCCCGGTCCGCTGCGCCGCGGTGCCCCAGACCGAGGCCCGCGCGCTGGAGGGCGTGCCGGCCCCGTCCGACGGCCTGACCGCGACCACCGTCGCGGGCCCGCCGGCACCGGACTCCTGGCCGGACCGCCTGTTCGTCTACGGCACCCTGCAGCCCGGCGAGCGCGCGTGGCACCTGCTGGAGCCCCTGGTCTCGGCCGTGGCACCGGCGCGGGCGCGGGGCTCCCTGCTCGACACCGGCCTCGGCTTCCCCGCCCTGCTCCCGGGCGCGGACCCGGTCCCCGGCCACGTCGTGACCCTCCGCGACCCGGCGGCCACCTTCCCCGCTCTCGACGAGTACGAGGGCCCCGAGTACACCCGCCGCCGCATCCCCGTGGAGGGACGTGCGTGTTGGACATACGTATGGATCGACCGGACGGACGGCTTCTCCCCGATCACACGCTGGTGACCTCCGGGCGCCACGACCGCACGTTTCGTGCGCGCAGCGCTGCATGATCACCGATTGGGTGCCGTCAGCGCGGTCCCGGCCGCGCTGAGCGCACACTTCCGGCGATCGTGTCGGTCCCCGAAAGCACTCGCGCCGCCCGCCCCCGCCGGACACACTCACCGACCGTGAGCCTCACCGTCCGTCGCGCGACCGACGCCGACTTCGACGCCCTGATCGAGCACGACCAGCGCGGCTTCGGCACCACCCACGCCCCCGGCTGGATCGAGGCCGTGCGTCGACTGCTCGATCTGGAGCGGTTCCTGTTCGCCGAGGTCGACGGCGTCCTCGCCGGCGTGACGGGCGCGGTGCCGTTCCCCATGGGTGTGCCCGGCGGGCAGGTGGGCATCGAGGGGGTGACCTGGGTGTCCGTGCTGCCGACCCACCGTCGTCGCGGTGTGCTGCGGGCGCTCATGGAGGCCCAGATCCCCACACTGGGCACGGCGGTCGCCGCCCTCACCGCCAGCGAGGGAACGTTGTACGGCCGCTACGGCTACGGCGCCGCCACGGAGTACCGCCGCATCCGCATCGACCGGCGCTTCGCCGTGTTCCGCCCGGAGGCACCGGATCCCGGCGGCGTCCGGATGATCACCCGGGACGAGGCACGCACCCATGCCCCGGAGGTCCACGCCCGCTGGGCCGCCGCGACCCCCGCCTCCGTCCTGCGCGGTCCGGTCCTCTGGGAGTACTTCCTGGACGATCCCGCCGACGAGCGAGACGGCGGCACCGCCCTGTTCCACCTCGCCCACCCGGACGGCTACGCCTCCTACCGGATGCACCACGACCGCGGCACCATGGTCGTGCGGGACCTCTTCGCCGCGACCCCCGAGGCGCACGCCGCGCTCTGGCGAGTGCTGCTCACCGGCGACTTCGTCGGCCACCTCGAGACCACCCAGTGCCCACCGGGGGACGCGCTCGGCTTCCTCCTGACCGATCCCCGCCTCATCCGGACGACCGAGCAGCGCGACGGCGTGTGGGTCCGCGTGCTCGACGTCCCCGCCGCCCTCGCCGCCCGCCGGTACGCGCGCGAGCTCGACCTGGTGCTGGAGGTGCACGATCCCCAGCTGGGCACGTCCCGCACCCGGCTGACCGGGGGCCCCGACGGCGCCGACGCCGCCCCCACCGACGCGCTCCCGGACGTCGTCCTCGGCGCGTCGGCGCTGGGCTCGCTCTACCTCGGCGGGCACCGCGCGAGCACGCTCGCCCGCGCCGGCCTGGTCGAGGGCCCCGGCGTCGCGGCACTCGACGCCGCCTTCGTCGCCGACCGCCCCCCAATGCACGGAACGGGATTCTGAGGCCCGAGGATCAGCCGAGCGGGTCGCGGCCGATGAACGCCAGCAGGCGGGTCTGCACGTCGGCGTCCGCGGGCACGGGCACCGCGGGGCCGTACTGCCCCGAGGAGCGCAGCAGCTCCTCGATCGGCACCATCCCGGCGAGCAGGTCGGCGCAGGTCTCCGGGTCGAGCCGCTCGTCCTGGCCCGTGGCCCGGGCCAGGTCCCAGGTGTGCATGAAGACGTCCGAGGTGTAGAAGCGGTCGACCGCGTCCGGCAGCGGCAGCTCCCCCACCATCGGGTGGCGGAACGGGGTGGCCGCCTCCGGCCCGTCGAGCAGCCGCTGGACCGCGTCCGCGTGCACCTGCCAGGCGGCGACCGGGTCCTCCTCCGGAGACGGTCCCCGGTCGAGCACCAGTCCGGTCGCGCTCTTCAGGAACTCCGGGAACCACTCGACCAGGTGCCCGACCACGTCCCGGGCCCGCCAGCCCGTCACCGGGGCGGGCGCGTCCCAGTCCGACGCGCCCCGCACCCGGTCGGTGAAACCGGCCGCCACCGCGCGGTGACGCTCGGCTGGGGCCGCGGGGAGGGTCACTCCGACTCCCCGATCTCGCCGTCGGCGAGCAGCCCGTCCAGCTTGGCGTAACCCTGGTCGATCCCGACCTCCATCCCGCTGCGCAGCATGCCGTCCCGCGCCTCGAAGCTGTCGCACAGCGACTGGGCGTGCAGCCGGGTGCGGCCGTCGCCGAGGTCGGTGAACGTCAGGGTCTCCAGCGCGACGCCGTCCGGCATGCCCTCCCACGTGAAGGTCTGCACGATCCGGTCCGGGCGGACCTCGTGGAAGCAGCCGTGGAAGCCGAAGTCCACCCCGTCCCGGGAGGCCACGTAGCGCCAGGCCCCACCGGTGGTCGCGTCCCAGCGGTCCAGGACCGTCGTCATGCCGTCGGGCCCGACCCACCGGGCGAACAGCTCCGGATCGGTGTGCGCCCGGAACAGCTGGGCCGGCGTGGCCGCGAAGTCCCGGGTGATGCGGATGATCGGGACCGTCGGGTCCGCCTCGATCGTCGCGGTCGTCATCGTGGTCGTGTCGCTCATGCCGTCTCCTCGGTGTGCGGCGGGCGGCGCCCGCTCTCCTCGTCGTCCATGTCCGCCAGGACCGCGTCCAGGCGCCGGTAGCGGGCCTCGGCCCGCTGCCGGTAACGCTCGATCCACTTCGTCATCAGGTCGAAGACCTCCGCCTCCAGGTGCACGGGGCTGCGGCGGCCCGCCGCGGCGCGACTGACCAGGCCCGCCTGCTCCAGCACCTTCAGGTGCTTGGAGACGGCCTGCACACTCACCTCGTACGGCGCCGCCAGCTCCCCCACCGTGGCGTCCCCCTCGGTCAGCCGTGCGACCAGGTCACGCCGCGTCGGGTCGGCCAGCGCCGCGAACGCCTGGGACAGCGGGTCGGTCATGTCACCCCTCGAATCTCAACCTTCCGGTTGAGAACACGGTAGACCGCCCGCACCACTTCGTCAACCGCCTGGTTGAGAAATCCGCGCCAGACCCTGCACGCCCGCGCGACCTCGCCTAGCGTGATCGGTCGACCGAGACAGGGGACGTGATGAGCGAGAGCAACGCACAAGATCACGGTGGGGTGAAGGTCGAGGAAGCCGACCCTGCCACCGTGCGCAAGGCCGTGGCAGGCGCGGCGATCGGGAACGGCGTCGAGTGGTTCGACTACGCCGTCTACGCCTATCTGACCGTCCAGATCGGGCTCAACTTCTTCCCCGACTTCTCACCGGCGGCCCAGTCGCTGTTCGTGTTCGCGGGGATCGCCATCCCGTTCGTGCTCCGCCCACTGGGCGGGATCATCCTGGGTCCCTTGGGCGACCGCTTCGGTCGACGCCAGGTCCTCGCCGTGACGATCGTGCTGATGTCGGGCGCGACGTTCCTCATCGGTCTGCTGCCGAGCTTCAGCGTCATCGGGTTCGCGGCGCCGATCCTGCTGCTGACGCTGCGGCTGATCCAGGGCTTCTCCACCGGCGGCGAATACGGCGGTGCGGCGACCTTCATCGCGGAGTACGCGCCGTCCAAGCGCCGGGGCTTCTTCGGCTCGTTCCTGGAGTTCGGCACGCTCGCAGGCACCGTCCTGGGTGCAATCCTCGCGACCGCCGTACAGCTCGGGCTGTCCGAGGAGTCGCTGAACAGCTGGGGCTGGCGGATCCCGTTCCTGGTGGCAGGCCCGCTGGGGCTCGTCGGCTTCTACCTGCGGTCCAAGCTCGAGGACACGCCTGCCTTCCGCGCCGCGGAGCAGGAGAACACCACGACCACGGCCCCGTTCCGCGAGGTCATGCGCAACGTGTGGCCACAGATCCTGCAGCTCATCGGGTTCGTGATGCTGCTCAACGTCGCGAACTACACGCTGCTCACCTACATGCCGAGCTATCTCACCCAGACCATCGGGATCGACGAGACCGAGTCGCTCGTGGTGCTCATCGTGGTGATGCTCGTGATGATGGTGGTCATCACGCCGATCGGCAGGCTCTCGGACCGCATCGGCCGCAAGCCGCTGCTGCTCGGCTCCGCCATCAGCACGCTCGTCCTCGCCATCCCCGCGTTCTGGCTGATCAGCCAGAAGGGCTGGGTGCCGGTCACCATCGGCATCGCGATCCTGGGCATCCAGCTCGTCCTGATGCTGGGCACCATCGGGTCGGCGCTGCCCGCCATGTTCCCGACCCGGAACCGCTACGGGGGCTTCTCCATCGGCTACGCCACGTCCACCGCGGCCTTCGGCGGCACGGCGCCGCTGATCAACACGGCGCTCATCCAGGCCACCGGGAACACCTACATCCCGGCCTTCTACCTGATGCTGGCCGCGGCGGTGGCCATCTACCCGCTGATCAGGATGCCGGAGACGGCGAAGCTCGACATCTCCCACCCCACGCGGATCCCGGGCACGGACCACTACGTCCCCGACCGCGAACCGGCGGCCACCGGCAGCTGACCCGCCACGGCGGACGACCCCCTCGCACGCGGCGAGGGGGCCGTCCGTGTCCCGGTGGGACTCAGCCCATCGACGGGCCGAGGCCCAGGGACTGCGGGGTGCTCGCGTCCGGGCTGGGCTGCGGGATGCCGTCGTCCAGGGGGCCGTACTCCGTCATCAGGGCCTTGTTCCAGGGCGTCTGCTCCTCGGCGACCAGGGAGTTCGTCGTCAGGATCAGGCCCGCCACGGACGCGCCGTTCTGCAGGGCGGAGCGCACGACCCGCAATGGGTCGATGATGCCCATCTCCACCATGTTGCCGAAGCGGCCCTCGAGCGCGTCGAAGCCCTCGTCGACGCCGAGGTCCGTGACCTGCTTGACGACGTCAGCGCCGTCGTAACCGGCGTTGGACGCGATCAGGTGCACCGGCTCCGTGAGCGCGGCCCGCACGATCTCGACGCCGATCCGGTAGTCGTCGTTGACCTCGAGCGAGTTCAGCGCGGACTCCGCGTGCAGCAGCGCCGAGCCGCCGCCCGCGACGATCCCCTCCGCCATGGCGGCGCGGGTGGCCTGCAGCGAGTCGTCGACGCGGTGCCGGATCTCCTTGAGCTCGGCGTTCGTCGGCGCGCCCACCGAGATGATCGCGGCCTTCCCGGACAGCCGCGCGATGCGGTCGTTGAGCCAGTCCTCGTCCGTGCCGATGGAGGCGCGGTGCATCTCGGCCCGCAGCTGCGAGAGCCGCCGGTCGACGGCCTCCTTCGCACCGGCGCCGCCGATGATCGCGGTCTGCTCGTTGGTCGCGCGGACCTGGGCCGCCCGGCCGAGGTGTTCCGTGGTCATCTGCTCCAGCGCGAAGCTCGACGCCTTGGAGTGGACCTTCGCGCCGGTCAGCGCGGCCATGTCCTCCAGCAGGTGGACGCGCTTCTCGCCGAATCCGGGGGCCTGGATCGCGGTGACCTTGAGGTGGCCGTTGACGTGGTTGTGCACCAGCATCTGCAGCGCGGTGCCCTCGACCTTCTCGGCCACGATGACCAGCGGCCGCGGGTCGCGCATGAGCTTCTCGAGCACCGGCATCAGCTGCCGGACGTCGGTGATCTTCTCCGCGGACAGCAGGATGTAGGGGTCGTCCAGCACGGCCGTCATCGAGCCGGGGTCGGTGACCAGGTAGGGCGAGACGTAGCCGTTGTCGAACTCGAAGTCCTCGACGAAGTCGACGGTCAGGCCCAGGACCGGGCCGTCGTCGACGGAGATCACGCCGTCGTCGCCCACGGTGTGCAGCGTCCGCGCGACGACGGAGCCGATGGTCTCGTCGTCGTTCGCGGAGATCGCGGCCACGCGCGAGAGGTGCTCGAGCGAGTCGACCGGGTGCGCGACGCTCGACAGGTGCTCGACGATCTTGCCGACGGCCAGGTCGATACCGCGCTTGACCAGCACCGGGTTGCCGCCGGACTGGATCGCCTTCATGCCCTCGCGGACGATCGCCTGGGCCATCACGGTGGCCGTGGTGGTGCCGTCGCCGACGATGTCGTTGGTCTTGATCGCCGCTTCCTTGAGGATCTGCGCGCCCATGTTCTCGAAGGGGTCGCGCAGGTAGATCTCGCGGGCGATGGTCACGCCGTCGTTCGTCACCTCGGGCGTGCCGGTGATCTTCTCCAGGACGACGTTGCGGCCCTTCGGGCCCAATGTGGACTTGACGGCCTCGGCGAGCTGGTCCACGCCGGCCTGCAGCGCTTTTCGGGCGTCCGCCCCGAACTTGAGTTCCTTGGCCATGGCAGGGGTCCTCCTGGGAATGAGAGCGACGTCGGTCTCGTGCGCGGGTGGAACCGACCTCCCCGCCCGCACGCCGGTTGCGGACCGGGTGCGGGGCGGGAACGGTGCGGCGAACGTGCTCCCTGCCGCCCGGCGGGCCTCACCGGGGGACGGCAGGGGCCGCACGAACGGCACTTTCGTGCGCTAGGTCCGCACCAAAGTGCCGTTCGTGCGCAAACGGGATTACGAGACGGCGGGCGGGAGCATGTCGCCGATGAACTCGGCGGCCTCCTCGAGGTTCCCGAACATGACCGTCCGGTCATCCATGTGGATCATCTTCCCGTAGTGGGTCGACATGTTCTCCTCGAACTCGGCGGCGTCGTAGAAGCCCGGCTCCTCGCCGAGGGCCTCGGAGATGTCGTCGTAGACGAAGTCCATGCGGCCCACGCAGTCGACGCGGATCATCGACGGCAGGTGGGTGATCGTGACGTTGTCCTGGCGATCCATGACCTCCGCGACGACGACCCCGATCTGGTTGTTCATCAGCGTCACACCGCACTTGCCCGACGCGCTGCGGTCCGCCTTGAACGGACTCTCGGCGGTCTTGAAGCTCGTCACTGGTTCAGCTCCTTCGGGACGGCGAGACCGAGGTCGGTCACGATGCCGGAGAAACGGTTCTTGACGTGATCGAGGCTGTCCTCGAAGCGCGGCGGCCGTGCGTCCGGCAGCGACCAGATCGGCTGCAGCGTGCGGGCGGCCTCGATGGCCTGCGGCACCCACTTCGACAGCCAGCCCTGCATCAGGTCCTTGTTGTGCTGGGCGAACTCGCGGTCCTGGGTGAGCGGGCCGAAGCAGGCCTGCGTCCAGCGCAGGTCGCGCTGGGCGAAGTCGAACTCCGCGGCACCCATGACCGTGGGCGTCACGAAGTCGCCGTTGCCCGCGGCGGCCTGCATGACCAGCTGCGAGCGGAACAGCTCGCCGAGCAGCGGCTCGAACACGACGTTCGTGGCGAAGATGGACTCGCCCCAGTCGTCGTCGACGGCGGTGAGGGCCTCACAGACCTTCCGCACGCCCTGCCACTCGGGGTCGTTGTTCCACGCGTCGAGGTGCGCGGCGCCGTCGAAACCGTCGATCTCCTCGGTGAGGGTGAGGTTGTACAGCGCCAGGTCCTGCGCGAACCGGATCTTGTGCATGCTGTTCACCGCCATGGCGGTGTTGTGCATGTTCGTGGGACCGGAACGGTTGCAGGCCGCGAACACGTAGAGCCCGAGGATGTGCTCGATGTGCATCCACGCGCCGACGTTGCGCTCGACGAACTGGATCCAGTTCGGCGTCCACTGGGAGAACGCCTTGGAGTTGCGCGCGTTCTCGATGTTCTGGTTGAGCTGCCGGACGACGTTGGCGTTGTACCGGTAGAAGGTGAGTTCCCACTCCTCGTTGGGGTCGCGGAACTCGTGCCAGCCGTGCGCGGGCCACTCGTAGCCCTTGCCGCCGGATCCGGGGAAGCGCTCCGGCTCCGGCCGGTCCACCCCCCACGCCTTGAGCTTCGTCCAGGTCAGCGGGTAGCCCGCGGAGCCGTCGGCGAAGCCGTAGATCCAGCCCTGCGACAGGTAGTGGCGCGGGTCCGGCTGGACGTCGACGGTGACGTCCTCGTAGTGGGTCTGCTTGCGCTTGGCGGGCTTGTAGTAGTTGTAGCGCCGGGCGCTCGCGCCGGAGTCGGGGAACTCGCGAGCGCCGGCTTCCGCGTCCGTGAACACGGGCCTCGGGACGCTGCGTTCGGGCCTCTCGGTGGTGGTCATTGGCCGTCCTCCTGCTCACCTGTGGTGGTGAACTTGTCGTAGAAGATGTTCTCCTCGCGCACGCCCAGTGCGGTCAGCGTCGCGATCGCCGCGTCGACCATGGGCGGTGGACCGCAGACGTAGGCGTCAGCACCCTCCAAAGTGGATTCCGATTCCTGAAGGACGTCCGTGATCAGGCCGGTCTTGCCCTCCCACGGTGCGTCGTCCGGCTCCGACAGGGCCGGCACGTAGGTCAGGCCGGACGGCAGTCGCCCGCCCAGCTCCGCTATCTCCTCGGCGAAGCACAGGTCCTTCGCCGTCCGCGCGCCGTAGTAGAAGCGCGCCCTCCGCTCGACCGAGCGCTCGGCCATCGACCGCAGCAGCCCGAGAACCGGCGCCATTCCCGCGCCCCCACCGACGAACACGATGTCCGACGTGCGGTTCTCCCGGAGGGTGAAGGTCCCGAACGGCGCCTCCACCTCGAGCTGGTCGCCGACCTGCAGCTTCTCCGCCATGAACTCGGAGAACAGGCCGCCGGGGTAGATCTTGATGACGAACTCGAACTCCCCGTCGCGGTTCGGGGTGTTCGCCATCGAGAATGATCGGGTCTCCTCCGTGCCGGGCACGGTGAAGTCCATGTACTGGCCGGGGAAGAACTTGATCTCCTCCGGTTCGAGCAGCTTGACCACCAGGCGGCGGAGGTCGTGGGTGACCTCCTCGTTCACCAGCACCTCGACGGTGCCCCTCCGCAGCGGCAGGCCGGAGCGGATGATCTCCTCGTCGTAGTTGAGGAGCTCGATGGTCAGGTCCTCGTAGGCGTGGGCCCGACACAGCAGCGTCGAACCCTCCTCCTTCTCGTAGTCGGGGAGGGCGAAGGTCGAGTAGCTGTCCAGCTCGATGTCCTCACCCTCGAGGACGAAGGACTTGCAGGCCGCGCACTGGCCCTCCTTGCAGCCGTGCATCAGCTGCACGCCCTGCTCGGCGGCCGCGCGGAGGATGGTCTGGTCCTCGTCGACCTCGATCTCGATGCCGACCGGTTCGAACCGGACGACGTGCTTGTCACCCAAGACGGGCCCCTCTCGATGTTCTCGCGGGAAGAGGGCCGGCCAGCGGGGAGGGAGCCGGAGGCCCCGGCCCCCTCCCCTCGCCTGACCCGCGCTCAGGCGCCCTGGAGAGCGGTCAGCTCTGCGGCGCCGGGCGACCGGCAGGACCCTGCCGGTTGTAGTCGGCGACGTAGGCGGCACGCTCGTCCGCGCTCATCTCGTTGAGGAGCACGTTCGGGCTCTGCAGCGGGGGGCACCGCCGCATGTGGTCCAGCGTCCACATCTTCTTGGGGTCCAAGTCGAGGTGGGGCTGTGCCGTCATGGTCTTGCCGTCGTCGCGGACGAAGCCCATGTCGGAGACGACGTCGGCCCAGTTCCAGCCGTGGTAGAGCGTCTCCCACTCGCGCTTGCCGACCAGGCGGCCCATGTTCGGGGTCTCGCGACCCTGGTACGTGGGTCGGAAGGCCTCGACGTCGGTCCACCGGCAGACCTCGTGGCAGTACGTGCGGTGCATGCCGTCGACCTCGGCCGTGACCATGTCCTCACGGACCAGACACGGCACCATGCAGGTCCAGCAGCGCGCCGGGTAGACGTAGTCCACGTCCTCGAAGACGATCGGGTTGTGCCCGTTCGGCTTCGCGAGACGGGAGTAGTTCTCCCACCACTTGCCGTACTTGTCGTACCAGCCCGGGTACTTGTACTCGAACCACTCGAAGTCGTCGTCGGTCATCGCGTCGATGCGCCAGTAGTTGGCGAGCCAACCGGTGGCGAAGAACTGCGCGACCTCGTGGACGTAGCCCTTCTCCCAGATCTGCTTCCACGACTCTTCGATCAGGTCGTGCGGGATGACCAGGCCGTACTTCTCGAGCGGGACGAGGTAGGCACGGTAGTAGTCGTCGTAGATCCACCGACGCCACATCTCCGCGTAGGACTCACGGTCCTTGCGGCGGTCCTTCGTGCCGTACTCGATGAAGGTACCGATGGCCGCGTCGACCACGCGGTGGTTGTTCCACCACGCGTAGCGCAGGTCGCGCTCGAGCAGCTGGCGGTTGTCCTCGTCCGACAGCGCCATCAGGAGGGTGGCGTAGCCGTTGGAGATGTGCCGCGACTCGTCCGACTGCACCGAGTGGAAGACCGTGGGCAACAGGTAGTCGCCGTTGGCCGCCGCCTCGGCGGGCATCGCCACGAACAGCGTGTTGGTGAACGCCGTCTCGGCCACGATCGTCAGGTAGATCGAGGCCGCGGTGATCGCGTCACCGGTGATGAACCCCTCGGCGAACTGGCGGCCGATGGTGCCGCAGTAGTCGCTGTGGAAGTTCCGCAGGCTGTTGTTGAAGCCCGCCGGGTCGATGTAGTTGTTCATGTACAGGCGCTTGAGGTTCTGCTGGATCGTCGAGTGGCGTACCTCGTCGATCATCTGGATCGCCTGACCGTTGTGCAGCTCCGGGTTCGGAACCACGTGGAACAGCATGGGCATCGACCGCGCCGCCGAGATCTCGGGCAACGGGATGATCGACAGGAACAGCTTCTGCCACTCCAGCCAGCGCTCCTGCACCTGGCGGAACATGTTGCCGCGAATAGCGCCGTCCGACGCTCCGTAGACGCGGTGGTCCTTCTCCTCCTGCATGGGGAAGTAGGACCGCAGGACCTGCTTGAGCGGGTCCTTCTTCGCGGCCTTACGGAAGGTGTAGTCGGTCCCGTACTTCATGTACGGCTCGTGGTACTGCGGCTCCCAGGCCAGTTCCTGGATCTTCTGGTGAGCCTTCGCCAAGCTCTGCCGACTCACGTCGTCTCCTCACGGTGGTGGGCGAGTGGCACAGAGTTCGGCGGTCGAGGAAGAGACGGCGCGGGAGCCCACCTCGTCGTCGGACCCTGTGCCGGTCGAGCTGCGACGTGGGTCACAGCCCGTCCGGTGACCAGATCACACTCCGGACCACGCTCACCTGGGGTCTCAATCTGAGACGGTGCCCCCCTGACCTGCCCCTATCGCTCGGAGTGTCCGCGCAGTAGCGTTCATTTCGATCCCGGCTGCCGCGTCAACGCGGACCACAGCTGCTCCGAGAAGGGCAACCGGTTGGTCACGATGAACGAGCGCGTCCACCACCATGAGGCGCCCGACACGATCGCGGTGTCAGGTGCCGGCCTCCTCACGCCCGTCGCCGTCGGGCCCGCGGCCGAACGAGTGGCGATGGCGCGGGAGTCCTTCCTGCACGACGAGCCCCCGCCGCCCGGTCTGGTGCGGCCCCCCATCCTCGCCTCGTGGACCCGGTCGCGGGAGTTCTCGGTGGCCTCCGACCACCTCGAGCTCCCGCACGAGATGGACTCCGAGCCGGACTCCCCGCTGCTCAGGGCCGCGGGGCCCGTCGTCGACGACATCGCCGACCAGTTCGCCACCGAGCCCGTCAGCGTGATCCTGTGCGACGACGAGGGCGTGGTCCTGGACCGGCGCACCGGCGACAGCGCGCTGCGCCAGCACCTGGACCGCATCTGGCTCGCGCCGGGGTTCAGCTACGCCGAGCAGTACGTCGGCACGAACGGGATCGGCACCGCCCTGGAGGGTCGCGCGCCGGCGCAGGTGTTCGGCCACGAGCACTACGTCGAGCACCTCGAGGACATGGCGTGCGCCGGAGTGCCGATCCACCATCCGGTCTCGGGCAAGCTGCTCGGTGTCCTCGACCTGACGTGCTGGCGCACCGAGGCCAGCGCGCTCATGGCGGCCACCGCGGCGACCATCGCGCAGCGCATCGAGGAGCGCCTGCTGGAGCAGTCCGGCCGCCGTGAGCTGACGCTGCTGCACGACTACCTGTCCGCCTGCCGACGCGGCCGCGGCGCCGTCGTCGCGGTCGGGGCGGACCTGGTGATGATGAACGACAAGGCCCGCGAGCTGATCGAGGCCGCGGACCAGGCCCCGCTGCTGGCGGAGGCCACCGAGGCGCTGCGCACGGGTCGGCGCAGGCAGCTGCTCGTGGACCTGCCCAGCGGCAACACCGCCCGGGTGCAGTGCCGCCCGAGCTGGGCGGAGGGCGCGCTGTCCGGCGGAGTCCTGCAGGTCCACCTGGTGTCGCGGGCCCCCGCGGCCTCCCGCGGGTCGGCCGCGGCCGTCGGTACGGCGCTGCCCACCGCCGTCGGCTCCGGCGCCCTGTGGACGAAGTGCGCGCAGACGGTCGACCGGCACTTCCGGATGCGGGAGTGGCTGGTCCTCGAAGGTGAGGAGGGTACCGGGCGGACCACGCTCGCCCGCGCCACCCACCAGGCCCACTCCCCCGCCGGACACGTCCGGGTGCTCGACGCCACGCACTGCGGCCCGGCCTGGATCGCCGAGGTGGCGGACGAGCTGCACACCGGCGGCGGGACGCTGGTCCTGCAGCACGTGGACCTGCTCGCCCCCGAGCACGCCCTGACCCTGGCGGACGTGCTCGAACCGCACCGCGAGTCCACCGACCCGGAGCGCCAGTGGGTCGTCGCCACCCGGGCGAGCGCGACCGGGCCGGACACCCCCGAGCTCGTCGAGCTGCTGGGGTGCTTCCCGCGCAGCATCGAGGTGCCGCCGCTGCGCCACCACATCGAGGACGTCGCCGAGCTGGTCCCGTACCTGCTCGCGCGGCTGACCCGCGGCGCGGACCTGCACTGTTCGCCCGAGGCCATGCGGGTGCTCATGCGGAACCGGTGGCCGGGCAACGTCGACCAGCTCTACCAGGTGCTGCGCAAGGTCGTCGCGCGGCGGCGGACGGGTGTGGTGCGGCCGGAGGACCTCCCGCCCGAGGTCCGGGCCATCACCCGCCGGGTGCTCACCCCGCTCGAGGCCATCGAGTGCGACGCGATCGTGGACGCCCTGCTGGACACGGACGGCAACAAGGCCGAGGCGGCGAGGCGGCTGGGCATGAGCCGGGCGACCATCTACCGCCGCATCCGCGGCTACGGCATCACCATGCCGGACGGGTCGGCGGTCTGAGCGAGCTCCTCCGGGCGGGCGGCCTCGTCCGGAAGGACGCCGTCGAGCTCCATGATCTCGACGCTAGCGCTCAGGCCGTCCCGAGGAGGGCCAGCAGCTCCTCGTACGGTCCGACGACGTAGGCCGTGTCGCCCGCCGCCAACCGGGTGTCCCGGCGGGGTGACCGGGCGAAACCACCCGCGCTCCGGCCGAGCCCGACGACCCGGGTCCGCGCCGACAGCTCGTGGAGGGCGCGGCCGTCCAGCCCGGCGCCGACCCGCATGCGGCCGACCATGAACGGCGTGCGGTCGACGTAGAAGGTGCCGAGCACGTCCAGCCCGAGCGCCGCGCCGACGAACCAGGGGGCGGCGAGCGCGGCCGTCGAGCGGACGTAGCGGAAGTCGAAGCCCTCCTCGACGGCCTCGGACAGGTCGCGGTCGAACAGCCGCAGCACCACCGGGACCTCGGCCCAGCGGTCGGCGAGCTGGTCCCGCACGGCGAGGCCCGTCTCGATGTTGACGAGATCGTCGCTGGTCAGGACCGCGACCGCGGAACACTCGGCGAGATTGACCTCGGCCAGCACCGCCGCGTCCGTGGCGTCCCCGGCCACGACGGGGACACCCAGCTCCCGGGCGCGGGGCAGGTGCCGGTTCGCCGGGTCGCGCTCCAGGACCACCGGGCGGGCGCCCGCCGCGAGCAGCCCCTCCAGCACGCCGATCCCGACCGCCCCCAACCCCACGACGAGCACGTGCCCGCGCATCGACCGGATCCGCCGCCTGCTCACCGACCGCTCGATCCCGCTGCTCACCAGCAGCTGGGTGAGCAGCGCGAACAGCACCGCGGCGAGCACGACGCCGAGGAACATCATCCCGATCGCGTAGACCCGCAGCCAGGTCGCCTGGTCGGCGAAGGAGAAGTCCCCGTAGCCGACCGTGCCGATGGTCTCCACCGAGAAGTAGATCGCATCCACCCAGGTCATGCCGCCGCCGTCGGGCTTGGTGTAGCCGGCGTGCAGCACGAACACGGAGAACACGAAGACCGCGAACAGGCCCAGCGCGGTCGCCTTGAGCGGCCGGTCGGACTCCGCGAGCAGGGTCCGCAGCACGTCGGGGAGGGTGGTCCGCCCACCCTCGTCCGCGCGGCGCACGGCCCGCTGGGCACCGGCGCTGCGCGCCCCGATCCGCACCGGTTCCGGGGGCTCCTCCACCGGGTGTCCGGCCTGGGTGAACTGCTCCGGCGTGCCGATCAGCGTGACCCGCGCGCCCACGCCGACCGAGTGGTCCCGCCCCGGGCACAGCACGGGCTCCGCCTCGATCGCGGCCAGCGGCGCCAGGTCGCCGTACAGGCTGCGCAGGGTGCCCGCACGCGGGGCGACCAGCGTCGTCACGACGAAGCGGGTGCCCTCGATGTCCACCGGGTGCGGCCGTTGTCCGAGGCAGGCCTCGACCACGGACGGTGCGGCCAACGACGCCACTCCGAGCACGCTCCCGTCCGTGGTGCGCTCGGTCAGTGCCCGCCCGACCGCCGGGTTCTCCACCCGGACGACCAGCCGGGTGTCCGGGGCCAGCCTGCGGGCGAGGAGGGCGGCCTCGGTGGCGGCCAGGTCGTCGTCCGGCACGACGACGACGGCCGCGGCCTGCCCGATCCCGGCCTCCACCAGCGCCTCCCGCGGCCTGCCCGGGAAGCGGGGCACGCCCCAGGCCTGCAGCAGGTGGTCGGTGACGGGGTCGGGCTGGTCGCCTGCGTCGACGACTGCACACTCGATGCCCGCCGCGTGCAGCTGTTCGACGGTGCGTACCCCCACCGCGCCGACCCCGCAGACGACGACGTGCCCGGACAGATCGGCCATCCGCGGAGTGTTGCGATCTCGTATTACGGGCTGGTGACGTCCTGTCCGGTGTGTCCGGTTGTCGTCCGCTAGGTTCGCAGATGTGCTGGACATCGGGGGGTTGGCCAAGCGGTTCGGGACTCGGACGGCGCTGCAGGACGTGACGTTCTCCGTGCGGCCGGGTGAGGTGTTCGGGTTCGTCGGGAGCAACGGCGCGGGCAAGACCACGACCATGCGGATCGTGCTCGGCGTGCTCAGCGCGGACTCCGGCGAGGTCCGCTGGAAGGGCTCCGCGATCGACGCGGACGTCCGGCGTCGGATCGGGTACATGCCCGAGGAACGCGGGCTCTACCCGAAGATGAGGGTCGGCGAGCAGCTCGCCTACCTGGCCAGACTCCACGCGGTGTCGGCCGCGGACGCCGCGGCCGCGGTGGCGCGCTGGACCGAGCGGCTGGGGGTCGCCGAGCGGGTGGGCGACGAGGTGCAGAAGTTGTCGCTGGGCAACCAGCAGCGGGTGCAGCTGTGCGCCGCACTGGTGCACGACCCCGAGATCCTGGTGCTGGACGAGCCGTTCTCCGGGCTGGACCCCTCCGCCGTCGAGGTGATGAGCCGCGTGCTGCGGGACAAGGCGGACGAGGGTGTGCCGGTGGTGTTCTCCTCCCACCAGCTGGACCTCGTCGAGCGGCTCTGCGACCGGGTCGGGATCATCGCGGACGGCCGGATGGTGGCGGTCGGGACGGTGGCCGAGCTGCGGTCTGGCGGAGGCGGAGTGCACGGAGCCGACCATCGGCCCGTGGTCGCCCGGCTGGACGTGGTGGGCCCGCCCGCGGGGTGGGCCGACACGGTGGCCGGGGTTCGGGTCGTCGCGGCGGAGGGCACGCACACGCGGGTCGAGCTCGACGGGGCCACCGACCAGGACGTGTTGAAGGCGGCCGTGGCCGCGGGTCCGGTGCACGAGTTCACGCCCTACCGACCGCCGTTGACCGAGCTCTACAAGGACGTGGTGTCGCGATGACGGGGCTGTCTCCGGGGCAGGCGGTCGGGCTGGTGGCCCGCCGCGAGTTCACCACCCAGGTGCGCTCGAGGAGCTTCGCCATCGGGATCGTGATCTCGCTGGTCATCTTCGGGATCTACGCGCTGATCTTCCAGTTCATCGGCAGCCAGTCGTCGTCGAACACGCTGGGGGTGACGCCCGCGGCCCGGCCCGTGGTCCCGGCGCTGCAGCAGGCGGCGACGGCGGTCGGGCGGACGCTGACGATCACGGACGTGAGTGCCGCGGAGGGCGCCGCGCAGGTGCAGGCGGGCGACCTCGACGCCCTCCTCGACCGGAACCCCGGCTGGACGGTCACCGGGCGGGACGCGGTCGGGGACGAGCTGTCGTCGCTGGTGGCGACGGTCGTCCGGCAGACCACGCTGGACCAGGCGCTGCAGGCCGCGGGGCAGAACCCGGCCGCGGTGGCGGAGCAGAGCCGGGTCGCGGTCAGCACGCTCGAGCCCGAGGATCCCGAGCGCGGGCAGCGGTTGGGGCTGGCGATCATCACCGCGGTGCTGCTGTTCATGTCCTTGATCGGGTACGGCTCGGCCGTCGCGCAGGGGGTCGTCGAGGAGAAGTCCTCACGGGTCGTCGAGCTGCTGTTGTCCACGATCAAGCCGCTGCACCTGCTCGCGGGCAAGGTGCTCGGGCTCGGCGCGGTGGGGCTGTTGCAGCTGCTCATCCTCGGCGCGATCGGCGTGGTGGTCGGCAGCGTGACCGGGCTGCTCACGGCCCCCACGGCGGCGGCGGGCGCGCTGGTCGCGGCCGTGGTCTGGTACCTGCTCGGGTTCTTCCTCTACGCCTCGGTCTACGCCGCGGCGGGGTCGATGGTGTCCCGGCAGGAGGAGCTGCAGTCGCTGGTCGCGCCGATCATGTTCCCCTTGTTGCTGCCGTTCATCTTCGCGGTGTCGGTGCTGCCCGGGGACCCGCGCAACACCCTCGGCACGGTCCTGTCCTTCGTGCCGTTCTTCGCCCCCACGCTCATGCCCGTGCGGCAGGCGCTCGGCGTGGCGGCGTGGTGGGAGGTGCTGATCGCCGCCGTCCTGACGCTCGCGACGATCGTCGGCGTGGTGGCGGTGGCGGCGCGGATCTACCGGAACTCGGTGCTGCGGACGGGGGCGCGCGTCAGCTGGTCGGAGGCTCTGCGTGGGTGAGGTCGTGCTCCGTCCGTGAGGCGTGGACGTGGGCCTGGTGCCGCTTGGCCCAGCCCGTGAGCAGGGTGTGATCCATGGTTCGGGAGCGGGGCGGTCGGTCTCCGACCAGGAGGCTCCCGGATGGTGGATCACGTGGAGCGGGGCTTGGGCTTCCACTGGGTGAAGCCGGCCTTCTCGGCGTCCTCCGCGGTGCGGAACCAGGCCTCGGGCTTCGTACGCTGGTAGTACGGGCTCGACGGGGTGTGGAACAACATCGACGAGGCGTTGCCCTTGATCGTGTACTCCGGGCCGGGCGCGGACCCGTCGGGCAGCGAGGCCGCCGACCCGGGGCCGTAGGGCTCCTTCGGGTTGACGGCGGGGAGCGACATCGTGGGGAGGTCGTCCGAGGGCGGGGCCGCGGGCGCCTCCGCCTCCGTCCGTTCCTCGGGCGCGAACCCGCTGGAGGCGGAGGGGGTCGAGGCGGCGAAGAGGGCTGTCGGCGCGTCGCTCGGCTCGGCGGGCTTCCCCGGGGCGACCGTCGGTTCCGCGGACTCGGTCGGCTCGACGGACTCGGTCGGCTCGACGGACTCCGCCTGCTCGACGGACTCCGCGGGCGCGGTGGACGCCGCCCGCTCCTCCGTCCTGACAGGCGCTGCCACCGGGGTGAGGAGGGCGGAGGGACGGGAATCCGCGGAGCCGGAGGGGACGGGCTGCGCGGAGGGCCGGGCCACCGCGGCGGCCCACTCGTCCGTGACCGGCGCGCCGGTCGCCGAGCGCCGCAGGAACCACCACGCCCCCGCGCCGACGGACCCTGCCAGCAGCCCCACCAGCACGAATCCGCGCCTGCGTCCGCGTCGGTCGGCCATCGGGACTCCCCTCGTGAAGTGCTGGGGCCAGCCTAGGCGTTCACCCGTATGCCGCGCCGAGTGGCTCCGGACGCCCACGTTGCACGGCCCCCCGGACGGCCCTCACCGCCGCGCGGCCTTCACCCGCTCGTACCGGTCCAGCGCCTCCTGGCGCTCGGCCTTGTGGTCGACCATGGGCTCCGGGTAGCCGTCGGGGATTCCGTCGGCCAGCTTCCAGGGCTGGTGCACCGCCTTGCCCTCGATCCCGCGCAGCTCGGGGACGTACGTGCGGACGTAGTCGCCCGTCGGGTCGAACCGCTCCCCCTGGGTGATCGGGTTGAACACCCGGAAGTACGGCGACGCGTCCGTGCCGCTGCCCGCGGTCCACTGCCAGCCGTGCTGGTTGGAGGCGAGGTCGCCGTCCACCAGCAGCTGCATGAAGTGCCGCGCCCCCCACCACCAGGGCAGGTGCAGGTCCTTGACCAGGAAGGACGCCACGATCATCCGCACCCGGTTGTGCATCCATGCCTCGGTACGCAGCTGGCGCATGCCCGCGTCGACGATCGGGAAGCCGGTCCGGCCCTCCTTCCAGGCGTCGAGCCGGGCGTGGGCGTCCTCGCCGGAGGCGACGGGAAGGGCGTCGAACGCCTTGTCGTAGTTCTCCCGCGCCGAGTCCGGTCGCTGGAACAGGATGTCCGCGTAGAACTCCCGCCAGGCGATCTCGGTGCGGTAGGTGTTCGCGCTCTCGGACCGCTTCTTCGCGAGGTCCGCGAGGAGTGTCCGGGGGTGCACGCAGCCGTACTTGAGGTAGACCGACATCCGCGAGGTGCCGGGCCGGTCCGGGAAGTTGCGGGCGTCGCCGTAGTCGTCCACGGCGCCGTCGAGGAAGTCCTTCCACGTGGCCAGGCCCGCCTTCTCGCCCAGTTCCGGCAGCTCGGCGTCGACCGCGACATCCGACGGAATCGCCACGGACCCCTTCTTCGGCGGGTCCATCCAGGTCACGGTCTTCGCGGAGGTGTCGGCGGGGCCGCGCCACCCGTGGTCGGCCCAGGCGCGGCGGAACGGGGTGAAGACCTTGAACGGCTCCCCGTCGGACTTGCGGACCCGGCCGGGGGCGACGGCGTACGGCGAGCCGGTGCGGTGGAGCTCGCGGCCCGCGTCGGCCAACGCCTTCTCGACGGCCTCGTCCCGCTTCGTGCCGTACGGGCCGAAGTCCGCCGCGATGTGCACCGCGGACGCCTCGACCGACTCGGCGATCCGCGGCACGACCTCGACCGGGTCCCCCTCGACGACGTGCAGCCGCCCGCCGAGCGCGTCGGACAGCTCGCGCAGACAGCCGTAGAGGAAGGTCAACCGGGCCCCGCCACTCGGTCCGGTCAGAGCCGGGTCCAGCACGAACAGGGCCAGGGCCTCGTCCGACTCGGCCGCGGCGAGGAAGGTGGGCTGGTCGGCGACGCGCAGGTCGCGCCGGAACCAGACGATGGAACGGTCGGCCATAGCCCGACGCTAACGGCGCCCGCCGCACCTCGCGCGCCGAACCGCGACACTCGACCCGCTGGTGGACGGCGGCGCCCGACGACGTCGACGTCCGACTCGAGCGTCGGACGTGGGGGACTCGCGGGGCCTGATCGTCCGACTCGCGCGTCGGCAGTGGGGGACTCGCGGGCGGGAGCGGCGACGGCCCCTCCCGCGAGAACCAGCCGTGGCGGGAGGGCCGTCGTCCGAACAGGGGTCAGCGGGAGCCGAGCTCCTTGTAGTCCCGCTCGCCGGAGCCCGTGTAGAGCTGGCGGGGGCGGCCGATCTTGTTGGCCGGGTCCGCCATCATCTCGCGCCAGTGCGCGATCCAGCCCGGGAGCCTGCCGAGCGCGAAGAGCACGGTGAACATCTTCACCGGGAAGCCCATGGCCCGGTAGATCACGCCGGTGTAGAAGTCCACGTTCGGGTAGAGCTTGCGCTCGACGAAGTAGTCGTCCGCGAGGGCCTTCTCCTCGAGCTTCATCGCGATGTCCAGCAGCGGGTCGGAGACACCGAGGGCCTTGAGCACCTCGTCCGCGTTCTGCTTGACGATCTTCGCGCGCGGGTCGTAGTTCTTGTAGACCCGGTGCCCGAAGCCCATCAGCTTCGCGCCCTTCTCCTTGTTCTTGACCCGCTCGACGAAGGCGTCGACGTTGCCGTCCTCGGTCTCCTGGATGCGGGTGAGCATCTCCAGGACGGCCTGGTTGGCGCCGCCGTGCAGCGGCCCGAACAGCGCGTTCACGCCCGCCGAGATCGAGGCGAACAGGTTGGCCTGCGACGAGCCGACCAGCCGCACCGTGGAGGTCGAACAGTTCTGCTCGTGGTCCGCGTGCAGGATCAGCAGCGTGTCCACGGCCTTGGCCATGATCGGGTCGACCTCGTACGGCTCGGCCGGGAAGCCGAACGTCATGCGGAGGAAGTTCTCCACCAGGCCCAGCGAGTTGTCCGGGTAGAGGAACGGCTGGCCCACGGACTTCTTGTAGGCGTAGGCGGCGATGGTGAAGACCTTCGCCATGAGCCGGACCGTGGACAGCTCGACCGCGTCGGAGTCGAACGGGTCCAGGGAGTCCTGGTAGAAGGTCGACAGCGCCGAGACGGCCGAGGACAGCACCGGCATCGGGTGCGCGTCCCGCGGGAAGCCGTCGAAGAACCCCTTGAGGTCCTCGTGCAGCAGGGTGTGCCTGCTGATGTCGGTGGTGAACTTCTCCAGCTGGGCCTCGGTGGGCAGCTCGCCGTAGATCAGCAGGTAGCTGACCTCGAGGAAGCTGGACTTCTCCGCCAGCTGGTCGATCGGGTAGCCCCGGTACCGGAGGATGCCCGCGTCCCCGTCGATGTAGGTGATCGCGGAGGCGCACGCCGCCGTGCTGGTGAAGCCGGGGTCGAACGTCGTCATCCCCGTCTTCGCGAGGAGCTTGCTGACATCGACCGCCGATGCCCCCTCGGTCGGCGCCTTGATCGCCATGTCGTGCGTGCCGCCCGGGTAGTTCAGGACAGCGGTGTCTTCGTCAGCCATGTGGAGGTTCCCTCTCACACTCTCGTTTCATCTGCGTTGCACGCCACGCTAGTGCGCGAGGGGTGCATTCGTATCGTTCGGTCGTACCCGTCACGTCCCCGAGCGGTCAGGATCACTCCGGGCACGGCCGTCACGCCGCATCGTCGTCCCCCTATCGCGTGACGGCATCCGCTGGCGGGACCCGGTAGGACCAGAACTCGCGGAACCGGAACACCACGACGACGGTGGCGACGACCACGGCGAGCCCGCCGATCCACGCCGCCGTCCCCGGTCCGACCTCGGCCGCCGCCGCCCCGTGCCACAGGTCGGCCAGCCGGGGCCCACCCGCGACGACCACGAGGAACACGCCCTGCATCCGGCCGCGCATCTCGTCGGTGGCCACGGACTGCAGCATCGAGTTGCGGTAGACCGAGCTGACCAGGTCCGCGGCGCCCGCCACCGCGAGGAAGACCACGGCGAGGGCCAGCGAGGACGTCAGGCCGAACAGTGCGACGCCGATCCCCCAGACGCAGATCGCGATCGTGACCGCCACGCCCTGCCGCGAGACCCGCGTCAGCCAGCCGGACAGGATGCCGCCCGCGACCATGCCCAGCGGGATCGCGGCGTAGAGCAGGCCCATCGCGAACCCGCCGCCCGGTGGGTCGCCGAAGACGGTCTGGCTGATCTCGGGGAACACCACACGCGGCATACCGAAGCCCATCGCGATGACGTCCACGAGGAACGACACGAGGAGCACCTTGTGCATCGCCGCGTACCGGAAGCCGTCGGCGATCTGCCGCAGACCCGCCCGGCGCGGGCTCGCCTCCCGGGGCGGGACCGCGGGCAGCCGGAAGGTCGCCCAGATCGTGGCGAGCAGGAGGATCGCGTCCACCAGGTACAGCGTCGGCAGCCCGAGAACGGGGATGAACACCCCGGCGAGCAGCGGGCCGAGCACGGCGCCGACCTGGGCGACCGTCATGTTCAACGCGTTCGCCGCGGGCAGGTCGGCCGCCGGGATGAGCCGCGGGATCACCGCCGAGCGCGCGGGCTGGTTCATCGCGAGCATCGCCGACTGCACCGCGAACAGCCCGAGCACGATCCACACGTTCCCGACGCCGCTCGCCGCCACCACCCACAGCGCCAGCGAGGTCAGCGCGATGCCGGTGCCGGTGGCGAGCAGCAGCGTCCGCCGGTCGACGGCGTCGGCGATCGCGCCGCCCCAGAGGCCGAACACGATCAGCGGGACCAGCCCGAAGAGGCCGGTCAGGCCCACGTAGGCCGAGGACTGGGTCATCGCGTAGATCTGCGCGGGGACGGCGACGACGGACAGCTGGGCCCCGATCGTCGTGACGATCCCGGCGATCCAGAGCCGACGGTAGGCGGGCGTGCGCAGCGGTGTGGTGTCCGCGAACAGGCCGCGGACGAGCCGGGTCAGCCGGGTGGCCGCCGTCGGCGAGGCGACCGTCGGCGCCTCCGGGTCCGGTGGCAGCGCCGCCGTGGACCCCGCGGCGAGGCGGTCGGTGGTCGCGTCGGTCGGCCCCGACGCGGGCACCGTCGAGGGGTCCGCCCGGGGGTTCCGCGCCGGGCGGGTCGGCGGGTCCGCGCGGCGGGGACCCGCGGGCAGCGGATCCGTGGGCTGGTCCGGTCCCGATCCCGGACGAGGGTGCGTCACGTTCTCACGACTACCACGGCGACGCCGGGTCCTCGCAGCCCAGGCACCGCCGAAACCGGACTCACGGGGCGAGTCGGACGACCTTCCAGGTCCGCGAGTCCCGATCCCCGACGAACCGCAGCCGGTCGTGCATCCGGTTGGTGCGGCCCTGCCAGAACTCCACCTCGTCCGGCACGATCCGCCAGCCGCCCCAGTGCGGCGGCCGCGGGATCCGCTCGGTGTCGGCGAAGCGCCGCTCGATGTCCGCCAGCGCCGTGTCCAGCACCTGCCGGTCGGCGACGACGACGGACTGCGCCGACGCCCACGCTCCCAGCTGCGAGCCGCGCGGCCGCTGCGCCCAGTAGGCGTCCGCCTCGGCGTAGCTCGTCTGCTGCACGATCCCGCGCACGTGGACCTGCCGGTGCAGCGGGTACCACGGGAAGGTCGCGGAGGCCTCGTGCGACTGCCGCAGGTCCTGGCTCTTCGCCGAGGTGAAGTTGGTGTAGAACACCACGCCGCGCTCGTCCAGCCCCTTGCACAGCACGGTCCGCGACGACGGCCTGCCCGCGGGATCCGCCGTGGCCAGGACCATCGCGTTCGGCTCGACCACCCCGGCCGCCTCGGCCTCGGCCAGCCAGCGGCTGAGCTGCTCGTGCCAGGTCGGGGCGAGCTGCGCGGTGTCGAAACCGTCCTGCCCGTAGTCGACCCGCATCGCGGCGAGCGTGGTATCCGTCATCCGTACCTCCTCGTCGGATCTCGCACGGTAGGCACTCCCCCGCCGCCGTCACCACCCTCCGTTCGGGTCCGGTGACCGATGACACCGTTGTGCGGGCGGGTCGGGCGGGGGAAGGTGACGGCGAGCACGCGCGCGATCGCGCGCGTGAGCAGGGACATCGGCCGACGGCGCCACCCGGCGTGGTCCGCCGGTGCCCGCGTCGTCACGAAGGAGATCCCCGGTGTCCGAAGTGCCCCCGCCCCCTCCCGGGTTCAAGTCCGGCCTCGAAGGCCACGTCGCCTTCCGGACCGAGATCGCCGAGCCGGACAAGGACGGCGGCGCGCTGCGCTACCGGGGCGTCGACATCGAGGACCTCGTCGGTTCGGTGACCTTCGGCAACGTCTGGGCGCTGCTGGTCGACGGCCGCTTCGGCCCGGGCCTGCCCCCGGCGGAGCCGTTCCCGATCCCGGTGCACACCGGGGACGTCCGGGTGGACGTGCAGGCCGCGCTGGCCATGCTCGCCCCGCACTGGGGATACAAGCCCCTGCTGGACACCGAGCCGGAGGAGGCCCGCGACCAGCTGGCCCGCGCCTCGGTCATGGCGCTGTCCTACGTGGCGCAGTCCGCCCGTGGGATCGGGATCCCGGCCGTGCCGCAGTCCCGCATCGACCAGGCGGAGACCATCACCGAGCGCTTCATGACGCGCTGGCAGGGCGAGCCGGACCCGGCCCACGTCAAGGCGATCGACGCCTACTGGGTGTCCGCCGCCGAGCACGGCATGAACGCCTCGACCTTCACCGCGCGCGTCATCGCCTCGACCGGGGCGGATGTCGCGGCCTCGCTGTCCGGCGCGATCGGCGCCATGTCCGGCCCGCTGCACGGCGGCGCCCCGGCCCGTGTGCTGCCGATGGTCGCCGAGGTCGAGAAGACGGGCGACCCGGCGGCGCTGGTGCGCGGCATCCTGGACCGCAAGGAGAAGCTGATGGGCTTCGGGCACCGGGTCTACCGGGCCGAGGACCCGCGCGCCCGCGTGCTGCGCCGCACGTGCCAGGAGCTCAACGCCCCGCGCTACGAGGTCGCCGCGGCGCTGGAGCAGGCCGCGCTGGCGATCCTGCGCGAGCGCCGCCCGGACCACCCCATCGAGACCAACGTGGAGTTCTGGGCCGCGGTGATCCTCGACTTCGCCAACGTCCCGCCGCACATGATGCCCGCGATGTTCACCAGCGCCCGGACCGCCGGGTGGTCGGCGCACATCATGGAGCAGAAGCGCGAGAACAAGCTGGTCCGCCCGTCGGCGCAGTACATCGGTCCGGGCCCGCGCAAGCCGCAGGACGTCGAGGGTTGGGACCTGCTGTCCTGACGCCCCTTCGACGCTCGGGGTCCCCAAGCGTCGCTGTGTGGCGCTCGGGGACCCCGAGCGCCACGCCCCACCGACACCTGGGGACCCCGAGCGCCACCGCATGACGCTTGGGGACCCCGAGTGTCGAGCCGGGTTCAGACCGCGGTCGTGGTCACGACCGTGACGTGACCGGCACCGGCGCGGGCGCACGACGGATGGCGATGCTCGCGACCGCCGCGATCCCGCAGAGCACCGCGCCGCCGTACCAGGCCACGTCGTAGCTGCCCAGCGCGTCGCGGACCAGGCCCGCGGCCAGGGCCGCCGCGGCCGCCCCGAGCTGGTGGCTCGCGAACACCCAGCCGAAGACGATGGGTGCCCGCTGCCCGAAGGCGGCTCGGCACAGCGCCATGGTCGGCGGCACCGTGGCCACCCAGTCCAGGCCGTAGAAGATGATGAACGCGAACATGCTCGCGTTCACGTCCGCACCGAACAGCGGCACCAGCACGGCCAGCGAGGCCCCGCGCAGCGTGTAGTAGGCCAGCAGCAGGATCCGCGGGTCGAAGCGGTCGGTGAGCCAGCCCGAGAAGATCGTGCCCGCGATGTCGAAGATCCCGACGAGCGCGAGCAGGCTCGCCGCCGTCGTCGCGGGCATGCCGTGGTCGTGGGCGGCGGGGACGAAGTGCGACTGGACGAGGCCGTTGGTCGTGGCGCCGCAGATGAAGAACCCGACCACGAGCAGCCAGAACGTGCGGTTGCGGGTGACGGTGGCCAGCGTCCCGAGGGCCAGTTTCGCGGCGCCCGACCGCAGCGGCTCGACGACGTCCGCCTCGGTCCCGCCGTACGGCAGCGCCCCGACGTCCGAGGGCCGGTTCCGCAGCAGGAACCAGACGATCGGCACCACGACCAGGGCGGCGAGCGAGACCGTCAGGGACGCCGCGCGCCAACCCGATCCCTCGATGACGTGGGCGAGGACCGGCAGGAAGATCAGCTGCCCGGTGGCGTTGGCCGCCGTCAGGACGCCGGAGACCAGCCCGCGGCGGGCGACGAACCACCGCCCGACGACGGTCGCCACCAGGGCCATCGCCATGGACCCCGTCCCGAGGCCCACGATCACGCCCCACAGCAGGACGAGCTGCCACGAGGCGGTCATGAAGACGGTGAGGCCCGCCCCGACCGCGACCATGACCAGGGCGACGGAGACGACCTGACGAACGCCGAACCGCTCCATGAGCGCCGCGGCGAAGGGCGCGGTGAGGCCGAACAGGGCCAGGTTCACCGCGATCGCACCGGAGACCGTGCCGATCGACCAGCCGAACTCGGCGTGCAGCGGCTCGACCATCACCCCGGGCGTCGAGCGGAAGGCGGCGGCACCGATGAGCGCGAGGAAGGTCGCACCCGCCGCGAACCAGGCGGGATGGAGGCGACGGCGCTCCCGAAGTTCTGTCACGCAACCCAGCCTCTCGCATCGGCTCGCGCGGGAGAAGTGGCCTGACGGCCGTTCTCCGTCAGGATCCGGTCAGCTCCGCTCAGGCGGCGAGCCTGCCCAGCGCGTGCACGGCCTCGGCGAACGCGGTCAGCTCCACGCCCACATCCTCCGTGCGCGGCCGCAGCAGCACACCCGCCGGGCGCATCCGACGGACCAGCCGCTCGAGGTCCACACCCGGGGCGACCTCGACGATCGTGCGCAGCGCGGTGCCGCGCGGAGCGTGCACGCGGAAGGCCTGGGGCACGAACTCGGTGGCGCCGGGCCGGGCGATCCAGGCCGGGACCGCGTCCAGGCCGTGGCGGCGGGCGAGGACCTCGCGGACCTCGGCCGCGTGCCGGGCCGGATCTCCTCCGGTCCCCCCGGGCGCCCCGACGACGAGCTCGGCCCGGCCCCGCGCCCGGCCGGCCAGGTCGGCGAGTGCCTCCGCGTCCGTCCCGGCGCGCCGCCAGTGACCGCCCACGGTGAGCCCGATCCGGATCCGCGAGGTCCGCTCCGCGGCCACCGCGAGTGCCATGCCGGTGTCCCCGTAGCTGCGCGGGGCCGCGTGGCACCACGCACGTGAGAAGCCCAGCTCCTCGGCGAGCCCGACGTGCTCGGGCGTGGCCACCCCCACGGGCAGCGCGCAGTCGATCTCCATGGCGGTCCCTCCGGTCGTGCGTCGGCGAGAGTTCTCTCGATCGATCACGAAGCGGCGTTTCACGTGTCACCCATGCGGACGAAACACCGTCACGGGTCCGTCCCGGATGATCACCGTGGGTGCGTATCGGCGGCCCCGCACCGGGCGCCCGCGCGGCACTTGCGACACTGGGTCCGTGAGCGACCTGCAGATCCCCGCGGACCTTCTCCCCAGCGACGGACGGTTCGGCTGTGGACCCTCCAAGGTCCGGCCCGAGCAGCTCGCGGCCCTCGCGGCGGCGGGCGACGTCATGGGCACCTCCCACCGCCAGAAGCCGGTGAAGTCCCTGGTCGGACGGATCCGCTCGGGCCTGCGCGAGCTGTTCGCGCTGCCGGACGGATACGAGGTGGTGCTCGGCGACGGCGGGTCCACCGCCTTCTGGGACGCCGCGGCGTTCGGGCTGGTCAAGGAGCGCTCGCTGCACCTGACCTACGGCGAGTTCTCCTCGAAGTTCGCCGACACCACCAAGGGCGCGCCGTTCCTGGCCGACCCGGTCGTCGTCTCGGCCGAGCCCGGCAGCGCGCCCGAGCCGACCGCCGACCCGTCGTGCGACGTCCTGGCCTGGGCCCACAACGAGACCTCCACCGGTGTCGCGGTGCCGGTCGTGCGCCCGGAGTCCTCGATCGACGGCCAGCTCGTCGTCATCGACGCCACCTCCGGCGCCGGCGGCCTGCCCGTGGACATCACCCAGGCGGACGCCTACTACTTCGCCCCGCAGAAGGGCTTCGCCTCCGACGGCGGGCTCTGGATCGCCCTGCTCTCCCCCGCGGCGCTGGGCCGGGTCGCGGACCTCGCCGCGGGCGACCGCTGGATCCCGCCGTTCCTGTCGCTGGCCACCGCCGTCGACAACTCGGTGAAGGACCAGACCTACAACACCCCGGCCGTCGCCACGCTGATCATGCTGGCGGACCAGATCGACTGGATGCTCGGCCTCGGTGGGCTGGACGGCTGCGTCGCGCGCACGAAGGACTCCTCCACCCGGCTCTACGGCTGGGCCGAGAAGTCGGAGTACGCCACGCCGTTCGTCACCGACCCGGCGCACCGCTCGCAGGTCGTCGGGACCGTGGACTTCGCGGACTCGGTGGACGCCGCCGCGGTCGCGAAGGTGCTGCGGGCCAACGGCGTCGTGGACACCGAGCCCTACCGCAAGCTGGGCCGCAACCAGCTGCGGATCGGGATGTTCCCCGCGGTCGAGCCCGCGGACGTCTCGGCGCTGACCGCCTGCATCGACTGGGTCGTCGAGCGGCTCTGACCTCTCGCGGACACGGGCCGGGTCCTGCGGGACCCGGCCTTTTTCCTGCCCAAGGGTGACGGAATGTAGTCACAGCAGTAACATGTACCTCAGCTTTACCGATACTGGCACGACGTGTGACGGCGCGGAGTGCCGGCAGGCGGGCAGACGCACGAATCCCCCGGTAGCGGGCCCGGCGCGCCTCACCCGTCGGACACGATTCGGCAACTACCGTCACCCGGACGGGGTCGGCGAGCGGGAGGTGCGGCGGATATGCGGTCGTTGCGGGTCGTCGGGATCGCCGAGGACGGTGCGGTGGTCCTCGAGGACTCGGTGCGCCGCGAGCGGTACACGGTGCCCGCCGACGAACAGCTCCGAGCGGCCGCCCGCGGGGACCTGACTCGGCTCGGACAGATCGCGATCGAGTTGGAGAGCCAGTTGAGGCCACGCGAGATCCAGGCCCGCATCCGTGCCGGCGCGTCCGTCGACCAGGTCGCCGCGGCGGCCGGGGTTCCCACCGCGAAGATCGAACGGTTCGCCTACCCGGTGCTGCTGGAGCGCGCGCGGACCGCCGACCTGGCCCGCGCCGCGCACCCCGTCCGGGAGGACGGGCCGGACCTGCGCACCCTCGAGGAGACCGTCGCGCACACCTTCGGGGTGCGCGGGCAGGACCACGCCGACGCGGACTGGGACAGCTGGAAGGGCGAGGACGGCAAGTGGGTCGTCTCCCTGGGCTGGCGCTCGGGGAAGTCGGACATCCACGCGCACTGGACCTTCCAGCCGGGCGCCCACGGCGGCACGGTCACCGCGCTGGACGACCACGCCCGCGACCTCGTCGAGGGCCTCCCCCAGCAGCCGCTGCGCCCGGTCGGGCCGGTCATCGACATGGCGCGTGCCGAGGAGCCGGAGGCACCCGCCCCTGCCGCCGAGTCGGAGTCCGTCCCCGCCGCGGTGAACGGCGACTCGGGCCGAGCCCCGATCGCCCCCGAGCAGCGCAGGGCGGGCGGATCGGCGCGGACCACCGCCCGCACCCGCACCGAGGCCCGCGCGGAGACCGCCCCCACGCACCCCGCCACGCGGACCAGCGACACCCGCGCGACCCAGAACACCGAGGCCGACTCCCCCCGCGGTAAGACCGCCGGTGCGGCGGTCGGCCGGGCTCAGGCCCCGCGGCCCGAGCAGGCCGCACCCGAGGCCGCCCGCGACGCGGACACCAGTCCCGAGCCCGGCCGCTCCGGAGGCACCCGACGCGAGCAGGCCCGGCCCGCCGCCGAGGCCCCGGCGCCGACCGAGCAGCCCACCACCGAGCAGCCCGCCACCGAGCAGCCCACCACCGAGCAGCCCGCCGAGGAGCCGAAGCAGCCCGCCAAGCCCCGCGCGAAGAAGGGCAAGCCGGTCATGCCCTCGTGGGACGAGGTCCTCCTGGGCGTCCGCGGCCGCTGATCGTCGGTTCTACAGGAACTGGCCGAGCAGCAGGACGACCCAGGCCGCACCCAGGCCCGCCGCCACCCCGAGCGCGATCCAGCGCCAGAACCGTTGCCTGCGCACCAGCCACAGGCTCGGCGCGAGACCGCCCACCACCAGCAGGTTCGCCGGGATCCACAACAGCCCGAAGGCCTCGCCGAACGCGCGGCTGAGCGTGATGTCCCCGATCGCCGCCAGGACCGCGAAGAACACCGCGGCGGGCAGCCCCGTCTCCCACGGCGTGGGTTCGGGCGCGACCACCGGGATGGGCTCCGTGCTGCGGCCCAGCACCCGCTCGCGACCCCCGGTCAGCGGGTCGACGTACTCGACCGGCCTGCCGAGGGCGTCCGACACCCGGCCCGCGAGCTGGCGGCCCCGGCGGGAGACGATGTCCCGCTGCTCGGGCAGCACGGGGGTCCCCGCGATGCTCGCGGCGACCGCGCCCCACTGCCGCAGGTCCGCGCTCAGCTCCGCGGGCAGCACGCCGTCGCCCGGCATCGTGTCGCCGAGCACCACCCGTCCCCCCGCAGCGAGGTGCACGAGATCAGCGTACGGGTGGCGCCACGGCATGGAAGGCCACCGCGGCGGCCGTTGCCACATTGAGAGAGTCGACGCCCGAGGCCATCGGGATGCCGACGCGGACGTCCGCGGCGGCGAGCGCCTCGGCCGTCAGACCGGGGCCTTCGGCTCCGAGCAGCAGCGCGACGCGCTCCCCCGCCAGCCCGGCTCCGGAGATCGGCTCGCCGGACGGGGTGAGTGCGGCGACGGTCAGCCCGGCCTCGCGCACCCGGTCGAGTGATGCCGGCCACGGCCCGTCCAGGTGGGCGAACGGCACGCGGAGCACATGGCCCATCGAGACCCGGACCGACCGGCGGTACAGCGGATCGGCACACCGCGGGCCGAGCAGGATCCCGTCGACGCCGAGCGCGGCGGCGTTGCGGAACAGCGAGCCGAGGTTCTCGTGGTCGTTCACGCCCTCGCACACGGCGAGCACCCGGGCGGTGCGGGCCAGCTCGGCCGCGTCCACCGGCGCCGCGCGGTCCGCCACGGCCAGCACGCCGCGGTTCAGGTGGAAGCCGACGGCGGTGGCCATGGTGTCGGCGTCCGTCGCATAGGCGGGGACGTCCAGGTGCGCCAGATCGGCCGACAGCTCCTCGATCCGACGGGGGACACCGAGCAGCGACCGGACGGGGTACGGGGAGTCCAGCAACCGTCGTACGACGACGACACCTTCCGCGATGACCAGCCCCCGCCCGCCCGGGCGGTCCGGCCTGCGGTCCGCGGTGGTCAGGTCGCGGTAGTCGTCCAGGCGGGGGTCCGCGGCGTCCCGCACGGCGGTGATGATGGCCACGACGACCGATCGTCCCAGGTCGACGGCCGCTCGTCGCACCGGGTCGCCCGGTCAGCCGGTACCGTCCCATCTGGTGATGTGCCACGGTGGGGAGCCGTTGTCCTGACGAGGGCGGCAGCAGGGAGGCATCGGTAGAGCATGGGCCAGGACGTCGACCGGACCCGGTTCAGTCGGCGGGAGCGCCAGCGGTATCGAGCCAAGGTGCAGCGTTGCCTCGAGGCGTTGACGACGATGCTGCGGGAGCACCCGTTCGCCGAGGACGACCCGATGACCGGCATCGAGGTGGAGCTCAATCTCGTCGACGGCGCTCTCGCTCCCGCGATGACCGGCAGCGACGTGCTCGACGCCATCGGCGGCACGGAGTTCCAGACCGAGCTGGGTCGCTGGAACATCGAGCTCAACCTCCCGCCCCGCCCGCTGCCCGGCGACGAGTGGCGCCACCTCGAGCACGAGCTGCTGGACGAGCTGGCCGTCGCCCGCGCGAAGGCCCGGGACTGCGGCTCGCAGCTGGCCATGATCGGCATCCTGCCCACGCTGGACCGCAGCCACCTGGTGGCGGACTCCCTCTCGGCGGACGACCGCTACGCCGTGCTCAACGAGCAGATGCTCGCGGCGCGGGGCGAGCCGATCCACATCGACATCTCCGGCGGCGACCCCGGCGGCAGACATCCGGTCGCGGCCGAGCGGTTCGCCGCGGACTTCGAGACGATCATCCCCGAGGCCGCCTGCACGTCGATGCAGCTGCACCTGCAGGTCTCACCGAGCTCGTTCCCGGCGTACTGGAACGCGGCGCAGTGCCTCGCAGGCGTGCAGCTCGGGCTGGGGGCGAACTCGCCGTTCCTGCTCGGGTCGCGGCTGTGGGCCGAGACCCGTATCCCGCTGTTCACCCAGGCCTGCGACGTGCGGACCATCGAGCTGCGCAACCAGGGCGTCCGCCCCCGGGTGTGGTTCGGCGAGCGCTGGATCTCCTCGGTGCTGGACCTGTTCTCCGAGAACGCGCGGTACTTCCCCGGCATCGTCCCGTTCCCCGGCGACTCGGACCCGATCAGCACGCTGCGCGAGGGCGGCGTCCCGGACCTGGACGAGCTGCGCCTGCACAACGGCACGATCTGGCGGTGGAACCGCCCGGTGTACGACGTCGCGGACGGCCAGCCCCACATCCGCCTGGAGAACCGGGTGCTGCCGTCCGGGCCGACCGCGGTCGACATGGTGGCGAACGCGCTGTTCTTCTACGGGCTGCTGCGGGTGCTCGTCGAGGCGGACCGGCCGCTGTGGCAGTCGATGTCCTTCGAGGCCGCCGAGGAGAACTTCACGACTGCGGCCCGGCACGGGATGGACGCCCCGCTCTACTGGCCGGGCACCGGCTGGATCAAGCCGGACGAGCTGGCCCTGCGCAAGCTCCTCCCGCTCGCGCACGAGGGGCTCTCACGGTGGGGGGTCAGCTCGGCGGTGCAGGACCGCTACCTCTCGGTGATCGAGAAGCGCTGCGTGACGGGCCGGACGGGTGCCGCTTGGCAGCTGCAGACCGTCGCGGCGCTGGAGCGGCGCGGGTCGTCCCGGACCGGGGCGCTGGCCGGCATGTTGGAGCGCTACCTGGAGTTCTCCGGGGCCAACGAACCGGTGCACTCCTGGCAGCTGCCCACCTGATCCGCCGCCCGCCCGATTCGCGATCGTGAACGGCTTCCCCGGAACGGCCTCGGACGTCGTCGCGCCTTCCTAGCGTGCCCCTCGACCGCCGGCACCCCGCCGGCTCGCGAGGGGAAGCAGCGGATGTCGGCGTTCCGGTTCTTCGGCAGGCCCGAGCCCGTCGTGCGCGAGATCCCGCCGAACAGCGCCACCGGCCAGGCCCGCCCCGCGCGGCGGGCGGAGGACCTGCTGGCCCCGCCCGGTGAGGCCCGGCCCGGATGGGCCCACCCCTCGGACGATCGGGGGTGGGCGCAGCACACGTACGGCTGGGCGTCCCCGCCCACCGGCCGCGCCACGGCAGCGGAGGGTTGGGGCGGTGGGCCCGAGGTGGCGGACCGGGGATGGGCGGGGCCGCGGGAGCCGCAGACCCGGGCGATGCCGAGCCTGCCCGGTCCGACGGCCCCGGGCGACCCGAACCCGAGCTGGCGGACGTTCCCGCCGCCACCGATCCCCGCCGCCCCACAGCGCTGGGCCTCCGCGGACGGCGGGGTCGACCCGACCTGGAGCGGGGCTCCGCGCTCGGCGCCCGGCCGCGGCGGATCCCCGCACCCCGCCGAGGCCGCCGCCCTCGGGGCCGCCTTCGCCGCCGACTACCTCTCCTGGGACGAGGACGATCCGGACCTGCGCAGCCGCGTGCTCGGCGAGTACCTGGCCGTGCGCAGGCCGGTGCAGCTCGGCTGGTCCGGGCAGGGCAGGCAGCGGGCCGACTTCGCCCTGCCCGGCCTCGTCCGCCCGGACGGCGACGGGCGGGTCCTCGTCGACGTGCGCGTCCGCGTCACACCGTACGTCCGGGTGCCCGGGGGCCGCGTCGGCCCACCCGACCCGCCGCCGGACGACGGCCCCGCGTCCCCCTCCGCCGCCCCGGCTCCGGCCGCCCGCGGCTGGCGCGGCCTGCCGGGCCGCTGGATCCGGATCGCCGTGGCCGTACTGGTGGCAGGCGACCGGCTCGTGATCGACGCCGAGGAGGAGGCCGAGGACCCCTGGCCCACGCCCGATCCCGAACTCGCCGACGACCTCCCCGAGGAGTCCCCGTGACCGGCTTCCGACCCCCGATCGTCGCCGGTGTGTCCGGCGGCGTCGGGACCACGACGGTGGCGCTCGCCCTGCACGGCACGGACGCCGGCACCACGACCGCCGACGCGGACGTCCTCGTCTGCCGCAGCAGCGCCGAGTCCCTGGACCGGGCCGCCCGCATCGCCGACCTCGCCGAGCCCGGCCGCTACCCGGTCCTCGTCGTGACCCTGGCGGGGACCGAGCGCAGGCCGCCGCCCCGGGTCACCGACCTGGAGGGGTACTGGGCGGCGGTGGTGGCGGCGCCGCACGTGCCCCGCTGGGCCGCGATCGTCGATCCCTACCGGGAGGTGGCGGGGCTGCTCGGCTCCCCGCGCGACCAGCTGCCGCGCGCACTGCGCGGCTATCTGGAGGCTCTGACCCGCGCCGCGCGGCTCGTCGCCGACTCGGGGCGGTTGACGGCGCCCCGACCGACGCCATCCCTGCCGACGACACCACCGACGCGCCGACAGCCGTCCCCCGTCGAGCCGGTCCACCGCCCGTTCGTCCCCGCCCTGCCGATCCCCGCCGCGACCACCGAGCCGGGCCCGCCCGCGGACCGGCAGGTCGTCCGCCTGATGTCGGACTCCTGGACCGCCACAGTGCCCCCTCCCGGCCACCGCGACCCGGGATCACGATCCACTGGTCTGTCCACAATGGAATCCACAGGCTGTGGAGAGCTGCCCGAGCTGCGTCCGGTGCGGGGGATCCGGGTGCTCACGGTCGGCGGGGCCACCTGATGGCCGGGCGGAGGTAGGCCCGTGCGCACCCTGATCCTCGTCGCACTGGCGACGGGGCTGCTGATGGCCGCGCCAGGACAGTCCACAGTGGTCCTGGTCGCCGACGAGGGGCCGGTCCTCGTCGTGCCCGCGCCGACCCGCGCCCCCTTCACCGAGCGCCTCGCCGCCCAGGCCTGCCCGGAGCTCGTCCCCACGACGCCGAGCGGCCTGGTCCGGCGCGTCGCGGCACGGGCGGACGAGCCCGCGCCCGTCACCCGGCTCCGGCGCGCCTGCTCGCAGGTCCGCAGCGGGATCGCGGGACTCCTCCGCACCCGCCCGCCCGCGGCGCCCGGCGCCGAGGCCCTGCGGCGCAGCGTGTCCGGCGCCCTGGACCGAGCGGCCCGGACGCCGGCGACACCGGCCCCGTGGACCGGGGGTGCCTCGGGATGCCTGCCTCCCGATCCCACCGGGGGCCGCGGCTGCGTCACGGGCGCGACCCGGCACGGGATCGCCGCCGTGGCCACCGCCTTCGGCCCCCTCGGCGGCGGCCCGACCGTCCGGTCCGCGAGCTGCTGGGACGAACACGCGTGGAACCCGGGCAGCGACCATCCGCGCGGCCGCGCCTGTGACCTCTTCCCGGGTACCGCAGGGGCCCTCCCCGGGGACGCCGAGCGGGCGGCGGGCTGGCGGGTCGCGGAGTTCCTGCGCAGGAACGCCGAGTCGCTCGACGTCGGCTACCTGATCTGGCAGGGCCGCTACTGGGATCCGTCGGTCGCCGACGACGGCGGCTGGGGCAGGCCCTACCGCAGCAGCGTCTACGACACGGCCGACGTGACCGGCGGCCACTACGACCACGTCCACGTCAGCTTCGCCGAGTGAGGATCCGATGAGCCTGCTCTCCGACCACCTCGCCCGGCTGGTCGCGGCCGGGTTCGCCGCCCTGGTCGGCGTCGCCGGGCACGGCACCGTCCCGGTCGAGCCGAGCGTCCCGGTGGTGCACACGGCCGCGGAGCGGCCTGCAGGCGGGGGCGACCGGGTCCGCCGCATCGCCGCCCCTCCGCGGCGCACCCCCGACCCGTCGTCGGGTGAGAACGCGACCGTGACCCCCGATACCCGCTCCCCCACCTCCGGCTCGGTGACCGAACGCGGCAGGTCCGACCGCTCCGACGGCGACCGCGGCTCCCGCGCCTCGGGATCGCGGACGTCGGGCGCCGACGCCCCGACCGCCGCCGCCCGGCACGGCTGGGGCACCCCGACCCGCGAGGACGACTTCACCGCGGGCGTCGGCGACTGGGACCTCTACGACGGCTCGGGCCACGACGGCAACGGCCGCCGTTCCCCGGACGCGATCTCCGTGCAGGGCGGCGTCCTCACCATCACCGGCACGCCGGACGGCACCACCGGCGGCATGGCCTGGAACCCCGGCCGTGAGTACGGGCGGTGGGAGGCCCGCGTGCGCTCCCCCGCCGGGGACCCGGACTACCACGCCGTGCTGCTGCTGTGGCCGGACGCGGAGAACTGGCCGGTCGGCGGGGAGGTCGACTTCATGGAGATCTCCGACGCCTCGCGGCAGAACGTCGAGATGTTCCTGCACTACGGTGCGGACAACTCGCAGGTCCAGGGGGACGTGGACATCGACGCCACCGAGTGGCACACCTGGGCGGTCGAGTGGACACCGGATCACCTCGCGGCGTTCGTGGACGGCGAGGAGTGGTGGCGCACCGAGGACACCGGCATCCTGCCGCCCGGCCCGATGCACCTGACCATCCAGCTGGACAACTTCGGCGGTCCGCAGCAGGAGACGCGGATGCAGGTGGACTGGGTACGGGAGTACGACGTCTGAGCGAGGGCCGGGACACAAGAGATGCCCCGGCCGGATGGGCCGGGGCATCTCGTTCCCGAACTGACGCGCCGCTCCCACCACGAAGCGACGTGATGAAGTTAGCCTACCCTCATTACCGCGCGCAAGACCCTGGCCGAAATCCGCGCGAGATCGACTCGGGGAGGGCCTACCGTCCACACCGTGACCGACACCCGTGACGCCCCCGTGCTCGACCGTGCCGCCCTCGCGGCCGTCACGGTGACGGTGCTCGCCTGGGCGAGCGCGTTCGTCGGGATCCGGTACGTCGGCCGCGCCTACGAGCCCGGTGCGCTCGCGCTGGGGCGTCTCGCGGTGGGCACCGTCGCGCTCGGCGCCCTCCAGCTCGTCCGCGGGCACTGGGTCGCACCGAACCGGCGCGAGTGGAGCCTGCTCGTCCTGTGCGGGGTGGCCTGGTTCTCGATCTACAACGTCGCACTCAACGCCGCCGAGCAGCGCGTGGACGCCGGCACCACGTCCATGCTGGTCAACATCGGCCCGATCCTCATCGCGCTGTTCGCCGGACTCCTGCTCGGCGAGGGTTTCCCGCGGCGCCTGCTGGTCGGCGCCGCGATCGCGTTCGCCGGGGTGATCGTGATCGGCCTGTCGACGGCGACCGGGGACACCACCGACCTGCTCGGCGCGGCGCTCTGCGTGGTCGCGGCCGTCACGTACGCCATCGGCGTGCTCGCCCAGAAGCCGACGTTGCGCAGGCTCCCCGCCCTGCAGGTCACGTTCCTGGCCTGCGCGATCGGCACCGTCGGCTGCCTGCCGTTCGCGGGCGGCCTGGTCCGGGACGCGGCCGCCGCGCCCGCGAGCGCGACCGTCGCGCTGGTCTACCTCGGCCTCGTGCCGACCGCGCTCGCGTTCAGTACCTGGGCGTTCGCCCTGTCCCGGATGGACGCCGGGCGGCTCGGCGTCACGACCTACCTGGTCCCGCCGATCACGGTCGCGATGGCGGCGCTGCTGCTCAGCGAGGCACCGCCCGTCCTGGCACTGGTCGGCGGGGCCCTCTGCCTGGCCGGGGTGGCCCTGACGCGGATCAGGCCCCGCAGCCGGAGCCGCGGGGCCTGACCTCTCCCGAACTGACGCGCCGCTCCCACCACGAAGCGACGTAAGTGAGGTTAGCCTTACCTAGTCTGCGCGTCAACCCTCCGCCTGAGCACGACCGCGACGGCGAGCACCGACAGCACCGTGACCACGCCACCGACGATGAGCGGCGACCGACCGCCGAAGTGCTCGGCCACCACCCCGAGCACCGGCCCACCGATCGGCGTGCCGCCCAACAGCAGCAGCATGTAGAGGCCCATGACGCGGCCCCGCATGGTCGGGTGGACCGACAGCTGGACGGACGAGTTGGCCGCGGTGGTGAAGCTCAACGCCGCGAACCCGACGGGCACGAGCGCGATCCCGGCCGCGAGGTACGTCGGCATCGCCCCGGCCACCACCAGCAGGACCCCGAACGCCAGCCCGGCGCCCGCGACCACGCGCAGCCGGGGCTTGACCCGGCGGCGCGCGGCGAGCGTGGCCCCCAGCACCGACCCGACGGCCAGCAGCGTGGTGAGCAGGCCGTACCCCTGGGCGTCCCGCCCGAAGACGTTGCGGGCCAACAGCGCGATCGTCATGAAGAAGTTGATCCCGAACGTGCTCACCAGGAAGACCAGCACCATGATCGCGACGAGGTCGGGTCGGGCGCGGACGTAGGCCAGCCCGTCCCGCAGCTGGTGCGGCGCCCGCGGGACGCGTTCGCTGCGATAGAGCCGCTCGGGCCGCATCAGGAGCAGCCCGGTGATCACGGCGACGAAGCTGACCGCGTTGATCAGGAACACCCAGCCGGTGCCCACCGCCACGATCAGCACCCCGGCGACGGCGGGCCCGACGATCCGGGCGAGGTTGAACACCAGCGAGTTCAGCGCGACGGCGTTGACGACCTGCCCCGGCCCCACCATCTCGGAGACGAAGGACTGCCGCATCGGGGTGTCCAGCGCGGAGAAGCAGCCGAGCAGCAGACACAGCAGGTAGACCTGCCACAGCGCGACGACCCCGGTGAGCACCACCGTGCCCAGGGCGAGCGCACACAGCCCCATCGCCGCTTGGATCCCGATGAGCACCAGCCGCTTGTCCACCCGGTCCGCCAGCACCCCGCCCCACAGCGAGAGCAGCAGCGTGGGCGCGAACTGCAGGGCCGCGGCGATCCCCAGCGCGGTCGCGCTGCCCCCGGTCAGGTCGAGGACCAGCCAGTCCTGGGCGATGCGCTGCATCCAGGTGCCGACGCTGGACACGATCTGGCCGGAGGCGAACAGGCGGTAGTTCGGGACGCCCAGCGAGACGAACATGCCGCCGGTCCGCGCGGGGGGTTCGACGACGGCGCTCACAAGTCCTTAGCTTACAACAACGACCGCAGGGGGCCGACGGCGAAATAGCCGACGAACGCCACCGCGACGACCCACATCAGCGGGTGCACGGTGCGCGCCCTGCCCGTCGTCGCGGCGAGCAGGACGTAGGTGATGAACCCGGCCCCGATGCCGTTCGCGATCGAGTACGTGAACGGCATGACGACGACGGTGAGGAAGGCGGGCAGCGCCGTCCGCAGGTCGGTCAGGTCGATGCCGCCGACCTGGCGGAACATCACCGCCCCGACGATCACCAGGGCAGGCGCGGCCCACGTTCGGCAGCTGCCCGTTCTCGTCCGCGAGCCCGGCCTGCTGCCCGAGCCCGGTCATGGTGCCCAGGCCGGTGGCGATCGCAAACGGGAGGTTGGCGACGAGTCCGAACAGGACCGTCATCACGCCTGCAACGAGGGCCGTCACGGCCGCGACCTGCGGGATCGGGAGGATGTTCCCGAGCACGTCCGCCTTGGCGCCGGGGTCGCCCGGGGCGACGCTGCCGAGGATCAGGGGGTTCAGAACGATGATGTAGGACATCGTCACGAAGGTGACGAGCCCTCCGCGGAGCTCGCGGGGGACAGTCGAACCGCGCTGCGACACCGTGAACAGACGCTCGATCACGTCGCCACCGTAGGGGGCGTTCCCAGCGCACGCTCAGCATGTCACCGGTACGGTTCGGGCATGGTCGACCCGCCCGCGCTGCCGCGCAGCACCAGCGACATCACGCTGGTCGTGGCCGTCGGCACGCTCGCGTGGCTGACCGGGGCGGCGGTGCTGTTCCTCGCGCACGTCGTCGGCGGCAGGCCACTGGACGTCTGGTTCGCCACCTGCCTGGTCGGCGGCGCCCTCGGCGCGATCGGCTTCGGCATCTTCCGCTGGCAGCGCGCGGCGGCGCGGCGTGGCTCACGCCTGGCCCAGCAGGGGCTCGCCGACTGAGGGTTCGGCCTAGGGTTGGGGCATGAGTGACCGTCCCATCGCCGTCGTCACCGGGGCCAGCTCCGGGATCGGCGCCGCCACCGCCCGCGCCCTGGCCGCCGCCGGGTTCCACGTCGTCCTCGGGGCCCGTCGGGTGGACCGCTGCGAGGCCATCGCCGAGGAGGTCGACGGGACCGCGCTCCCGCTGGACGTGACCGACCGCTCGTCGGTGGCGGAGTTCGTCGCCGCGGTGCCGGAGTCCGTCCGCGTGCTGGTGAACAACGCGGGCGGCGCGAAGGGGCTGGAGCCCGTCGAGGAGGCGGACGAGGCGGACTGGACCTGGATGTTCGAGGTCAACGTCCTGGGCACGCTGCGCGTGGTCCAGGGTCTGCTGCCGAAGCTGCGCGCGTCCGGGGACGGGCACATCGTCACCGTCACCTCGATCGCCGCCCTGGCGCCCTACGACAAGGGCGCAGGCTACACGGGCGCCAAGCACGCCCAGGCGATGCTGCACCGCACCCTGCGCGGGGAGCTGCTCGGCGAGCCCATCCGGCTCACCGAGATCCTGCCCGGCATGGTCGAGACCGAGTTCTCCCTGGTCCGGCTGGGCGACCAGGAGAAGGCCGACGACGTCTACAAGGGACTCACCCCGCTCACCGCCGAGGACGTCGCGGACGTGATCGCCTTCGCCACCACCCGCCCGAGCCACGTCAACCTCGACCAGATCGTCCTGAAACCCCGCGCCCAGGCGGACGCCATGCGGGCCTACCGCGAGGGCTGAAGCGCCCGGACCGCCTCCGCCGCGAGCCGGCGGGCGAGATCGCAGAGCCGGGGCGCGCCGGACGACCGTTCGGCCGCCTCCGCGGCGAAGCTCTGCGTCGCCGCCACCCCCACCACGATCCGGCAGTTCGGGGCGTCGAGGGGGTCGACGCGCTTGGCCGGATAGCCCTCGACGGTCAGCGGGACGGGCGGGACGATCCGCTGCGAGTCGGGATCCAGACCTGCGCGGGTGCTCAGGACGAGCGTGAGATCGGCCTGGTCGTCGAGGGTGCGCCAGGCGCACCCCGCCGTCTCGGGATCCCGCACACCGACCCCCAGCCCCAGCCCCTCGAGCGCCTCGGCACCGAGGAGGGCGCAGGCGTCTCGGTCGCGGAGGTCGAGCGGCTGCGCGTCCGGGGCTGCCGCACAAGCGGTCGAGAGACTCACCACGGCCACCACGACCACCCCGGCCCACCGCCCAACCATGAAGGAATGGTGGCAGCTCAGACACCCCGGAGCGCGGCGACGGTCTCCTCGGCGAGCGCCTGGGCGAGGTCGCAGAGCGGAGGCGCGGAGGTGGAGAGCTCGCTGGCTTCAGCGCTGATGAGTTGTGTGGGAGCGACTCCTACCGCGATTCGGCAGGTCGGGCCACCAAGGTGGTCGATTCGGAGGCCGGGATAGCCCGATACCACCAACGGAGTCTCTTCTTCGAACGCAGCGGTGACGCTGCTGAGTCGATCCAGGCCCACGCCACTGTTGGCGACGAGCTGGAGACCGACAGTTCCATCAGCGGACCGCCACGCACATGAGGTGGCGGTAGGTCCGCTGCCGCGCTCGACCGAGTCGAGCTTGAGCGACAGCCGGGTCAGAGCTGCGGGCCCCACCAGATCGCACGCCTCATGCCCGGTCAGATCCAGAGGCTGAGCGATTTCGGCCCGATTGTCGGAGGGGGGTGGCGACGGCGGTCCAGCCGAACAGGCGGCCAGAGCCAGAGTCATCGCACCGAGTACGGCTCCCCCGAGCCGGCCGGAACACGCTCTCACGCGCGAGCTGCGGAGTCGGCGACTTCGTAGGCGCGTCGCTGCTGCTCGAGAGCAGCAACGGCCAAGACGATCTGCCGCCGCCAGTCCGCGAGATAGAGTCGGGCACGTTCCACCATCACCGTGGACTGCTCAGCGGCGTTGACGCTCACCACGTCTGCACCCGGGCTGAGGATGCGGGGTCCACTGAGCTGCCGCTCCAACGCCCACAGCTCATCGATCACGCCGCGTAGCCGTCCTTCGAGCGCCTCCACCCGCTCCGGATCCACACTCAATGGGATACGGCGGATCTGAGGTGTAGGGCCCGGTTCGGCCCAGTGCGGGGCTGTCACAGGAGCATGATCCCAAGTGCAGTCCTGCCGAGTAAGACCTCAGCGGAAGCGTTCGCGATCGTGAACCGGTCAGACGCCCTCGTCGCTGCGTCGGTGTTCGTCGGCGGCGTCTCCGGGGGCATTGCCCTCCACCGCCTCGGCGACGCGCTCCTCGGACTCCTCGAGGATCTGCGCCGCCTCGGCGTGGCGGTCGGCGTCCCCCTCCACCGCCCGTTCCTCGGGGAGGGGGACGGCTCTGCTGTTCACGGACGGATCGGTCATGCCTGCGACTACCCGCAGGCGGCCCGGGCTAAAGCGCCGAGAGCTCCTGCCACTGGGACCAGCTCACCGTCCAGTCCCACACGTCCCCGTCCCGCGCGGAGAGCGGGACCGGGGTGCCGGTGACCTCGACCGGATCGCCGTACAGGGCGGTGTCGTAGTAGGCCTTCGCGTTCTCGCTGGACAGGTTCACGCAGCCGTGGGTGACGTTCGACGAGCCCTGCGCCCCCGCCGACGCCGGGTTGGCGTGGATGAACTCGCCGTTGTTGCTCATCCGCACGGCCCACTTCTCCATGACGTCGTAGCCGTAGCGCTGGCTCGTCATGCGCTTGTCCGTGAACTTCTCGGTGACCACGTGGACGCCCGAGCGGGTGTTGCGCTCCGGGTCCGACGCCAGCCCGTAGCTCGCCGGATAGTCCGCGACCCGCTGCCCGTCCCGTTCGACGACCATGCGGAACGACTGCGCGTCCGCCTTGACGACCTGGGCGCGGCCGATCTCGAAGTCGCTGGTCACGTCCGCGGCGCCGTACTGCCCGCCGCCGTAGTCCACGCCGTAGAGCTTCGCCGCGACGGAGACCTTCGTGTACGCGGGCCAGTACTCCTTGGGCCGCCAGTGCACCCGGGATCCGCCGTTCTCGTCCGGCAGCCAGCCCCAGGCGCCCTCGACCGGCACCGACGTCCGGACGGTCAGCGCGCGCTCGACGGCCGCCCGGTCGTCCACATGGCCGTTGAACTGGACCTCGATGGGCGCCGCGATCCCGACGGTCCGCCCGTCCCCGATGTTCAGCACGCCGCGGACCACCTTCGACGGCGCCACGGTGGCGAACCCGCCCTGCAGCGGCACGGGCACGCCGTCCGCCCCGGTGGCGGTGCCGCTCCAGGTGTACTGCGCGGCGTATCCCAGCGGCTCGCTGCTGGTCCAGGCGGTGCGCTCGGCGTTCAGCTCGCCTGCGACCGCCTTGCCCGCGGCGTTCGTGAGCGCGACCTGGGTCAGTGTGCCGTCGCTCACCGTGACCGAGACGGGTGTCACGGGACTCACCGCGGCGGCGTTCGCGCCCGGCGTGTAAGTGACCTGAGCCGCCTTCGCGACGATCGCGGGCAGGCTCACCCCGCCGCGCCCCGCCGCCGTGGCCCCGGTGACCACTCCCACCGTCCCGACCGCGATCACGGCCAGGACCAGCAACAACCGCCTCATCGTCTCCCCCGGTGCGTGGGAACTCCCCGGGTGGACAGACGTCTGTTCAGTCCCCCGGGTTGCCTCCGCGCACGAGGTTACGCGTCACCACCGACAGCGACGGGCCGCCGCCACGATCGAGTGATCAGAGCGAACAGCCCACCAGCACCGGCTCCGGGTGCAGCGCGATCCCGAACCGGGCGGACACCCCGTCGCGCACCCGGCGGGCCAGGACCAGCAGGTCCTCGGTCCGCCCGTCGCCGCGGTTGGTCAGGGCCAGGACGTGGCGCGAGGACAGCGCGACCCGACCACCGGGGCCGGGGTGCCCGGGCGCGAACCCGGAGTGCTGGATCAGCCAGGCCGCGGGCAGCTTCACCCGGTCGCCCACGGGCCAGCGCGGCATGTCCGGGTCCGGCGCGGCGTCCACCACCGGGTTGGTGAAGAACGAGCCCGCGCTCCAGGTGTCGTGGTCGGCGTGGTCGAGCACCATGCCCTTGCCGCGGCGCAGCTCCAGGACGGCCTCGCGGACGTCCGCGCAGGGCGCCGTCGCCCCGGGGTCGACACCGAGGGTCCGCGCGAGCTCGGCGTACGCGATCGGCATGCTCGCCCCACCGCCGGGCAGCGCGAGCCGCACCCGCAGCACGACGGCGGTGTCCGTCCCCTTGAGCACGCTGGTCCGGTAGCCGAGGCCCAGCTCGGCGGCCTGCACCGTGCGGATCTGCCCGGTGGCGCGGTCGTAGAGGTCCACCGACTCCAGCAGCGCCGCGATCTCCACGCCGTACGCGCCGACGTTCTGCACCGGGGTCGCGCCGGTGCGCCCGGGGATCCCGGAGAGACACTCCAGCCCGCCGAGCCCGTCCGCGACGGTGGCGGCGACGACGTCGTCCCAGTTCTCGCCCGCCTCCACGGTGAGCAGCACGGACCCGTCCGGGCGACGGTCGGTCACGATCCCCGCCGACGCCACGCGGACCACGCTGCCCGGGAAGCCCTCGTCGGCGACGACGAGGTTCGATCCCCCGCCGAGCAGCAGGACCGGCTCCCCCGCGCCGTCGGCCTTGCGGACCTCCTCGACGACGGTCTCGGCGTCCGGCGCATCGACCAGGCGCGCGGCGGGCCCACCCAGTCGGAGGGTGGTCAGGTCGGCGAGGGTCTGCACGGGGCGTGAGGCTAGTCCCCGGGGTACTGTCCGCCCGTGTCCCGGTCGACCGAGTTCCGCGCCACCAGCACCCATCCCGTCGACGCCGTGTTCGCGGCCATGGTCGACCGGCAGATCCTCGCCGACCGGCTCGCCGTGATGGGCGGGCCCGGGGCGGGGATCCTCGAGTACGAGAAGGTGGGGGACGGCGCGAAGTACCGCGTCAAGCACGGCATCGACGCGCAGCACCTGCCGGGCGTGGTCAAGACCGTCGTCGGGAACGAGGGCATCCAGATCGAGCGGGACGAGACCTGGACGAGGGCCGGGGACGGCTACGACGGCACGGTCGGCGTGGCGCTGCCGGGGTTGCCTGCTCGCGCGTCCGGCGCCATGCGGCTCTCCCCCACGCCCGGGGGCAGTGAGCTGGTCGTGCGGGTGGAGGTCTCGGTGAACGTGCCGATCATCGGCGGCAAGATCGAGGAGACCGTCGGCAGGGAGATCGTGCGGCTGCTCGAGATGGAGACGGACTACACCCTCAGCCGGCTCTGACGGCGGGCGGCGAGCCAGAGCAGGAACCCGGCGGTCGGGAAGGCCGCGCCGACGATGCTCACGCCGAGCCACCCGTGGCTCGCGTACAGCGCGGAGGACAGTCCGCTGCCCAGCGCGCCGCCGAGGAAGTAGCTGGTCATGTAGGCCGTGTTCAGTCTGCTGCGCGCCCGCGGGTGCAGTGCGTAGATCGTGTTCTGGTTGCTGATGTGGCTGCCCTGCACGCCGAAGTCGAACAGCACCAGCCCGATCGCCAGCGCGACCAGGGACACCGCGCCGAGCCCGAGCGCGATCCAGGACAGCGCCACGAGGGCGAGGAACGCGCCGGTCGCCGGGAAGGCCTTGCCCTGGTCCGCTAGCCTGCCCGCGAACCGCGCCGCGAGCGCCCCCGCGACCCCGAACAGGGCGAACAGCCCGATCGCGCCCTGGGAGAGCGAGAACGGCGGCGCCGCGAGCAGGAACCCGACGCTCGTCCACAGTGCCCCGAAGGACGCGTAGCCGGACACCCCGACGGCCATCCGGAACCGCAGCACCGGCTCGTGCCGGATCAGGTGCAGGACCGACCGCAGCAGCGTCGGGTAGGCGAGGTCCGTCGCGGGCGCGAGCACCGGCAGCGTCCGCCACAGCGCCACCGCCGAGCCGGCCGTGAGCACCGCGCCCAGCACGAACACCCCGCGCCAGCCGACGAGCTCGGACACCAGCCCCGCCACCACGCGGGACACCAGGATGCCGATCAGCAGCCCGCTCATCACCGTGCTGACCACGCGGCCCTGCTCCCCCTCCGGCGCGATGGTGGCGGCGAAGGGGATGAGTATCTGGGCGGCGACCGTCGTCAGGCCGACGAACCCGGCCGCGGCCGCGAGCAGCGGCAGGCTCGGCGCGAGGGCCACCCCGACCAGGCCGAGCACGGTGACCGACAGCAGCAGCACCACCAGCCGCCGGCGTTCGAGCAGGTCGCCGAGGGGGACGAGGGTGGCGAGGCCCAGCGCATAGGACAGCTGGATCAACGTCAGGACCACCCCGATCGCGCTCGACGGGACCGCGAAGTGTGCGGCCAGCTCGGCCTCGAGGGGCTGCGCGTAGTAGTTGTTCGCGATGATCGCGCCGGTCGCGAACGTCATGGCGGCGACGGCAGGGGTGCGGCTCACCCGACCACCCTCCGCCCGGTGGGACCGTCCTGCATCACACGGGCCTGTGATCTGCGACGATCGTCGGCGTGGAACCCGGAGCCGACCGCCGCTACGTCATCACCTTCAGCTGTCCCGACCGCACGGGCATCGTCGCGCGCATCTCCGGGTTCCTCGCCGAGCTGGGCGGCTGGATCGTCGAGGCGGCCTACCACGCGAGCGACAACTGGTTCTTCACCCGACAGGCGGTGCGCGCGGACTCGGTGCCGTTCGGGGTCGACGAGCTGCGGGCCCGCTTCGCCGAGGTCGCCGAGGAGTTCGGTCCGGACGCGACCTGGCGGGTCACCGACACCGGCACGCCCAAGCACGCGGTGCTGCTCGTCACGACCGAGCCGCACTGCCTGCACGACCTGCTCGGTCGCATCGCCGCCGGGGAGCTGCCCGTCACCCTCGACGCGGTGATCGGCAACCACGACACGCTGGCGCCGCTGGTCCAGGCGCACGGGGTGCCGTTCCACCACGTTCCGTTCCCCGGGGCCGAGGACCCGAAGCGGGAGCAGGGCAAGGTCGCGAGCTTCGAGAAGGTGCGCCAGATCGTGGACGGCTTCGAGCCGGACGCGATCGTCCTCGCGCGGTTCATGCAGATCCTGCCCGCGCACCTGTGCGAGGAGTGGGCGGGCCGGGCGATCAACATCCACCACAGCTTCCTGCCCTCGTTCATGGGTGCCCGGCCGTACCACCAGGCACACCAGCGAGGCGTCAAGCTGATCGGCGCCACCTGCCACTACGCCACCGCGGACCTCGACGCGGGCCCGATCATCGAGCAGGACGTCATCCGGGTGGACCACGGCGACACCGTGGCGACCATGGTGCGGCGCGGGCGGGACATCGAGCGTCTCGTCCTGGCCAGGGGGCTGCGCTGGCACCTCGAGGACCGAGTACTGGTACACGGGAACAAGACGGTCGTCTTCCACTGACCGGCCCGTACGACTCCGACCCGCAGGAGCTGCCCTACCCGGACGACGCGTTCGACGTCACCTGCACCCGAGCAGGCTACGCAGGCTTGATGTTGGCGTTGCGGTGGAACACGTTGCCGGGGTCGTAGCGGCCCTTGATCTCCGCGAGCCGTGCGTGCTTGTCCCGGCCGTAGCTGGCCAGGACGCGTTCCGGTTCCGGCTCGGTCATGCCGTTGATGTAGGTCCCGATGCCGAGCGAGGCCGGGCGCAGACCCTCCCAGAGGCTCCTCGCCCAGGCACGTTCGGCGGGGAGCAGAGCGGGATCGGAGGAGATGCCGATGAGGAACACTGCGTAGTGGGGCTCGCGGGTCCCCCCGAACGCCGTCGCGTCCTCGGACGCCGCCGAGTAGGCGGCATCGAGGCGGTAGCTCAGCAACACGGACTCCGCGGAAGCCCGCCGCGGCATCTGCTCCAGGATCACCTCGATGGCCTCGTCGGTGAAGTCCGGCAGGCGACAGGACTTCTCGTAGAAGTACTTGCCCCAGCCGTTGGCGTCGTCGAACAGGGACTGCAGGGCGGTGTACGGCAGAGGCATGACCGCGTCGATCAGCGGCGGCAGGGCCTGCCTGATCCGGTTCGCGACGCTCTCGAACTCCTCGTCGGAGCCGAAGCCGACCAGGATCGCACCGACGGCGGGCATGCCGTGATGCTCGTCGGCCACGAACGGCACCGGAGGCACGGACAGGCCGGCGATCATGGCGTTGACCTCCGGCGGCAGATCGGCCACGACCTCCCGCAGCGCCCGCAAGGCAGGCATGCCCTGCTCGAGCGGCCACAGCAGCATCCCGAACTGCACCATGGGGCCGGCTTCGTGCAGCCGGAACTCGAACTCGGTGACCACACCGAAGTTGCCCCCGCCGCCGCGGATCGCCCAGAACAGGTCCGCGTTCTCGGACTCCGACAGCCGCAGGACGGACCCGTCCGCGACGACGATCTCGGCCGAGACCAGGTTGTCGATCGCCAGTCCCGCCTTGCGGGTCAGCCATCCCATGCCGCCGCCGAGCGTGAGACCGCCGACCCCCGTGTGCCCCACCAGCCCCGAAGGCACCGCCAGGCCGTACTCCTGCGTCGCGGCGTCCAGGTCCGCGAGGAGCGCTCCGCCCTGAACCCGGGCGCGGCGGGCGACCGGGTCGACCTCGACGGAGCGCATCCCGCTCAGGTCGACGACGAGACCGTCCTCGACGGACGAGAGGCCCGCCAAGTTGTGAGCGCCGCTGCGCACGGCGATCTCGAGACCGTTCCGCTGCGCGTACCGGACCGCGGTGACCACGTCGTCGACGCCCGCACAGCGCGCGACGACGGCGGGCCGGAGGTCGATGTCGGCGTTCAGGACCTTGCGGACCTCGTCGTAGTCCGCATCGTCCGGCGTGAACACGGGGCCGGTCATCACCCGGCGAAGGTCCTCGACGTCGCTCGGTGCCGTGCTGGTCATGACGGGCTCCTCCCGGTCGTCCGGACGACGAGGGTGCACCCGTTCGGGGGTGGGCGGCTGTACGCAGTTCCCGACCCCTCGGCCGACCGGCAGGGTCCGGTGCCGACGCGAACGGCGCCCCCACCCGGATCGGGTGGGGGCGCCGTGGCCGTGTGTCAGACGCGCTCGGAGACCGGCTCCAGAGCGATCTCCAGGACCTCGCTGACGTCGGCGACGGGGTGCACCCGCAGCTCACCGCGCACCGACTCCGGCAGGTCGTCCAGGTCGGGCTCGTTGCGCTTCGGGATGATCACGTCCGTCAGGCCCGCCCGGTGCGCGGCCAGCAGCTTCTGCTTGACCCCGCCGATCGGGAGCACCTTGCCCTGCAGCGTGACCTCACCGGTCATGCCGACCGACGACTTGACCGGGCGTCCGCTGGCGAGCGACGCGAGCGCCGTCGTCATCGTGACGCCTGCCGACGGGCCGTCCTTCGGGACCGCGCCCGCGGGGACGTGCACGTGCAGCTTCTTCGACGCCAGGTCGCCCGCCAGGCCCTTCGACCGCAGGTAGCTCAGCGCGATCGAGACGGACTCGGTCATCACCTCGCCGAGCTGACCGGTGATCATCAGGCCGGGGTCGCCGTCCATCGAGGTGGCCTCGATGAACAGGACGTCCCCGCCCGCGCCGGTCACGGCCAGGCCGGTCGCCACGCCCGGGACGGAGGTGCGCTCCGCCGACTCCGGGGTGAACTTCGGCCGGCCCAGGTACTTGACCAGGGTCTCGGCGTCGACGTGGATCGGCGCCTCCTCCCCCGAGTCGAGGCCGACGGCGACCTTGCGCAGGACCTTCGCCAGGCCCCGCTCCAGCTGCCGCACCCCCGCCTCGCGGGTGTACTCGGCGGCGATCATGCCGAGCGCGACCTCGGAGAACTCGACGTCCTCGGCCGCCAGTCCGGCGCGGTCGATCTGCCGCGGGAGCAGGTGGTCGCGGGCGATCGCGATCTTCTCGGCCTCCGTGTAGCCGTCGAGCGTCACGACCTCCATGCGGTCCAGCAGCGGGCCGGGGATGGTGTCGTAGGCGTTCGCGGTGGCGAGGAAGAGCACGTTGGACAGGTCCAGGTCCACCTCGATGTAGTGGTCGCGGAACGTGTGGTTCTGCGCCGGGTCGAGCACCTCGAGCAGGGCCGCGGACGGGTCGCCGCGGTAGTCGCTGCCGACCTTGTCGATCTCGTCCAGCAGCACGACGGGGTTCATCGAGCCCGCCTCGCGGATCGCGCGGACGATGCGGCCGGGCAGCGCGCCGACGTAGGTGCGCCGGTGCCCGCGGATCTCCGCCTCGTCGCGGACGCCACCGAGGGCGACGCGGACGAACTTGCGGCCGAGCGCGTGCGCCACGGACTCACCGAGCGACGTCTTGCCGACGCCGGGCGGGCCGACGAGCGCGAGCACCGCACCGGAGCCGCGGCCACCGATGGTGTCCAGCCCCTTGCGGGTGCGCCGCGACCGGACGGCCAGGAACTCGATCAGCCGCTCCTTGACGTCGTCCAGGCCCGCGTGGTCGGCATCCAGGATCCGCCGAGCCTCAACGAGATCGTCCTGATCGACCGTCGTCTCGGACCAGGGGATGTCCAGGATCGTGTCGAGCCAGGTCCGGATCCAGCCGGACTCGGGGCTCTGGTCGGACGCCCGCTCCAGCTTGCCGACCTCGGTCAGCGCGGCCTTGCGGACGTCCTCGGGGAGGTCCGCCGCCTCGACGCGCTGGCGGTAGTCCGCCTCGCCCTCGGGGTCGTCGTCTCCCAGCTCCTTGCGGATGGCGGCGAGCTGCTGGCGGAGCAGGAACTCGCGCTGCTGCTTCTCCATGCCCTCGCGGACGTCCCCGGCGATCTTCTCGGAGACCTCCTGCTCGGCGACGTGCGCCTTCGTCCACTCCAGCAGCAGCTCCAGCCGACGGGTCACGTCGGTCTCCGCGAGCAGCTGCGACTTGTGCTCGACGTCGAGCCACTGGTTCCAGCCCGCCGTGTCGGCGAGCTCGGACGGGTCCGTGATCTGCTGGACGCCGTCGATGATCTGCCAGGCGCCACGCTGCTGGAGGATCGAGACGACGAGCGCCTTGTACTCCTTGGCCAGCTCCTGGGTGCGGCCGGTGACGGGGGACTCCTCCACCGTCTCGGCCTCGACCCACAGGGCCGAACCGGGTCCGGTCACACCGGAACCGATGCGCGCCCGCGTCTCACCGCGGACGACGGCGGCCCGCTCCCCACTCGGGAGCCTGCCGATCTGTTCGAGGACCGCGACCACACCGATCGCGGCGTACTTGCCGTCGAGCCGGGGCACGACCAGCACCTTCTTGCCTTCTGCGGCATCGACCGCAGCCTGAACCTCCGGCGCGTCGAGCCGGACGGGAACCACCATGCCGGGCAGCACCACCGAGTCGGTCAGCGGAAGCACCGGCAGCTTCAGCGTCTGTGTCATGTCCCGACCAACGCTTACAGCGCAAGGCTCATTCCAGCGCTCAAGTAATTCCTCCCGGAGCGAACACCGGAACCTTGAGTCGAGGATACTCAGGTCACCCCGCCCGAGGACGAGTCGGTGCTCGACGTCCTCGCCGCGGACGGCCGCGCCGGCCTGGTGGAGATCGCCGCCGCGACCGGCCTCACGCCCGGACGCGCGGCCCGCCGCCTGGAGATGCTGATCGACCGCCGCGTGGTCCACATCGATGTCGAGATCGCCGCGGCCGCGCTGGGCTACCACGCTCGGGCGAACCTCCTGCTGCGTGTGCACCCGGCGGAGCTCACGAGCGCAGGCCGTGCGCTCGCCCGGCAGCCCGAGGTCGCTTTCGCGGCCGCCGTGTCCGGGCCGGAGCTCCGGCACGTCAAGCAGGCGGGGACGCTGCTGTCCGGGGACCGGCTCAGTACCGGGTGGCCCCGGACTCCCGGGTATCACCGGACGGGCGGAGCGCTCTCCTCGTGCATGGGAGTGATCCGCCTCGTCACCGAGGACCTCGCACCGGACCGGCTCGTCGTGCTGCGCTGGGCCCCGCAGTGGCAGCTGGACCGCGGCGGCGACTACACCGACGGTGCCTGGACCTTCGAGATCGACGAGGCGCAGTTCCCGGCGGGCATCGCCTTCCGGTTCGTGCTCACCCCGGGCAGGCTGGGGCCGGTCACCCGGCTCACCCGGGCCGAGCTCGCGGCCGGGGCGGACTTCACCGACGTCGCGTTCGCCGAGCCCGAGGGCCTCACCGTCGAGACCGGTTCGGTGGCGCAGCGCTTCTTCCCGCGCAACACCGACCCCGACCACGAGTACGACGTCGTGGTCGTCGGATCCGGGATGGGCGGCGGCCTGCTGGCGTCCCGGCTGGCCAGGGCCGGGCAGGACGTCCTGGTCCTGGAGGCCGGTTCGTACCTGTTCCCCACCCACGTCGGCAACCTCGCCCGGCAGCTGCGGATCGGCGCCTTCGCCAAGCACGTGTGGTCGTTGTGGGACGAGTTCAAGGTGCGCAGCTACGAGACGGACTCACCCGCCGTCGACGCCGGGCACGCGTTCGCCCTCGGCGGCCGGTCGCTGTTCTGGGGCGGGCTGGTGCCGCGGATGGCGCCGTGGGAGTTCGCGGGCTGGCCCGCGGTCGTGCGGGACTCGCTGGAACAGGGCGGGTACGCGGCCGCCGAGCGGGCGCTCAACGTCGTCGCGCCGGAGCGGGACGCCTTCCAGGAGAAGGCCCGCGCCGCGGTCGAGGCGCTGGTGCCGGGGTTCGTCGCCGAGCACGCGCCCGTGGCCGTGCAGTACCGCGGGGCGAGCGCACTCGGCGTCCCCGCGGGGTACTTCTCGACGGCCGACCTCCTGCTCGAGGACCGGCTGCTCGCGGTCTCCGCCGACGCGCTGGACCGGCAAGCCCCAGGTCAACCTGCACCACGCCGTGCAGCGTGTCGAGCCCGGCCTGGTGCACAGCTGGGACCTGCTCGCGGGCAGGCCGCGCACCTACCGCGGGCGGAGGACCGTGCTGGCCGCGGGCACGATCGAGTCCGCGAAGATCGCCCTGCTCTCCGGCCTGCCGAACCCGCTCATCGGCCGCGGGATCACCGACCACACGATCCGCTTCCGGCACTTCGCGCTGCCACCGGGCTCGCTCGGCATCGGGCCGGGCGAGTCCGCGAAGATCGCCCTGCGGCACCCGGCCGCGGCGCCCGGCGCGCACGGGTTCCTGATGGTCGTCGAGATCGGGGCGAACCTGAACCAGTCCCGCTACGTCGACCCGACCAACCTCGAGCGCGAGCGCGCGGTGCGCGCGGGCTGGACGGAGTGCGAGGTCGTGGTGCTCTTCCCCGCCGCCTTGGCCCCGGGCAACGCGGTGACGCTGCAGGGCCCCGATCCCGCGACCCGGGCCCGGCTGGTGCTGGAACGGGTGGCGCCGCCCGCCACCGATCTCGCCGAGGCGGACCGGCTCGTCGCGGACCTGCTCACCGGCCTCGGTGCCCAACCGATCCTCGGCGAGGCGGGCGGCCCGGGTCTGCAGGACGCGCTGCTGGGCGGGGTCGCCCACGAGGTCGGGACACTGCGGATGGGCACGGACCCGGCGGCGAGCGTCGTGGACCCGGACCTGGCCTTCCACGGCATCCCGGACCTCTACGCCTGCGACAACTCGGTCCTGCCGAGCTCCCCGGCCGCGAACCCCAGCCTCACCACCGCCGCACTGGCCCTCCGCCTCGCCGCCCAGCTGTCGACATGAACCTCGGTGTCGTCACGACGATGATCGAACGACACCGACGTTCATCTCGCCAGGTTCTCGACGACCTCGGCGCCCGGCAGGCCCGCGAGCAGGGCACCCGGCACCGCCAGCTTCGAGCCCCGGATCCCGCTGCCGATGACCACGGCCTCGGCGGCGGCGACCTCCGGGGCGACCAGCAGCGGCCAGTCCGCGGGGAGGCCGAGCGGGGTGATGCCGCCGTACTCCATGCCGGTGAGCTCCACCGCCAGGTCCATCGGGGCGAAGCTGGCCTTGCGGACGTCCAACCGCCGCTTGACCACGCCGTTCACGTCCGCGCGGGTGGTCGCCAGGACCAGGCAGGCGGCGAACCGGACCTGCCCCTCCCGCTTGCCGGAGACCACCACGCAGTTCGCCGAGAACTCCGGCGGGGAGGCGTAGGCCTCGCAGAACGCGGCCGTGTCGGCGAGCTCGGGATCGATCTCCGCGACGAGGATGCCGGGCAGACCCGCGACCGCCTTCGCGACGGGCTCGGCGAGCAGCTCCGGCCGCTCGCCCACGGGGACCGCGGCCAGGGTGCCGAGCACACTCACCAGCCGTTGCCACCCCGGGACGCGGCGACGACGGCGGGGCGCACGTCCACCAGGTAGACGAGCATGGCGACCGTGCCGGCCAGCCAGAAGAGGGTGAGCTCGCTGCGCAGGCCCTGGAAGGACATGATCACGCCGTACAGGCTCGGCGTGGAGATGACCCCGAACAGGGGGATGACCAGCAGGAACAGCGCGGCGGCACCGGTGATGCCGAGCCACGCGTTCTTGGTGAGCTTGCTGGCGGCCTGGAACGCATCGGCACGCTGACGGATGGCGTGCACGAAGGCGTACCCCGCGCACACCGCGACCACGATGCCGATGACGAACAGCACCAGCCGGTCGAGCATGGTGAACACGTTCACCGCGCCAGACTACGTGGGTCTCCCGGATCAGGACATACCCGCACGCCCTACGACACAGCACCGACACACCACCGGCCCCGGAGCAGCTGCTCCGGGGCCGGTGTGCGCCTGGGGATCTCCTGGGATCAGGAGGACTTCGGCGGGGTCTTGTCGGTGCTCGTACGACGCGCCGCGGGCTTGCGGGTGGCGGTCTTCGGCGTGGTCTTCGCCGGGGCGGTGCGGTTCGCCGCGCGGCGGGTGGTGCTGCGCGTGGTGGCGGCGGCCTCGTCACCGGCCTCGTCGACGGCCTTCGCCGCATCCTCACCGGCCTCGGCGACGGTCTCGGAGACCTCCGAGGTGACCTCGGTGATGGTCTCGGCGGCCTCGTCGGCGACCTTCCGGGTGCGGACGGCGACCTTCTCGCCGACCGAGCGCGTCTGCGTGGTCAGCGTGGAGAGGGCCTTCTCCGCGACGTCGTGCGCGTCGTCGACGAGCGAGTCGACCCGCGCGTCCAGCTTGCCGGTGAACTCCTCGACGGAGCTGAGGGCCTGCTTGACCTGCGGCTGCTTGCGCAGCGTGCCCCAGGTGGACTCACCGTGCTTGGCGAGGTCGGTGTAGTACTTCTCCGCCTGGGTCCGGAACGAGTCGACCAGCTTGCGCAGCTCGTCGGTGCTCAGCTTCGAGCGCAGGCCCTCGACCTCGCTCGGCAGCTCCGAGGCGAACTTCTGCGCGGCCTCGGCCCGCGCGGCGGCCTTCTCCTTGGCGGTGGTGTACGCGCCCAGGATCGTGGAGTACGCGTACTCCCCGGCACCCAGCACGGCCAGCGCCGGGGTCTTGACGACCTCGACCTGCTCGGCGGCGGACTTGGCGGCCTGCTCGCGGACCTTGCGGACGTCCGCGGCGGTCGGCAGCGACACGGCCATGATGATCACTCTCCCTGTTCTGTCGATTCGCCCGGCTCGTTCTCGCGCCGGAATGACTGGTAGATGTCGAGCAGGACCTGCTTCTGCCGCTCGGTGAGGTGCGGATCGGTGAGCACGGCGTCGGTGACGACGCCGGTCGGCCGCTCCTCGAGGATCCCCGCCTTGACGTAGAGCGCCTCCGCGGAGATCCGCAGTCCCTTCGCGATCTGCTGCAGGATCTCTGCCGACGGTGTGCGCAGCCCACGCTCGATCTGGCTGAGGTACGGGTTGCTCACGCCTGCCGTCCGGGCGAGCTGACGCAGGGAGACCTGTGCCGACTCGCGCTGGGCACGGATGTAGGAGCCGATGTCGTCGACGGTCTTCTCCACCACGTGACCGACCTGGCCGACGGCCTGGTTGATCCGCTCGGTGGGACCCTCGCCGTGCTCGGACATCCCTACCTCCCCGGACACCTTCGACGGTACGCACCACTGCTAGCTCCTGCAAGCAGTGTGCTTGCGCTGGTGGAGTGGTCTCCGCCACGATTCAGATAGGCTCCGCCGGTGACCACCGAGGTGTTGCGCGGACAGGGCCGCGCCGTCGTGGCGGTCGCCGCGGGCGGGGCGCTCGGCGCGCTGGCGCGCTGGGCGGTGGGACTCGCGCTCCCCGGCGCACCCGGCACGTTCCTGATCAACGTCGTGGGGTGCCTGGCGATCGGCGCGCTGTTGGAGGTCGTGACCTCGCGCCGGACGAACCCGTTGCTGCGGCCGTTCCTCGCCACCGGTGTGCTCGGCGGGTTCACCACCTTCTCCACCTACGCGGTGGACGCCCAACGTCTGCTGCTCGGCGGGCGGGTCGGCCTCGGAGTGCTCTACCTGGCCGGGTCCCTGCTCGCGGCGCTGGTCGCGACCTGGGCGGGGATGCGGGTGGCGCGATGGTTCCGCTGATGGTGGTGCTGGGCGCGGCGGTCGGCGCCCCCGCCCGCTATCTGACGGGCCGGCTGGTCCAGTCCCGGCACCGCACCGGCTTCCCCTGGGGGACGTTCGCGGTGAACGTCGCGGGGTCGTTCGTGCTCGGGCTGGTGACGGGTGCGGCCGCGAGCCCGTGGCTCACGGCTCTGATCGGCACCGGCTTCTGCGGGGCGCTCACCACGTACTCCACGTTCGGCTGGGAGACGGTGCACCTCTCCCGACCCCTCGCCGTCGCGAACGCGGTGGGATCGGTCCTCGCCGGCCTCGGCGCAGCGGGCCTCGGCCTGGCGGTCGGCGCGGCCCTCTGACACCTGGCGGGCCGAGTGCCCCTCGGTGACTCCCGGGCCGCCCGAGAGTCAGAAGACCAGCTGCGACACCGTGTAGATGACCAGGCCCGCGAGGGCGCCGACGACGGTGCCGTTGATCCGGATGAACTGCAGGTCCCGGCCCACCTGCAGCTCGATCTTCCGGCTGGTCTCCTCGGCGTCCCACTTCGCGACCGTGTCCGTGATCAGTGTGGTGATCTCGCCGCGGTAGTGCCGCACGACGTACCCGGCCGCGTCGGCCAGCCAGCCGTCCAGCCTGCTGCGCAGCTCGACGTCCTCGGCCATCCGCGCGCCCAGGGCCATCAGCCCGTCCCGCACCCGGCCGCGCAGCTCGCTCGACGGGTCCGCGGCGGCGTCGAGGATCATCCCCTTCGCCACGCCCCAGGCCTGACCGATGAACTTCTGGACGTCCGGGTGCTCGACGACCTGCACCTTGACCTGCTCGGCCCGCGCGATGGTCTTCGGGTCGCTCTGCAGGTCCTTCGCGAACTCCTCGAGGAACCTGTCCACGGCGTGCCGCAGCGGGTGCTCGGGATCGGTCTTCACGGCCCACGCGTAGCCCTGGATCTCGGTGAACAGCTTGTCGGCCATCATGTCGTCGAGGAACCGGGGGGTCCACATGGGCGCCCGGTCGTGGACGACCCGCATCACCATCTCCTGGTTCGCGGTGACCCAGTCGTAGGCGCGGTCGCACACCAGGTCGACGAGGTGGCGGTGAGCCCCGTCGGTGAGCACGCCCTCGAGGAGCTTGCCGAGCGGCGGCCCGACCTCCTTCTCCAGCAGTTTGCGCACCAGGACCTGCTCGATGAGGTCCTGCACGACGTCGTCCTTGAGCACCGTGACGATCCCGCGCGCGGCCGTGGCCAGCTCGGCGGTGACCCGCTCGGCGTTCTCCCGCTGCGCGATCCAGGTGCCGACCCGGTTCGAGACCTCGACCCTGCCGAGCTTGTCCCGCACGACCTCCTCGGACAGGAAGTTCTCCCCGACGAAGTCCCCCAGCGAGTCCCCGATGGTGTCCTTCTTGCGCGGGATGATCGCGGTGTGCGGGATCGGGATCCCGAGCGGGTGGCGGAACAGCGCGGTGACGGCGAACCAGTCCGCGAGCGCACCGACCATCCCGGCCTCGGCGGCGGCGCGCACGTACCCGGCCCAGGCCTGCGCCTGGTGCAGCTCGAGGTAGCGCATCACGAAGAACACGACGGTCGCCCCGAGCAGGAACCCGGTGGCGACCATCTTCATCTTGCGCAGGTCGCGGCGCTTCTGCTCCTCGGCCACCGGGCCGAGGCCCAGGCCCGCGGGGATGGCGCCGCCCTCGGACGGCCGCGGGGAGGCGGCGAGGGCACGGTCGGTACTCACCTGCCCATAGTGCCCGAACCCGCTGAGAACGACTCAGCGATCACCGCGGCCTCGATGACGACGGCCGGGCCCGGCGGTGTTCCGCCGGACCCGGCCGGGTCCGTGTGTGCGGCTGCGGGCGCCTCTCGGCGCGCGCCGCACCACCTGGAGCGTCCCGGCGTCGGCCGCGCGGGTGGACACCGCGCGTGGACCTCCGACGCCCGAGGGGACGCGAGGGGCTCGTCAGGCCCCGCGGGTGACCGCCGCCGCGGACCGCTGGGTGTCCGGCCGCTGATCACCGAGCGCCGCGTCGGACGCCCTCCGCGCGGTGTCGAAGGTCGACTCCGCACGCTGTGTCTCCACCGCCCGACGCCGCACGGCGTCCTGGACGGCCTCCACGATCACGTGCGCATCGGGCACCACGTACCCGGTGAAGGACGGGCGGACCCGCCACTGCACCCACCCCGCGGGCCGCTCGGTCGGCGGCGCGAGCACCCCGATGCCGTCGGTGTGCAGCACGACGTCCGTGTGCAGCGACAGCTCCGCGGGCAGCGGGTGGTTCGGGGTCATCGGGAACCAGAAGGTGCCCTGCGGGGTCGAGGCCACCGGCACGACCAGCCCACGGTCACGCAGCGTGGCGCAGACCCGGCGGCCGACCGCGGCGGGCACCTCCAGGACGTCGAGCACGGTGCCGGTGTCCAGCAGCAGATCGGTGCCCGGGCCCGCCATCAGGGGCCACCCGTGCTCCTCGTACTCCACCGCGGCCGCCCGCAGCTCCGCGCCGTAGACGGCCCGGTAGCTGTCCCACCACGACATCCGACCCACTCCTCTTTCCGACCCGAACCCGATCCGATGTGGGCGGCCCCGACGCCGTCGCCCACATCACATGGAACACCATCGGTAGGCACCCGGGTGCGGGTGACGCGGGGTGTCGCGGTGACCGCACGTGACGTATAGATGAGTGGCGACGATCACCGATCACCGGTGACGACGCCACCGGTGGGCGGCGGACGACCGGTCGTCGGGCGGGGACCGGCGGGCGGCCGGGGTGTCGACGGGGCGCAGGTCCCCGCTCGTCGGCACGCTCGGCGAGGATGGCGGGATGTTGCTCGTCACCGGTGGGACCGGATACCTGGGGAGCGCGTTCGTCGAGCTGGCGGTGCGCGAGGGTCGGGACGTGCGGGTGCTGGTCCGCGATCCCGCGAAGGCCGCCGCGGTGCTGCCGCGGCAGGTCCCGACCGTGACCGGCGAGCTCGGCGACCCGGAGTCGCTCGCGGACGCGCTGGACGGCTGCGAGGCCGTCGTGCACATGGCGGGCCTGGTCGGCGGGAGCGAGCGGCGGATCCGGGAGGTGAACGTCGAGGGCACGCGGGCGCTGCTCGCGGCGATGGCACGGGCGGGCGTCGAGCGTCTGGTCCACACGGGGACCGGCGCCGCGGTCATGGACGCCCACGGCCTGGTCAGCGAGACCCCGACCGGCCCGCCCGTGCTGGACGACCCCTACTCCCGCGCCAAGGCGGACGCCGACGCGCTGGTGTCGGCCGCCGACCTCGCCGCATCGATCGTGATGCCGACCAGCATCTACGGGCCCTCGCCCGCCGGGCCGCAGAGCTACAACGGGCTGCTCCTCGCGGCGGCGCGGGGCGAGGTCACCGAGATCGTCGACACGCCCATCGGCTGGGTGCTCGCCGAGGACACCGCCGCGGGGATCCTGCGGGTGCTCGACGCCGGGGCCGCAGGCCGCCGGTACGTGCTGTGTGGGGAGGTCGCACCCTTCGGCGCGGTGCTGGACCGGGCCTGCGCGCTGCTGGACAGCCCGCACCGGGTGCGGGCGCTGCCGCCGGGCTCGGACCTCGGCCCCGACGCCCCGACCTTCGCCCGCCGCTCCGAGGTCTACGGCCGCTTCCCGACCGTCCACATGGCGGACGCGGGCGCTCGCGCGATCGGGATCGCGCCGCGCGGGGTGGCCGAGGGACTGGAGCTCACCTGTGCCTGGCTGAAAGGGGTCTGAACGCACCACTGCCGGCGTCCCGAGGGGAGCGCCGGCAGTGGAGGAGTGGCGATGCCGCTACTACAGCGGGGTCACCGAGTCGGCCTGCGGGCCCTTGGCGCCCTGGCTGGACTCGAAGGAGACGCGCTGGTTCTCCTCGAGGGTCCGGAACCCGTTGGTCTGGATGGCCGAGTAGTGGACGAAGACGTCCGGCCCGTTGTCGTCGGTGGCGATGAAGCCGAAGCCCTTCTCGGCGTTGAACCACTTGACGGTGCCCTGCGGCATAACTGTTCTCCCACACACACTGAACGGATCCGGGCGACAGCGTGACGCCCGGAGGCTGCGCGGGAGCACCCACCGAAGGGGACGTGTCCCCGACCGCGCGTGCGGAGCCCGCTGTCACACACATCCACGCACGCTGTCTCAACGATCGAGGAAGACACGACTGCAACCGTCGGAAACGCTATCACGCACCGACGTGACGGCGGACGCACTCCGCGCCCGCCACGCCGTCGCTCCCGGTGCGACCGACCGTGACCAACGGACCAGACCCCCGACCGCCCGAGCGATCCCCGACGCGCACCCTGCGTGACGGGAACACGGCCCGGCCTCCACGTTCGGTGACGTCACTCCCGAACGAGTGAGGGTGATCCCGTTCGTACGCCACCGGGTGACGTCGGCGGCCGTTCCGGCTCACCTGACCGGGGCCGGCCCCCGCCAGACCCTCAGTGCTCACCGCATCGGGGTCACCCGTGGGGGCGATCGGGTCCGTCTTCGGCAACGCTGCGCAACCGAGCCCGGGCGGCTCTCCCGATCGGGTCATGGTCACCGTCGCCATGCCTTCGCATGATTCGCCCATCCCCGGCTCGAACATCATCACCAAGGAGGCAAGCCGTGCGGAAGAAGATCGCGTTGGCGCTCGTCGCTGTGGCGACGGGTGGCAGCGTCGCCGTCCTCGGGGCGGGCACGGCCATGGCCGCGCCCGCGGCGGAGCAGGTACCGGCACTGCCGGCCGTGCCCGCCGTCCCGGTACTCCCCGTGGAACCACCGACCCTGCTGGGCGGGCTGCTCAACGACGTCCTGACGACCGCACAGGGGCTGCTCCCCTCGCTGCTCGGCGGGCTGATCCCGCCCGACCCGGTGGCGGTCGTCCCCGCGGTGCCCGCGGTCTCCGCGGTGCCCGCGCTGCCCGCCGCCCCGGTCGCGGTGCCGCTGGGAACCGCGGCGGAGCAGGACCTCACCGTCCCGGTCCCCGACCCGACGGTCCCGCTGCCCGACCCCGCCGCCCTGCCCGGCCCCGCGGCGGCGCTCCCGGTGGACGCGCCCGCCGCCCCGACCGCCGCGCTGCCGGGTGTCCCCGCGGTCCCTGGCGCCCCGAAGGTGCCCGGCGCACCCGAGGTCCCGGCCGTTCCCGACCCCGCCGCCGCGGCACCCGGCGCTCCCGAGGTCCCCGCCGTTCCCGCCCCGGCCGCCGCGGTACCCGGTGCGCCGGAGGTCCCGGCCACGCCGGCGGTGCCCGGTGCTCCCGAGGTCCCGGCCGTGCCCGCCCTGCCCGGCGCCCCGGCGGTCCCTGCGGTCCCGGCGGCCCCGCCGCTGCCGTCCGCTCCCGCGGTCCCCGGCGCGCCCGCGGTGCCTGCCGCCCCCGCCCTGCCCGGCGTCCCGGCGCTCCCGGGTGCCGCGGCCGATCCCGCCGGCGCCCTGCCCGGCGTCGCCGTCACCCCGGGCTCCACGCCACTCCCGCCGGTGGCCACGCCCTGATCCCGCACAGGGCCTGATGATCATCCCCACGGATGGTCATCAGGCCCTGACGCATGTCCGGGACCTGCCGATGCCGGGGAGCGACCGCGGCGGGGTCAGCCCGCGGCGCGGGTGTCGGCGAAGCCCGTCTCGACCGCCGCGAGGGCCTCGGCGAGGAGATCGCCCAGCTCCGCGTCCTCCTGCGCCAACCACTGCTCGTAGGCGGACAGCGCGGCACCCAGGCACACGTGCCCCAACGTGCGCGGGAGCAGCGCGGTGGCGGGCCTGCCCAGGCGCTCCCCCGCGTAGTCGGCCACCACCCGTCGCCACTCGGCGTAGCGCAGCGCGGAGTGGGCCTGCAGCGTGGGCGTCTCCAGGATCAGCCGCAGCCGCTGCCGGTGCCAGGTCCGCTCGTCGACGGGGATGTCGTTGAAGTCGAGCACCGTCTCGCGGATCCCGGCCATGACCGGGATCGACGAAGGGAGGGCGGCGAACCGGGCGCGCATCCGCTCGAGCATCTCGTCGAACGCACCCCAGGGCACGTCGTTCTTCGAGGCGTAGTAGCGGAAGAAGGTGCGCCGCCCGATGCCCGCGGCCTGCGCGACGTCGTCCACCGTCGTCTCGTCGAACCCCCGCGCGGAGAAGAGGTCGAGCGCGATGTGCTCGATCTCGGCCCGGGTCGTCACCGGGCGTCGGCCGGCGCGGCGGGCACCGGTGGCTGCGGACATCGACCCTTCCTCCGCCCGCTGGTCGCGGGCTACCGACGAGGGACCGGACACCCGGTCATCGATCACATCGTAGGACGGCGACGGGCGCGCGGACGCCGTCACCAGGAGTTCCGGCAGGCTCACGGGGCGCGGTCGCGAGGGTGCCGCCGGACGCCCGGTCCGAACGGATCGGCGCTCACCCGCTGATTTTGTCGGTGGTCCACGGCACACTCGACGGCACCACGATCGAACCATCTGGGGGGATGCACGGCATGAGTGCGCCAGCGACCGCACCGACCCGCGAGGAGCTCGAGCCTCAGCTCGAGCAGTTCCGGTCGGAGCTGACCGGCTACAGCTACCGCATGCTCGGCTCGTCCTTCGAGGCCGAGGATGCCGTGCAGGAGACGATGATCAGGGCCTGGCGGGCCCTGGACAAGTTCGACGGGCGCTCCTCGCTGCGGTCGTGGCTCTACCGGATCGCCACGAACGTCTGCATCGACTCGCTGAACGGGCGCAAGCGCCGGGCCACCCCGATGGACTTCGGTGGACCGTCCGAGCCGCGGGGCGAGCTGCTGCGCGAGCCCCTCCCGGACGACGCGTGGCTCGAGCCGATGCCCGATGCGCGCGTCACCCCGTCGAACAGCGACCCCGCGGAGACCGCCGTCGCCCGGGAGTCGATCCGGCTCGCCTTCGTGGCCGCGTTGCAGCACCTGCCCCCGCGGCAGCGGGTCGTGCTGATCCTGCGCGAGGTGCTGTGCTGGAAGGCGGCGGAGGTCGCCGAGCTGCTGGGCACCTCCGTGGCCTCGGTGAACAGCGCACTGCAGCGAGCCCGCGCCACGCTGGACGAGCGCGGCATCGGCAGCGTGGAGGACGCCCCCGCGGCGGCGCCCGCCGAGGAGCACGTCGAGCTGCTGGCCAAGTACGTGGCGGCGTTCGAGTCGTTCGACATGGAGGGCCTGGTCGCCCTGCTGCACGAGGACGTGGAGCAGAACATGCCGCCACTGGAGCTGTGGCTGCGCGGGCGGGAGAACGTGCTCGCCTGGATGCAGGGGCCCGGCATCGGCTGCAAGGGCTCGCGGATGCTGCCCACCTCCGCCAACGGCGCCCCGGCGTTCGGCCAGTACCGCCTCGGGGAGGACGGGGTCCACCGTCCGTGGGGCCTTCAGGTGCTCCGCATCGAGGACGACCGGATCACCGGGATCAGCAGTTTCCTGGACACGAAACTGTTCGCACTGTTCGGCCTGCCCGCCGAGCTCCCGCCCGGTTCCTGACATTTCTCCTGGCGGACGATAAATCGTCGGGAAATGGTGGGAAACAGGGACGCACCGGACCCGCGAAAACGGATCCGGTGCGTCATCCCCGGTGGAGCGCTAGGCGCTCGGTACTGCTCAGTCCTGCGCGATGGCCGCGGAGTCGCCCGCGTCGCACTTGGTGAACTGCGGGGCGGCGTCGTTGGCCGCCTGGCCGCCCAGGATGCCCAGGACGGACAGGGCCGCGTCGACGTCCACGCCGCAGACGTTGACGTTCTTGAGGACCTCGGCGTCGTTGAGCGCGTTGACCGCGATCAGGCCGTTGGCGCTGGACGAACCGCCGTCCGAGATGACGCCGACGTTCTTCGGCGACGAGGTCTGCCCGTGGTGCCCGTGGTGGCCACCCTCACCGGCGAACGCGAGCGGGGACACCGCCACGAGGGACGCGGCGACACCGGCGGTGATGATCCCAGCCTTCTTCAGCACAGTGCTTCTCCTGTTACGTACGGGGATTCTCGGAAGAACCCATCGTGTCTTCAGCGTGTGACTTGGGGAGCCCCGCTGATGACGAAAAGCTATCCGGCCGCCGACCGATCTAGCGAGCCAACTACCACTATCGTATGAACGGGATTACTCGCCGTGAGGATACTGCTCTCATCCGGCATGCCCAACGGCTCCGGTCAACCCCGATCGCTCTAAAATCATCACTCGGTGCAGTGATGGGTGACCCGTTCGGCCGCATATCCTTTGATCGAGTCACGCTTCGTGACCAGGGGTCCCCGAGCCGGGGAATGGACGGCCCCGATCGGGCACGACGACGAGTCGCCGCACCTGTGTCGGGGGCCACTCGAAAGGGACTCGGATGGCTCCGGAGACGACGGAACGGCCGTCACCCACGGCGATGACGTGGTCCGTCGCCGCCGTCGGAGCCGCCCTCACCGTGCTGCTGCTGGCCGTGCGCGACGGCTACGGCTACCACCCGGACGAGCTGTACTTCCTGCAGGCGAGCCGACACCTCGCCGTCGGCTACGTGGACCAGGGACCCCTGACCCCGCTGTTCGCCCTGGTCCGCGGCAACTCGCTCGTCGGGCTGCGCGTGCTCCCCGCCGTGTTCGCCGGCTGATCGTGCTGGTCGCCGGGCAGATCTCCCGCCGGTGTGCTCGCGCTCGTCCTCTGGGCGCCCTTCCTGGTCTGGCAGGGCCTGCACGGGTGGCCGAGGGTGGCGCTGTCGAGACGTCGGCGAGGCGGGGCGCTGCGGCGGTTCGCGCCCGAGGTCCCGGTGGTGAGTGGGCACAGTGCCTTCGCGGACTGGAGCACCCCGGCGGATCCGGGCGGACGGACCGTCGTCGTCGGGTACCCGGAGCCCGAGCGCTGGTTCACGGGCTGCGCGCCCGCCGCCACGATCGACGACGGGGTCGGGCTGGACAACCAGGAACGGGGCCGCACGGTGTGGGCCTGCGGCCCTCCCCGACAGCCCTGGTCCGAGCTCTGGCCGCAGCTGCGGCGGGTGGGTGAGGTGAAGCGCGAGGGCGTGGCCGTCCTCAGCTCCGCCTGACCCGCCCCTTCGGCTTGGCCACCGACAGCGCCGTCGCGACGACGAGCGCGGTCGTCGAGACGATCGGCGGCATGTACAGCCGGGGCACCTCCACGGTCGGGGTCTCCCCGGCCGCGACCGCTCGCCCGTACTCGCCCGCCGCGTCCAGCCCGGGGCCGAGCAGCACCGCGACCAGCACGATCAGCACCAGGTTGACCACCAGCTTGATCGCGACCCACCAGTACCTGACCAACCCCCAGCGCGTCACCAGCCCGAGGGCCGTGCCGCTGAGCAGACTGAGCACCCCGACGACCACCAGGGGCCAGAACAGCAGCGGCAGCACCTGGTAGCAGGCCGCGGTCCACTCGGGCGCCGCCATCGGCACGACCACGAGGAGGCCGAGGGCCACGTCGAGACCGATCCACGCCGCCGTCGAGACGATGTGGACGGTCAGCAGCGCGGTCCGGGCGGGCTTCGGCACGGGCAGGCGGATCGGCCCGCGCACGGGCCTGGTCACGGTGGTCATGGTCCCCCTCGTCGTCGAGGAGGAGCCTGCCGTCTCGCGGGTCCGGGCGAATCCGTCACGGGCGGACACCACGCCTACTCCCCGGGGAGTACGTCAGCAGGCCCGGCCGCTCCCGTTCGCCTGACGACCGGCGCGCGGCGCGACGCTCATCCCGACGATGACCGTGTCCCCCTCGTCGATCCCCTCGGCGCGGCGGACCGCGACCTTGACCGGCAGGACGTACCCACCGTCTCGGGGCAGCAGCGAGGTCTCCCACTCCGTGGCCCCGATCCGCACCCGGACCGGCACCGCACCCCATCCGTAGGTGGCGTCCTCGGCGCGGACCGCCTCGCACCCGTCCTCGGGCAGGCTCAGCCAGTAGTAGGGAGCCGGTCCACGCCACTCGAACACCTCGGCGCTGAACTGGAGGTCCATCGCGGGAGGTCCCGGCGCCCGGGCTAGGCCGACGCCGCGTGCTGCGGCAGCCGGGTGAGGACGGACGGGCCGTCGTCGGTGATCGCGATCGTGTGCTCGGAGTGGGCGGTGCGCGAGCCGTCCGCCGAGCGGATGGTCCAGCCGTCCGGGTCGAAGACGATGCGGTCGGTGGTCGCGGCGAACCACGGCTCGAGGGCCAGCGTCATCCCCGCGCGCAGCGTCATCCCGCGCCCGGCGCGGCCGGCGTTGGAGACGTGCGGGTCCTCGTGCATCGTGCGCCCGAGCCCGTGGCCGCCGAACTCGCGGTTGACCGAGTAGCCGTGGGCGGTGGCGACCGCCTCGATCGCCGCGGACACGTCCCCCAACCGGTTTCCGGGCCTCGCGACCTCGATCCCGGCGGCCAGCGCCTCCTCGGTGGCGCGGACGAGCCGCACGTCCTCCGCCGCCGCCGTCCCGACGATCACCGTGCGGGCGGCGTCCGCCACCCACCCGTCGATGCCGACCGCGAGGTCAGCGGTGAGGACGTCGCCGTCTCGCAGGGTGTAGTCGTGGGGCAGCCCGTGCAGCACCGCGTCGTTCACCGACAGGCAGATGACGTTCCGGAACGGGCCGCGGCCGAAGGAGGGCGCGTAGTCCCAGTAGCAGGACTCCGCCCCACGCTCGCGGATCCGCTCCCGGACATGAAGCTCGAGATACAGGAGGTTCACGCCGACCTGCGCCCGCTCGCCGACCTCGGCCAGCATCTGCGCGACGAACTGCCCGGTCGTCCGCATCCGTTCGATCTCGGCAGCAGACTTCAACTCGATCATGACTTCTCCACGCCTCGAACCGGTATAACAATACCAACGTAGCAGGAGCGGTATAGATATACCGCATCGGTGGGCGACTCGCGGACGAGGTTGTGGAAGGTGCACTTGCCCACGCCGTTGTCCAGTGTGGTGGCTCCGCCTTCTGACCAGCGGTGGAGGTGGTCGAGGTGCTGGATGGGTGCGTCGCAGTGTGGTTCGGTGCAGCGTCCGCGGTCTCGGGAGCGGATGAGGTCGGCGAGGACCTGGATCTCCACCGCGGTCGCGGCCTGGCTGCATACAGAGGTCAAGGAGGGCGCCGAGCCAGGGGCCCAACGGGGCGAGCGGAGAGCCCACTTCGGTCGAGAATGTGGCCAGGGGCGGGGTCGAACCGCCGACCTTCGCCTTCAGGCACCGCGCCGCCAGCGCTCCACTCTCTCCGCCACCGGGTCGATCAGGACCGGACCCGCTGCGACCGGCTGCGTCCGGATGCGTTGCCGTCAGGGTTGCCGTCAAGTGGCTGCCACTCCCGGCACTGGTCGGCCATCATGTCGACCATGTCCACCCCGGGTGAGGTGCGCGTCTGGCACGACGAGGAGAGCTGGGGCCTCGTCGACTCGCCCTCCACGCCTGGTGGGTGTTGGACGCCCTGGCGCTGCTGCAGGAGCGGATCGGATGACCCCGTTGCTACAGCGACTGCTACAGCTGAGCGGTTTCCGGGAGAGCCAGGCCGGGAGAAGTGCCTGGCGAGAAGGTGTGGCCAGGGGCGGGGTCGAACCGCCGACCTTCCGCTTTTCAGGCGGACGCTCGTACCAACTGAGCTACCTGGCCCCGGCTCCGCTGAGGAGCCTGGGGAGTGGAGCGACCCAGACGGGACTCGAACCCGCGACCTTCGCCGTGACAGGGCGACGCGCTAACCAACTGCGCCACTGGGCCTTGCTTGTCTAGCTGGTGGAACCGTACCCCCAACGGGATTCGAACCCGCGCTGCCGCCTTGAAAGGGCGGAGTCCTAGGCCGCTAGACGATGGGGGCTCGGCCAACCCGGAGGCCGACCTTCACCTCCAACGGCTGTCCGTTGGGAGCGAGGAAAGCATACGACACGCTCCGCCGCTCGCCGACACCCCCCTCCCCCACCCCATCGTGGCTGGTCAGGGGGCAGCGGGACTCAGCGGCTGACGGGCGGCGGCAGATCGGGGTTCGCGGAGACCAGCCCGAGCATGTCGAGTAGCAGCCGGAGGTCGTCCGGGCCGTGGGAGTTGTCGGCCACGACCTTGCGGGCGCGGAAGAGCTCGTCGTCGGAGACGCGGTAGGCGTCCGCGGCGTTGCGGGGACCCGGGATGGAGCCGCGCTCCGCCTCGGCACCCTCGGTCACGGTCCCCTTCACGCTGTCGATCCCACTCAACGACGTCTCCCCTCGGTCGCGACCCCAGTGCAGCCTCGCCGGGGACGACGCAGGCAGCACGGAGCGCACGGCCACCGATCCCCCGACCGGCGCCGCGTCCGCGACCGTGGACACTCCCTGCGACCACCCCCGTGGCCGTGTCCGGAACGTTACTTACCCCGGACCCCCCGCGCATGCCCCTTCCCGGGTGAGGACTGCGACGTTGCGTCACGAGTCGGCGACCGTCCGAAGGCACGCCCCGGCCGTCCGGACGTACCCCCTCGGGGTATGGTGGCGGTAGAGCGAAGACGGCGACGGGACCCGGGAGGCGCGGTGCACGGCTACTCGAACGCGCGCGAGGCCCATCTGCGGCGGTTGCGCCGCATCGAGGGCCAGATCCGCGGCCTGCAGCGCATGGTGGACGACGACGTCTACTGCATCGACGTGCTGACCCAGGTCTCGGCGGCCACCCGCGCCCTGCAGTCGTTCGCTCTCGAGCTGCTCGAGGAGCACATGGCGGGCTGCGTCGTCGACGCCGCCCGCGAGTCCCCCGAGGAGGGCGCGGCCAAGGTCAAGGAGGCCGCGGACGCCATCGCCCGGCTCGTGAAGTCCTGATCCGCTCCCCCAGCACCGAGAGGCAGAGAAGATGAGCGTCGAGGCCCCGTTCCGCACCACCGTGACCGTCGTCGGCATGACCTGCGGGCACTGCACCAGCTCGGTCCAGGAGGAGGTCGGCGAGCTGGCGGGCGTCCGCTCGGTGGACGTCGACCTGGCCAGCGGCGCGGTCACCATCACCGCCGACCGCAGCCTGGCCCGCCCCGAGATCGAGGCCGCCGTCGTCGAGGCCGGCTACACGCTGGCCTAGCCTGACGCGCATGGCCCGACGCGCAGCGAAGCACGGAGCGCGGCGGGCCGCGCCCGAGGTGGACCAGCACGATCCCGAGCTCGACTCGTACCTCGCCGCCCTCGCCCCGGATCCCGGGGCGACGGGCAGCCTGAGCGAGACCCTGCAGGTGCGCCTGCCGGGTATCCAGGCCGGGGAGCTCCGGCGCGTCGCCGAGGAGCAGGGCGTGTCCGCGTCCGCGCTCGCCGCCCGCTGGCTCGTCGAACGGCTCGGCCGCGAGGAGCCGCCGACCGGACCGATCCGGACCGTGCGGCCCTGATCTCGGCGGGGACCGTCAGCGCGGCGCCGACACCACGACCCGCCTCGCGTCGTCCGCCAGGCAGGGGCTGCCGCTGAGCCGCCCGACGTCGACGGCCTCGGCGAGGGCCCGGTAGCCCGCGGGCGAGAGGTGCAGGCCGTCCCCGGAGTCGAAGGCCGGGGCGAGCCTGCTCGGCGTGCTCGGGTCCGCCACGGCGGCGGCGAAGTCGAAGACGCCGTCCGCGTGCGCGCGGCCCTCGGTCAGCACCCAGCGGTTGACGGCGTCGCGCGCGGCGACGGCGCCCGGGGTGCCGTGCGGGCCCGCGGCCGACGGGGTGATCGTCGTCAGGAAGATGCGCCTGCCGTCGGCGCGGACGCGGTCGGCGTAGGCCGCCAGCCCGGCGATCACCTCGGCGGCCGAGCGTCCGGCGGCCAGGTCGTTGGTCCCGATGTGCAGGACGACGTCGGTGGCCCCCGGCACGGCCTCGACGTCCGCGCCGTAGCGCTGCGCCGGAGCCTGCCCGGTCCCGCCGACGAGCAGCTGGTTCGCGGAGATCCCGGCGTTGAGCACCGGCATGGTGAGCGACCCGGTCAACCGGCCCGCCAGCGCGTCGGACCAGCGGCGGTCGCCGCTGCTGCCCACGCCGTCGGTGATCGAGTCGCCGACCAGCACGACGGCCTGCTCGGCGCGCGGGGTCAGCACGTCCAGCCCCGAAAGCACCGACCACGCTCCGACGGGCCGGGTGAAGGCCGTGCTCGACGGGTCGTCGACCGCGTCGCCCGGCTCGGAGACGTACGAGGTGGTCAGGGCGACGGGGTGCACCGAGACCGTGGTGGGCGCCGTCGGGAGGTGGAGGCTGACGGCCAGGGGCCGGACCCGCTCCGCCACGAACGGCACCGGGTCGCCGGTCAGCTCCTCCCCCGCGGGCACGACGACCGCGGGTGCGCCCCCGAACGTCAGCGGCCGGACCGACCCGGGGGCCAGCTCCGCCCCGGCGCCCGCGATCCCGATCGACGCGGAGTCGATCTGGAGGGGCTCGGCGCCGAACCGGTTCGACACGCGCACCCGGACCTCGGTGCCGGTCGCCTGCGGCGTCACGACCATCCGCAGCGTGCGCCCGGCGAGGTCGGCGCCCGGCCCGGGCTGCGGACTGGCCCGCCAGGCCCCGACCCAGGCGGGACCGCAGTCGGCCGTCTCGGGAGCCGCCGCCGAGGCCTCCGACGAGGTCGCGGGCAGCACGGTGACGCCCGCTCCCACCACGACCGCCAGCCCGACCAGGCACGCCACCCAGCTACGAGTCCGCATGCGCCGCCCTTCGCCCGTCCCCCTAACGAGGGAAGACCTGTTCACCCGGACGAACGATTTCGGACGCCCATCCGCCTATCGGCCATCCGGGTGGTCACGTTACGTAGAACATGACTCACGTTTCGTGACCCCGCGGCGCACTAGGCTCGGCGGCAGAGACGTCGAGGTCAGGAGGTACCGGTGGGCGCGTACGAGGACGTTTTCCGGGCCGCGGTGCAGGACCGGGAGGGGTTCTGGCTGCAGGCCGCGCAGGCGCTGGAGTGGGAGCAGCCGCCCACGCGGGCGTTGGACGAGGCGAACCCGCCGTTCTACCGCTGGTTCCCCGACGGGACGCTGAACGTCGCGCACAACGCCCTGGATCGGCACGTCGCCGCAGGTCGGGGGGATCAGGCGGCGTTGATCTACGACTCACCGGTCACCGACACCAAGCGCACCTACACCTACGGCGAGCTGACCGAAGAGGTGGCGACGTTCGCGGGAGTCCTGCGGGATCTCGGCGTGACCGCGGGCGACCGGGTCGTGGTGTACATGCCGATGGTCCCCGAGGCCGCGATCGCCATGCTGGCGTGCGCGCGGTTGGGTGCGGTGCACTCGGTGGTGTTCGGCGGGTTCGCCGCCAAGGAGCTCGCGGTCCGCATCGACGACGCCGCGCCGAAGGTCGTCGTGTCGGCCTCGTGCGGGATCGAGGGCAAGCGGGTCATCGCCTACAAGCCGTTGCTGGACCGCGCGATCGAGCTCGCCGAGCACGAGCCGGGCAAGCGCGTGATCCTGCAACGCCCGCAGGCTTCCGCGCAGATGGGCCCGGACGACGTGGACTGGGCCGACGCCGTCGCGAAGGCCACCCCCGCCGACCCGGTGCCGATGCGCTCGACCGACCCGCTCTACGTGCTCTACACCTCCGGCACCACCGGCAAGCCCAAGGGCGTGGTCCGCGACGGCGGCGGCTACGCGACCGCGTTGGCCTGGTCGATGCCCAACGTCTACGACGTCGGGCCGGGGCAGACGATCTTCACCGCGTCCGACGTCGGGTGGGTCGTCGGGCACTCCTACATCGTCTACGCGCCGCTGCTGGCCGGGGCGACCACCGTGCTCTACGAGGGCAAGCCGGTCGGGACCCCGGACGCCGGGCAGTTCTGGCGGGTCATGTCCGAGTACGGGGTGCGGTCGATGTTCACCGCGCCGACGGCGTTCCGGGCGTTGAAGAAGGAGGACCCCGAGGGCTCGTACGCCAAGAAGTACGACCTGTCGGCGCTGAAGTACCTGTTCCTGGCCGGGGAGCGGCTGGACCCGGAGACCTACCGCTGGGCATCCGAGCTGCTGGACATCCCGGTGATCGACCACTGGTGGCAGACCGAGACCGGGTGGCCGATCGTGGCCGACCCGGTGGGCATCGAGCTGCTGCCGATCAAGCCCGGCTCCCCGACCAAGCCGCTGCCCGGCTGGGACGT